>JBELAC010000001.1:0-63022 GCA_049509215.1 Terriglobales bacterium
TGACGAGCGAAGTAGCCGACGGAGCGCAGGCGCGCATTCTGGAAGAAGTGCGCAACGGAGTACCGACGCGGATGGCGATCCTGGCGCGGGCTATGGGGAAGATGCGATGAGCGCAACTTCTTCTCCACGGATTTGCGCGGATGCTCGCGGATTAATGCACTCAGAACTAACTGAGAAGATCATCGGCATCTTTTGCGACGTTTATAACGAGTTAGGGCATGGGTTTCTGGAGTCGGTGTATGAGCAGGCATTGGGGGTCGCCTTCGCGGAGCATCAGGTCTTCTTCCAACGGCAAGTCGGAGTCCCCGTTTGGTTTCGCGGGCAACAGGTCGGGGATTTTCGAGCCGATATTCTTGTCGACAATAAAGTCATCGTTGAACTGAAAGCTGGACGCGCAATTGAGGCCGCATGGGAGAAGCAGCTTTTGAATTATCTGCGCGCAACTGAAATAGAGGTCGGCCGACTGCTGAATTTCGGACCAGATGCACAGTTTCATCGTCTCGTGTATGACAATGAAAGAAAAAAGATCCGCGTTGATCCGCGTCAATCCGTGGATAAGAGGTCGGCAAAGAGCGCGATATGACTCGAAACACATCCAGCCTGCTGATTCATGGCGGCCATCTCATTGACCCCGCGGCTCGCATCGACGCGCCCATGGACGTTCTGCTGAAAGATGGCCGCGTCGCGGAAGTTGCGCCTCCGCACAAGATCAAAGGTGCGGATCACAAGTTCGATGCCCGGGGACTCATCGTTGCGCCCGGCTTCATCGATCTGCACGTGCATCTGCGCGAGCCCGGCCAAGCACACAAAGAGACAATCGCAACCGGAACTGCAGCGGCGGCGGCCGGGGGATTTACCTCGGTCTGCGCCATGCCCAACACGAGTCCGATCGTAGACTCCGCCGATTGGGTCAAGTGGATGCGGCTCCCCGAGCGAGGAGCCGTTGTTAATGTCTTTCCGATTGCCGCCGCCACGCGAGCGAGCAAGGGAACAGTGCTTACCGATTTCGGCGCGCTGCAAACGGCCGGCGCCATCGCTGTGACCGACGATGGCAAGCCGATTCTCGATGACACGGTCATGCGCGAAGCGCTCATCCTCGGCGGAGAACTGAATTTTGCAGTCGTGCAGCACGCCGAAGATACGCGTATGACCGAGAATTGCTCGATGCATGCGGGAGCGCGATCGTTCCGCCTCGGTCTGCGCGGCATGACCGCAGCTGCTGAAGCTTCTGTCGTTGAACGGGACGTGCAATTGGCAACGACAATTCCAAACGCGCGGTTGCACGTTGCGCATCTTTCAACCTCCGACGCGCTCAAGGCGGTTCGCCGCGGAAAGCGCGCGAAAGCACGTGTCACGTTCGAGGTCACACCCCACCATTTCACGCTGACTGACGCGGACATGCCCGACTATGACAGCAACTACAAGATGAATCCGCCGCTGCGCTCGGCTTCCGATCTCGAAGCGATTCTGGTTGCACTGGCCGACGGCACGGTGGACGCGATTGCCACCGATCACGCTCCCCATGCGGCGCACGAAAAAGAGATGGAATTCGAGCGCGCCGCTTTCGGCATCACCGGACTCGAAACGGCGCTCGCACTCGCAATCACGCGATTGCACGTGGGCAAGCGAATTTCACTGGCACGCATTGTGGAACTATTCACGGCTGGCCCAGCGCGCTGCTTCGACCTGCGCGGACGCGGTTCGCTGGTGCGCGGCTCCTATGCGGATGTCACGGTATTCGACCCGAAAAAGAAGTGGACCTTCGAAGCGTCCAAGTCGCGCTCAAAGTCAAAGAACACGCCTTTCAATGGCTGGCCGCTGACCGGCAAAGTGGTAGCAACGATCGTCAGCGGGACGGTCGTTTATTCGGGCTGAGTGCCGCGCCCAACCCGGTGCTACAATCCCCGCCATGAAGCGCGTTCTTTGCCTCTTCTTCCTGTTGATCCCGCTGCTGGCCGCGCAGACTGCGACCGAAGTCGAGATCACCTCCGAACCTTCGCATCACCTGGCGATCGAAAATGAATATGTGCGTGTGTTTCGGGTCGAGGTTGCGCCGCATGCGCCGACGCTGATGCACCGGCACCGGCATGACTATGTGTACGTCACGCTAGGAAGCGCTCGCATTTCGAATGAAGTCGAAGGCAAGGCTCCGGTGGAAGTGAAACTTGCCGTCGGAGAAACCCGTTTTACACCGGGGAATTTCGCTCATATTGCGAGGAATCTTTCCGACACTCCGTTTCGCAACGTGACGATCGAATTGCTTCAGGATGAAAAGGGCCGGACCGAACCTTCGCACTGGCCACAGGAAACCGGCGAGACGACATTTCCCGGCGTTAGCAGCAAGATCCTTTTTGTGAAAGACGGTGTGCGTGTATCCGAAGTGAACCTTGATCCGGGAGCGACCGTCCCCAGCCATCATCATGAGGGGCCGCATTTGCTAGTCGCGGTCAGCGATCTTGAACTGCGCAGCGAAGTGGAGGGAAGAGGGCCAGTGTCGGCAAAGTTCAAATCCGGCGACGTCAAATGGATTCTCGGAGGCTACACACATACACTGACGAACACGGGGAGTCGAACGGCTCGATTTGTCACGCTGGAATTCTAGAGGCAGGTCTGAGTTCTCAGTTCTCAGTCTCGGCAAAAAAATTCTGGTTCTGAGTTCTGGCTCAAGCACCGAACCGGGCGTCCGGGCGTCAGAGTTTTTCTGGCCGGTAGCCGTCACAGGCCAATACTGGCAAGCGCGGGTATTTCGCAAAGCGCGGATCGGTAAGTGATAGCTCGCACCGATAGAAAACCGAGCCGCGGTCGGACTCGACCCGGCGAGCGTGCTGACATTTCCCGCAAAGTCCTGGATCGGGGAAGTTTGGGGCATTTTTACGGGGCATGAATTGCTGATTCTACCCTTTCCAGCCCCGGCTGCTTAACGTCGCAAACACGCGACGTTAGGGCGGGGCACTCTCAAAGGATCCGCAGGACACCGTCAGCTTCTCCGGCCTGCACGTGCGCGTTACAATCAGACACAGGTAAATGCTCATGAAAAACAACGCTATGTCTCGTCCACTCTATGAAGTTGATCCGCAGATTGCGGCTGCTATTAGCAATGAGGAGCGCCGCCAGCATGAGGGCCTCGAACTGATTGCCTCTGAAAATTTTGTCAGCGAAGCGGTGCTCGAGGCTGCCGGATCGGTGTTCACGAACAAGTATGCCGAGGGCTATCCGGGAAAGCGCTACTACGGTGGGTGCGAATTTACCGATGTGGTCGAGGAGTTAGCTCGCGAGCGGGCGAAGAAATTGTTTGGCGCCGAACATGCCAACGTACAGCCGCATTCGGGATCGTCGGCGAACCAGGAAGCCTACGCGGCCGTCCTGCAGCCGGGAGATACCATTCTTGGCCTAAACCTGGCGCATGGCGGGCATTTGACGCATGGGCATCATCTGAATTTTTCCGGCAAGACCTACAAGATCGTTCCCTATGGCGTAACCAAGGAAACCGAGACGATCGACTACGACGAACTGGAAAAGCTCGCGGTGCAAGAACGGCCGAAGCTGATCATTGGTGGGGGGAGTGCCTATCCCCGAATTATCGACTTCGCGCGCATGCGCCAGATTGCGGATAAAGTCGGCGCTCTCTACCTGGTCGACATGGCTCACTTCGCTGGACTGGTCGCTGGAGGAGCGCATCCTTCGCCCGTGCCGCACGCGCACATCGTGACCTCAACCACGCATAAGACGCTGCGCGGGCCGCGATCGGGGATGATCCTGAGCAAACAGGAATTCGCAGCGCCCATTGACAAAGTCGTATTTCCTGGATTGCAGGGTGGCCCGCTCGTGCACATCATGGCAGCGAAAGCAGTGTGCTTCCTGGAGGCTTCACAGCCCAGCTTCAAGGATTACGCGCGTCAGATCGTTTCGAACGCCAAAGTGCTGGCGGAGACGCTGGCGGCCGAGGGCTTCCGGATCGTCTCCGGCGGCACGGACACGCACCTCATGCTGGTGGACGTGTTCGCCAAGGGCATGCTGGGCAGCGAAGCCGAGAAAGCGCTGGGCGAAGCGGCGATCACCGTCAACAAGAACGCGATCCCCTTCGACACGAATCCTCCGATGAGGCCAAGCGGGATTCGGATCGGGACTCCGGCATTGACTACCCGCGGAATGAAAGAACCCGAGATGCGGCAGATCGGGCATTGGATTGCGGAAGCTCTGCAGCATCGGACAGACTCAGTGACACTGGGGAAAATACGCAAGCATGTGCTGGCGCTGTCAGAAGAATTTCCGCTGTATGCGGAACGGCGCGCACGGGCGCAGGCGGAAGTAAGGGCGTAACCGGTCGGCGAACTCAATCGGCCATCTATGAGATCGACAGCGATCCCGGCGAGATTCGTAGGAACGAATTACAGCCGGACATCTAGGGACTCCTCCTCATGAATTTACTGTGCCCTTCTGTGTTCCTTATGGTTAAATTCTCCTCGTGAAGGTTGCCATCGACATCCGTCGCATGACGGAATTCGGGGTTGGCACATACATCCGCAACGTGGTCCGGACACTCGCGCAACTGGACCGCGAGAACAAGTATTTCCTGATCGGATCGCCCGCGAAGATGTCGGAATTCGGGCCGCTGCCGGGGAACTTCCACTCCGTGCCATTAGCGGAACCCGATCACACGTTTTCCGGATATGTCGATTTCCGCGCCGCGGTGCGCCGGTTGCAGTTCGATGTCGTGCATATTCCCCACCTATTCTGGATGCCGCGCGGGTTGGGGTGTCCCTACGTTTTGACCGTGCACGATCTGCTGGAGCACATGTATGGATCGCGGAATCTATCCAGTTTGCGGCGGAGTTTGCATTTTTATCTGACGCGGCGCGTGCTGCGCGGGTCGGCGCGGGTGATGGCCGTATCGCAATTCACAAAAAACGAAATTCATAAGTTACTGGCCATTCCCGACGAGCGTATCGAAGTCGTGTACAACGCGATCGACGAGCGTTTTCTGCGTGGCCATGCCAGCGACGCGGACCGCGCCTTGATCGCGCAGCGTTATCAGGTGAACTATCCCTTCCTGTTGTATGCAGGCGCAATCCGTCCCCATAAGAATGTGGTGCGCATTATCGAGGCTTTCTCGGCGCTCAAGAGCGAACTGGCCAAGGAGGGACGGTTCGAAGATTTGAAACTGATCATCATCGGCGACGACATGTCGAATAATCCTCGCCTGCGGCGCACGGTGGTGAGCGGCGGCGTGCAGAATGATGTGCGCTTCCTGGGATTTGTGCCCATTGAAGTGCTGCGCATTTTCTACGATGTAGCCAAGATTTTTGTGTTCCCGTCATTGTATGAGGGCTTCGGGCTGCCGCCACTGGAGGCCATGGCCCATGGGACGCCGGTGGTGACGTCGAACACTTCGAGTTTGCCCGAAGTGGTGGGCAACGCGGCGTTGATGGTGAATCCGGAGAATGTGTTCGAGATACGACGAGCTTTGCACAAGGCGTTGCTCGACCCGACAACTCGCGAACGGATGAAACAGCGCGGATATGAGCAGGCACAACGATTTTCGTGGGAGATCTCCGTGTCGAGAATTCTGGAAATTTATCGCGAAGTGGCCGGCGCGCGGGTTGCCAGGACGGCAGCGGCGGACTAGATTTTGGCATCTGAGAGTTTGTCGACGAAAATGGCGGAGAAATGTCGGCGGTGCGGTTAAAACTCGATGTCGCTGGGACCGTTGGCGATGAGGCGTGGCGCAACCTCAAGCAGTTCGATCAGATCGAGAGTGCCGCATTTGGCCCCCAGTTCGGTTCTAGCGGTACGTGCAGGCACTCGGCGAACACACCTCACGGAAAGGGTGAATGGATCGGCGCTGAAATTCGCCTTCAGACTCCCCTCCTGGCCCAGTATGCGGTTTCGCATTATCTGGAACAGGAACGAGTGCTGGACGCGGATGTGGTGGAGTAGCGGCGGAGCGGCCCGCTCTCCAATATGATGAATTGTTCGCGAATGAATTCTGCAGCGACTCTCGAGGAAGAACCGATGCCGGCCGTGCCGGCTGGCCAACCAAACCGCTTGTTTGCGGACTGGCGGATTCTTGCGCTCGTGCTGGTCGCGCTCTGGTTGGCAATTTATATGGTTGGCCTGTCTCATCCGGCGCTGCTCGATGACGCAGACACGGTGCACGCCGAGGCAGCGCGCGAAATGCTGCAGCGCCACGACTGGGTCACACTCTATGTAAACGGCGCGCGCTATCTGGAAAAAGCTCCATTGATGTATTGGAGCGTCGCGATCAGCTACAAAGTATTCGGCATCAGCGAGTGGAGCACGCGGTTTCCTCTGATGCTCGGTGTGCTGGCGATGATTCTGGCCACGTACGGAATGGGCCGGTGGGCTTTTGGCAGCGAAGGCGGATTGGACGCGGGCCTGGTGCTGGCCACAGCGCTCGGTCCGTTTCTGTTCACCCGATTTTTAATCCCAGACGTGTTAGTCGGATTGTGGTTGACGCTCACTTTCTGGCTCTTCCTGGAATCTCTGGAACAGCCGAAGCCCTCGCGCGCCATTTGCTGGGGACTGGCAGCCGTCTGCGCGCTCAACGTACTCACCAAAGGGCTGATCGGTCTGGTATTTCCGGCGGGAGCGATTGGACTTTACCTGCTGTTGACGGGAACTCTGCGGCATTTTTTCCGGCTGCGGCTGATCTCGAGCACACTCGTTTTTCTGGCCATCGCTGCTCCCTGGCACATTCTGGCAGAACTGCGCAATCCGGCGCAGGGCCACGTGCGCGGATTCCTGTGGTTTTATTTCGTGAATGAGCACATCCGGCGGTTCCTGGGAACGCGCATGCCGCACGACTATGACACGGTTCCTTTACTTTTGTTTTGGGCATTGCTGGTTTTGTGGCTGATTCCATGGACGGTATTTCTTCCGCAGGCTCTGCGGGAAGTGCCGCGGCGCTGGCGGGAGTTTCGCGGGCAGATGACAAGGCGGCAGCGCGCATGTTTGCTGTTTTTCCTGTGGAGCATCGTGATCGTTGGCTTCTTCAGTTTTTCGACGCGGCAGGAATACTACACAATTCCGGCAATCCCCGGGATGGCGCTGCTGGTCGGAGGATGGTTGCAGCGGGAAAGAGCGTCTGCGCAGGGTAGCCGGGAAAGGCGTGCTGGAAGAATCTCATCCGGAATATTGATGGTGGTAGGGATCATCATCGCAGTCGCGGGGTTTGCCCTGCTTTTGTTCTCGAAGACGCCCGCGCCCGGGACGGACCTTTCCGATCTGCTCAGGAAAAACCCGCAGGACTATGCGCTCTCATTTGGCCACTTTCTGGATCTGACGCCGCAAGCGATGGGAGCATTCCGATTACCACTGTTCCTTTTCTCGCTGGCATTTCTGGTCGGCACACCGGTGAACTGGTGGCTTCGCCACCGCGGACCCGCCGGCGCGGCGAACGGTGCGCTGGTGCTGATGATGGTGGTCGTACTGTCGTGCGTGCGAATCGCTTTCGGAATTTTCTCTCCCATCATTTCGTCAAAAGACCTGGCGATGGCGATTCAGGCGCAGTATCGCCCGGGAGATCAGGTCATAGCGACCGGCCTTTATGAAAATGCGTCTACCCTGAATTTTTACGGCGGCTTCCCTCTCCGCAGCTTGCATACGCCCGGCGGAAATATGTGGTACGGCGCGCAATTTCCGGATGCGCCGCGCATTTGGGAGACACAAGACTCTTTTGTGCGCTTGTGGAATCGCCCGGGGCGCGTGTTCTTGTGGACAGATCAGGATGATCCGGCGGCATTGAAGGGATTGACGAGTTATGTAATCGCGCAGCGCGGCGGGAAGACGATTTATTCGAACCGGCCCAATACCGTGCTTGGAAATCAAAAACAATAGCCACGGGGAACACGGAGGATCACAGAGCAAACCTCGGTTTCTCAGTTCGAGGTTTTTGACGAAACGGACACTGCCCGCGAAACTCTCGACAGTCGTCCATTCTTCAGATAAAAATCGTCTCCGCGCCAATGAATGCGGTTCCCCAGCAGTGCAACAGCCCACACAATGGGCGCGACCAGATCGCGCAGCGGCAACAGAAAAACATTGCTCCCGGCGTACGGGTCCTGCAGCGCCGATCTCGCGGTGCGAAGGCCCACCATCAGGCGCACACTCGTAGTCAGCAAAAAGAGCGCCCACGCCCAGCCTGCTCCGCCCGAAACAATCAGCGCCGCCAATGACCACGGCAATCCGAACGTCAATGCGAGGCCGAGATAACCGAAACGTCGCGCGTCGCGGATCGTGCGCGACCAGCGCAGTTGATGCTGCCAGAATTGAGCCAGCGTATAGTCCGGCAGAAATGTATCGACGGTCGCCGCACTCAGTTCGACACGCTTGCCCGTCGCGGCGATGCGCCGGCCCAGTTCGTAGTCGTCGGCGAGGTAGTCGACAAACGACTCGAATCCTCCGATTGCCTTCAGATCGCGGCGGCGAAATACCAAAGTCGACCCGAGTCCGAAATGCAAACCGTTCTCTAGAAATCTCGCACTCAGCACGCCGGGCACGAAGTCGGTGCTGATGCCGAGTGCTTCAAGCCGAGATCCCAGAGTCCTTGCAGGCTGTGCCCGATAAAGGCAAGTCACGAGTCCTACTCGTTCATCCGCGAGCGGCGCGACGACTTGCCGCAAGTAATCTGGTGCGACGCGAATATCGCTGTCGTTCACCAGCAGAATTTCATATCGTGCTTTGGGCAGCATTTGCGCAAGATTGCTGACTTTGATATTCGTCCCCAGCGCTCGCCCGCAGACAACCAACGTAATCGCCCGCGCAGGATATTTCGCCTGCAGCTTCCTCACAACTTCGCACGCGGGATCGGCCGGATCACCGACGCCGAAGATCAGTTCGAACTCCGCATACTCCTGCTCGCAGTGACTGCAGAAACTCTCCCATATTTCAGGGTCAACGCCTTTCAACGGCTTCAGGATCGACACCGGCGGAACGGAATCCACAGCCTGGCTGGCCCGCAATTGCCTTCGGCGATCACGCAAAAAGCTGGCTAGCCCAATCCCCGAAAGCAAATAAAATGCCAAGCTCGCAAGCGTGGCCAGCGCAGTCACGGCTTCCAGGACGGCTCTTGGGGTAACGTGCATTGTCCGTGCTTAGGCTACCAAAGGTTGGGCGTTCCACGCGGAAAACTGCACCGCTATTCGTAGCGCAGCGATTCGATCGGATCGAGATTGGCCGCTTTCCATGCCGGGTAAATGCCGAATAGCAGACCCTCGGCGGCGGCGGAAAGAAAGCCGAAGCTGGCCCAGAAAACCGACATCGTTGCCGGGAGAGAGTCCCATATCATCCGGATGCCGAATGTAATGAGGGCGCCGAACAGCACGCCGAGGACGCCGCCGATGGCAGTGAGTGTGATTGCTTCCAGCGTGAATTGCAGCAGGATATCGCCCTTGCGCGCGCCGATCGCCTTGCGCACTCCAATCTCGCGCGTGCGCTCGGTCACGGAGACGAGCATGATGTTCATCACGCCCACGCCGCCGACAATCAGCGCCACACTCGAAACCGCGAACATAAAGATAAAAATTGCGCCCGTAATCTGGCTCCACACCTCCGAGAGCGAATCCTGCGTGAACACCGCGAAATTGTCCGGCTTGTCGGGCGCCACGCGCCGCCGCCGCCGCAGCAGTTCGCGCATCTCATCGACCGCCTTGGGCATATCGTCGTGCGACGTCGCTTTCACGCTGATGAAGTGCTGCTTGAGTTCGGGGTGCAGTTTGTGAAACGTGGAGAGCGGGAAATAGACCTTGTTATCGTCGGGATTCTTGCCACCGCCGAACGCACTCTTGAGTTTGTCGGCCACGCCGATCACCTGAAACAACTGGCCTTCGATGTTGATTTCCTTGCCGAGCGGCTCGGAGGTGCCGAACAGTTCCTCCGCCGTGTCCGAGCCAAGGACGATGACCGAAGCGCGCCGATCGTCGTCGATCGTGTTGAACCAGCGTCCGGATTTGATGACGAGGTCGAACACATCCTTCCAGGAGGCGGTGTCCCCTTCGAGAATCGTCTGCTTGGCCTTGCGGTTTCCGTACTTCACAACGTATGTGCCAGTGCCGAACTGCGGCTCGGCATACTGGAGACCGGCCGTCACGGCTTTCACGTGCGGCAAGTCCTTCATCGCTTCCGCATCTTCGAACGTCAGTTCCTTGCGTTTGCGTAATTCCTCGGTCGGCCGCCCGAAGGTGATGGGCATGTGGAAAGCGAAAATAATGTTCGATCCCATGGCGCTGATGGTGGCATTGACGTTGTCATTGAGACCGCGCACGATCGAGGAGATACCGATCACGACCGCCACGCCGATCACGATGCCAAGAACGGTCAGGCCGGAGCGCATCTTGTTGGTGCGGATCGTATCCAGCGCCATCGTGATGATTTCACCGAATTCGCTTCTGCCTATCATTTCCTTTTTTCACCGCCCAGACGCAGAGAGCGCCGAGAAACAAATGCCTTTATGCCTTTCTTACATTTCGAAACGTAATGCCGCGATCGGGTCCAGCCTCGCGGCTTTCCGCGCCGGATAGACGCCGAAAAAGACGCCGACGCTTCCCGCGACGATCAGTCCGGCAAAGACCGCCCAAAGCTTGATCGCGGACGGCATCCCAATCGCCAGGGTTACGCCCTTAGCTACGCCGATGCCCAGCAGCACTCCGATCAAGCCTCCCGTCAAAGACAGAATCACCGCTTCAATCAAAAATTGCAGCAGCACATCTTTGCGCTTTGCGCCCATCGCTTTGCGAATGCCCACTTCACGCGTGCGTTCCGTGACTGAAACCAGCATGATGTTCATGATGACGATCCCGCCCACCACCATCGAGATCGCGGCGATCCCCACCATGGCCACAAAAAACGTCCCCGTCAGGCCGGACCAGATGCTCATCAGGCTGCTGTTGTTTTCCATGTCAAACGAGTCGTCTTTGCCCGGAGCATCGTGCCGCCGCGCCCGCACAATCACCCGCGCCTCGTCCATGGCCGCGTCCATCGTGGAGCCCGCCGCCTTGGCCGCGATGCGCATGTTCATATTGTGAGTGCCAAACTGTTTCATCCACGTGGTCATGGGCAGGAACACATAGTTGTCGGCGCTTTGTCCCAGCGTCGAGCCCTTCTTTTTTCCAACGCCGACAACGCGATATGTCCATCCGTCCACGCGTATTTCCTTTCCCAGCGGATCGACGCCCGGCATCAGGTTGTCCACCACGTCGGTGCCGATCACAGCGACGGGCGCGTCATGTTCCAGATCCGATTCTCCGAACATGCGCCCGACATCGATATCGATGTCCCGCGTCACGGCAACCGCCGGCGTCATCCCCCACACCATGGTGTCGCTGAGCGCCTGCTCGCCGTATTTCACATGGCCATTCATGTTGAAGGCATACGCGCCCACGTACCTGCAGAGCTTGCATCCCTCGCGCACCGCGCGATAGTCATCCAGGGTCAGGTCTTTGCGTTTCTGGGCTTCCAAGAAGTGCTCGATGTTGGTGGTCGCCGGCGAAACCTTGCACATGATGAACGCGTCCGCGCCCAGATTAAGGATCTTCTCCGCCACGTAGCCATTAATGCCGCTGACAAATGTGACCACGGCGATCACGGAAGCGACGCCGATGACCACTCCCAGCAGCGTGAGCGCCGAGCGCAGCTTGTTCGCCCAGAGCGACAGCAACGCGATCTTCATGGCTTCGGAGATGTGCATGATTCCGGCGCTCGGCTTTCGGCTGTGGGCTCGGGGCTAGGTTCTAAAAACGGAGCAGAGCCGCTCGATCCCGGCTCTGAGTTTAGCAGGACAATGCGGGAAATCGACTGCGCGGAGGCTTCAACAGCTTGAGGATGTTATGTTCGTGGTTTCTGAAAAGTTAGGCCGCCGCCGGGTGCCGACTCCAAAATCGGTAACCGGCGAACTGCCCACTCAAGCAAAAAACTAGCTTGAATGGGCCACTCGTTTCTTTGGGTAGCTGCGAAAGGCATGAGCTCTTGGCTCACGATCTCCCGGCCGCAAGCCGCGTGGAAAGTTTCACAGAAACGAATGCCGCGAGCAGGGAGACAATCGTCCAAAATGCAGCGGAACCTCCCGCGCCTTGCGGCACGATGGAAGAAAGCGGAGCAGGAGCGGCGCTGATGGGTTGCGAGATCGCACTGCGACCGGCCTGCACGATGGCGGAGAGTCCCACGAACCCGACCACTGCCAGCACGAGAACTGCAACCGCCAGGCCCGGCAGCGCGCGCTTCCATGGAAACGCAATCGGCGGAGGCACGGCGGCTTCCTGGCGCACGGCTTCCATGACGGAGACAGCGAATCCCGATGAGGGCAGGATTTCGTCCTGCCTTGAAAGAATATGGTCGATCTCGGAGTCGCTCATCGTGCCTCCTTCGGGCATCTTGCGTTCTTTATTCATCACGCCTCCTTCAGATGCGGCATCGCCAGCATCCGTGGAAGTTTACTGCGCAACATTTCGCGTCCCCGAAACAAATGCGCTTTGAATGTGCCTTCGGGCACGCCCAGGCTGAGGGCCGCGGCGGGGACATCCATCTCATGAAAATAAAAAAGGATCAACGCCTCCCGGTATTTCGCGGGCAATGCGAAGACGGCGCGCCGCACGGCCAGATCGCGATCGGCGGCTTCGAGTCCGCCATCAGAAGCGCGCGGGTCTATCGGTTCGTGCACGTCGTCGATCGAAACCGTACGCGCGGGAATGCGGCGCAATTCCGAACGATAGAAATTGGTGGCCAGAGCGAATAGCCAGGTAGAAAAAGCCGCTTCTCTTCGCCATTGCTTGAGGCCACGGTAGGCCCGCAGAAACGCCTCCTGCGCCATTTCTTCAGCTCGGCCACGGTCACGACAGAAGCGATAGGCCAGGTTCACGAGCGGACCCTGCCAGCGGTGAACGATGTCTTCGAAAGCGGAAATATCCCCCGCCAATACTCGCTCGACCGCGTTCTGATCGTCGCTGGCGCTCACGGAAACTCCATCCAAAGGGTACGACAAAGCACGGGCCGCTGCGGTTGCATTATTTTCCCGTCGGGCCGCGAGAGAAAAAAGTGCAACCGCTGCCCGGTTCCCTCGGTCGTACCCAACGCAGGCAGAAAATCAAGGTTGGAGGTTCCGAATGGAGAACATTGGCGACAATTGGATTCCGATCGTCGGCATCATGGTGCCGATCGTGGGCAGCATTGCATTGTTTTCATTCCTCGCCGTGGCGTCATGGTCGGACGCCCGCCGCAAGGAACGTGAGGCCTATTACACCTCAGACGCTCTGAAGAAGATTGCCGAAAGCTCCGGCGAGTCAGCCAAATCGGCGCTGGAATATCTGCGGGAGCAGAACCGGAATGCCGTCCGCCGGCGCCTTGAGGGAATGAAACTCGGCGGCCTGATCACCCTCGCCGTCGGCATCGGCATGATGTTGTTTCTCCATGGGATGGAGCACGAGGAACCGGTCTACCTGGTCGGGCTGATCCCGACCCTGGTTGGAGTCGCGCTGCTCGTCTATTGCTTCGTGCTGCCTCCGAAGGAAACGCCGACAACATAAGCGCGAATACTCTCCAAGTCTCTGATTTATAAATACTTTATTTCTAAGTCCTTATTTTTCAAAGACCTGGCGGATTTTCCCGCTAAGTCTTTGATTCTCAAAGATCGCACTAAGGAGGGGTCTGACAAGTCTATCGCTTTGAAGCGAGAGGAAACCCACCCAGAATCGCAGCCAGTCGGGCGGATCGAAGACGAGATTGCCCGCGCGTGAGAAGTCTGTTTTTGGCCTGCTCTATAATGAATGTGTTGGCAGCCGGACCGGACGATCGCTGTCGCAAAACAGAGGAAAGTCCGAACTCCGCAGAGCAGTGTGCCGGATAACGTCCGGGACGGCCGGTTCAAGCCGGTTGGACGGAAAGTGCCACAGAGAACATACCGCCTCGTCGTCGTTGTGAGTCCCCTTAATTATGCGGGCTTGGAACGACGGCGAGGTAAGGGTGAAAAGGTGCGGTAAGAGCGCACCGCCGCACGAGTAATCGAGCGGGCAGGGCAAACCCCACACGGAGCAAGACCAAATAGGGAGGGAATTTCGCCGTCGCTGCAAGGCCTTCGTGGTTGTCGAAGGACCTGAGCGGTATGACTGCAGGAAGATTTTGCAGCGACGGCGAAGAGCGTGCCGGCTCGGCGCGCCACAACCTCCGGGTAGGTCGCTTGAGCCCCGCAGTAATGCGTGGCCCAGAGGAATGATCGTCCTGCCGCAAGGCAGACAGAATTCGGCTTACAGGTCCGGCTGCCACAAGTTCTTATTTTCAATTACTGTTGCCATCGCCGCGGCCTCAAATAAAGAGCCAACGAGAAAGGCTAGCAGTGAGACCGCTCTGTCCGCGCGGCAGTGGCCCTTACCGTAGATGTCTCCGCCTCTACGGTTCTTACCAAATAATCTTCGCCGCCAGCTGAATATGGCGTGAGCCTCCCGAGCCAATTACCGGATTTGAGGAGGCCACATCGGGTGTGAAGATAACCGTTCCCACCGTACTGGGAGATGATAAGTCGGTGTTCATACTGAACACGTCGAAGTTCGTGTGGTTCAGGATATTGAAAAACTCGCCCCGGAATTGCACTCTGATCCGTTCGTTCATCTTCCAGACTTTGGAGAGAGAGAAATCCCAATTGGCAAAATTCGGGCCACGAAAGATATTGCGGCGCATATTGCCCTGGGTTCCGAATGCGGGAGGCGTAATTACATTGCTGCCGACCACGTAACAACCCAGGTCATACCCATTCGGGCCGGCGAGTTCGTTGGCTGCATTCGGACCTCCCGTTGCAAGAGCCTGGTTCACGCACGATTGAGCTGCGGGGGTGTTTCCGCTTATAACGTTGTTGTTACCATCGAGATTGAACGGAGCGGGAGTCCCATTCGGGTCAATGTACGGGAGGGATGTCGAGGCCGACCAGTGAATATTGCTGGGTGGTCCGATCATGGTCCAGCGATCGTTGTACTCACCGGTGCCGCTGATATCGTCGTTGTAATCGCCGAGCGTATAGGGTTCGCCCGACTGCAGATTGACGATGCTCGTCGCCTGCCATCCCTCGAGCATCTGCCATTTCGATTTGACCGACGGCAAGTCATAAGTCACCGAGAGCGTGAAGCGGTTGCGAATATCGTAATCGCCATTGCCACGCTCTTCGTTATAGTTGTTGCTATCAGGCGGTACGCCCGCCAGATTGCTGGTTGCGGTGTCGATTGCGTGTGCCCATGTGTAGCCAGCCAGTAGATATAGGCCGTGTGAATATTTCTTGGTCAGGGTGACCTGCAACGAGTTGTAGTTCGAGTTGGAATGGTTGCTCAAGTAATCCAGGAAGCCGATGTAAGGGAAACACGGCCCACCAAATCCGAGGCCGCCCTGCGCCACGGGACAATTCTCATTCAGGGGCCGGCCTAAGGCTTCAGACCCATCATCAAGCGTTGGATTCACCTGATTGATATCGGTGACGCTGTACAGCTTCACGCCGTGATTGGAGACGTAGGCGATCTGCAGCACAGTGTCTTTGGCGATTTGCTGCTGCAGATTAAGATTCCAGTTCATGACGTAGGGCGTTTTCAGGTGCTGGTCAACGCCAAACACATTGCATTGGGAACCGTTGAGAACTGTGTCATCCGGCACATCGCAGAAGTTGATCCCAGATCCACTGGGGAAAATTGTTCCTCCTGTAGAACTCCAGTTGATCAGACTGCCGTCGTTTGATTCCTGCAAGAACGACGTAATCGAGCCTTTAGGCTGCGTTAGGGTGCCTGAAAAGGGATCCGTGGCGTAAGGGATTCCACTTGGGTTCAGATTGAGGCCTCCGCCGTTGAACATGAAGGTGCGAATGGAGGGCTGCTCGAAAATAATGCCGAACCCGGTCCGAAGGACTGTCTTGCCGGTGCCGAAGACATCCCAGGCCACGCCGACACGCGGCGACAGATTGTTGTAATTGGTTGGGTACGGAGAATTGATGCCCTGTCCCACCTGAATAATACCGCCGGGCTGTCCATTCAGCTCAGGAACGTAATTGGCGAGAAGGTCATGCGAGTCCTTGATTGGATTGGTGATGTCATAGCGCAATCCAAGATTGAGCGTGACGTTCGAACGAATCCGGAAGTCGTCCTGCACGAACAACCCGGTAGATTTCTGGCTCACGTTGCGGGAAGGATCACCGTAGAGAAGACGCCAACGGCGTACATTACCCACGACGAAGTCAGTAAGGTCGCTGAAATCAATCCGTCCTCGGCCGTATCCTGCGCGGTAATAATTCACATCTCCATAGTGGAACGTGCCGCCGAAGCGGAGGGAATGTTTTCCGTGGGTGTAGGTGGCTGTATCGGAGAAACTATCGGTTTTGCTGGGTGTTGTTTCCAGCGGCCAACTCGAATTGCCACCCATGTAATTGAAATTGTCGGTGCCGGGATTGATGCGAGGAAATCCGAACAATCGCGGATCGGTGACACCCGTATTCAGGCCGTAGGCCAAAGGATTGACATTATGGTCGACGGGGAAAATGGCCTCATTGAAGCGGTTGTAGCTGAATCGGACTTCGTTCGACCAAGCCGAGCCGAATGTGGATGCCAGGCTCACACCGAATACCTGCGTCGTCGGACTGGTCGTCGAGAGCCAATCCGGCCGAAGCGGAACCGTATCTTCTTCGGTCTGGGTCGTGTTTGCGTAGATAAAGCGAGCGCTCAAAACATGATGCGATGAGAGATTGTAGTCCGTTTTGGCCACGAGATTGTCGCCGCGGTTCTTATTGTTGAAGTCAAAATTGATGGCGGCGGGATCGCTCTGCGAGAGCGTGTACCCGGGATTGGGCAGGAACAACTGGGATAGACTAAGGCTAAGCTGACTGCACGACGATGTTGCCTGGCACTGCGCAATTGCGTCGACAATGCTGTGACTGGGATCGCCGATGGAAACGGTGACCGGGCTATCAGTCACTCCCGGATTGCCGACTTTGTCGCGAATGCCTTCATAGTTGAAGAAGTAAAACCACTTGTCTTTCCTGAGCGGGCCGCCGAGTGAAGCACCGAATTCGTGCATGATGAGCGCGGACACGGGACTCGGTGCCGGGTCGAAGTAGTTGCGCGCATCGAACGCAGCATTGCGATGAAAATAATAGGCCGAACCGTGAATATCGTTCGTTCCGGACTTGATCCCGATGTTCATCACCACACCCGGCTTCACTCCGTAATCCGCCGAGGGGCTTTCCTGGGTATTGAATTCCTGGATAGCGTCGAGCGGCAGGAAACTGGCGGGAGTTCCCTGAATTCCCGCGTCGTTGACCACCGTTTCGCCGTAGTAAGCGTCGTTATCGTCAGCACCGTCGATGAAGAAGTTGTTATCGTCTGGACGATTTCCGTTCGATGTCACGGAGTGGAAACCGCCGCCGGGGGTGCGCTGGACACCGGGATGGAGTTCGAGGAGGTTCTGAAAGTCGCGACCCTGTACCGGGAGTTCATTGATGGCCTTGTTCGAGAGGACGCCGTTCAGAGTGGAATCCGTTGTATCCACCAGCGCGGCTTCGGCAGTCACGACCATGGTCTCGGTGACAGCACCAGGTTGCAGCTTCAGGTCAACACGCACTTCACGGGAAACTTCCAGAAGGATGGGTGTGCTCACAGTTTTTTTGAACCCCGCGGATTCCGCTGTAACCGTGTACATTCCGGGTTCGAGGTTTGGAACGGAGAAGTCCCCAGCGGAAGTCGTCTTCACGGTGTGGTTCAGGTTGGTCGCGGTATTGGTGATCGTCACTTTTGCGTTCGTGAGCAGAGCGCCCGACTGATCCATCACCGTTCCGAGGATTCGGCCTTCCGACGTTTGCGCTACCACTAAAGGTGAAATGACCAGTACGGCCGCTACAACCAATGCCAGCAAACGGATCGTTCTCATTGGGGGCTCCTTGGCTTTCATCTGACTCCGTGTCAAAAGCTGGACAGCGAACAAGGCGGTCGAGGATGCTGCAGAACGCAAAGGACTGGAATCAGAGACCGGCTTCGAGTTTCCCGGTCTCGACTAAAACGGGGATACGCTGAAACAGACCAAGATGAGAACGGGAATCAACATGCCAGTTCATAACGTGCACTTTCCAAACTGCAAGAGGCCGCAAGTGTCGCACACGACGCGGGTGAAGTCTACGGCTTCGTCCGTGTTTCTTCAATGACTCAGATCACACAACTTGCGGGTCATATAAGCCGCGGTTCAATAAATAGCTTCGTGGGATTGCGTGCTTTCAATCTTTCCCTCTTCCACCGAAAGCGAATACGCGACGCCGCCGTCACCCCTCCACCTGACGAGATTGAAATGGGCACCTGTGGGTGCGCGATAGACGCTGATCTTGCGGAAGGTCAACGGCTGATCTTTCTTGCAAATATCCGGCTTGCGCGTGGGGCGCAGAAAAAACGCGCCTTTTCCGCTGCCTACGATCGTCCCATTGCCGTCCGGTTCAACCAGCACGGCTGATTTCTCGTCGATAGCAATCTCACGAGGAGACTTTGACCAACCGTCCTGCATAATGCGCGCGAGGAAGCCGAGCGTCCGGCCCATGCGATCGCGCTTGGCAAAGTGCGAATCAGTCAACAGATTTTCGAGGTGCGGAATCCTGAGGAAGCCGCGGATGAGTGTTACGCGCGAGAAGTAAGGATTCGGCAGAACGTCGGTCGAAGCCAGGTCATTGTCATCGGGCAGGTCGCCGAGGGCACCGTAGACGAATTCTCCCTGGACTGCCAGGCCCGCACTGGTTCCACCAATCGGCTTGCCGGCGGCGATGTGCGCATTAATCGCACCCTGCACAGGCGTGTCTTTCCATGCGCGGATGTAATGCGCTTGATCGCCGCCGGAGATGAAGAGTACTTCGGCCCTCTTGATGATCCCCGAGACCGCAGGATCTTCTGCTGCCGTTCGATCAGGAATGACCAAGGTGGCTACAGAATTTGCTTTGCACAGTCCATTGACGTATGGGTTATAGGCGTCGGTGCCACTCGCTCGCAGGACGAGAAAATCGCCGCCGTTTCCCTTCTCGCAAAGCCAGCGAAATGCCTCGTCAAGATCGCTGCCGCCGCCCATCATTGCAGAGCCGCCGACGGGCCGAGTCTGGATGTCGTCCTTGTTTCCTACGCGGAAGTATTGCCAGGAATGACTGGGAGCAGCATCGGCTGCCATGGCTGTCGCGAGAAAACAAAACGTAGAAAGAAAGACGAGAAGCGTGAAAGAACAACGCGAAGTCTTCATTTGCGGATCACTATACCGCAATACCGAGATTGGAACGGCGGTTCGGCGTAGTGATCCCCACAGGGGTTCAGTCGGCGGTTTCAAACGCCGTACGAAGGAAGCTGGCCAGATTCCATCCATCCATGTAGTTGTATGGAAATTCTCCCATTGAATAATGACCGCAGGGCAGGACGACGACTTTGTGGTCGAGATGGTGGCGCGCGAACTCGGTCACGACCTGCCGCGAAAACTCGGGCAGGAAGGTCAGATCATACTTCGCATAAATAATGAGGGACTTCCTCGGCCAGCGCGAGAACTTGTCGAAGTACACCATTGGACTGACTGCGCGAAAAGCGTTTCGAAGCTCCTCGAAATCAATTCCCGCTTCGAGCCCCTGGCGGATATGACGAGTCGACTGTCCATGCCAGACGACGTCGGCGAAATAGGTTGATGCGTGGTTGAAGGCCGCGACGCGGATTCGTGGATCATGGGCGGTCGAGATAAACGCATAGCAGGAACCGAGGCTGGTGCCTACGATGCCGAGCCGGTTGTAGCCCTGCGACTCCAGCCAGTCAAAGCACGAGCGCACGTCGACGACACCCTGACGCACGGAGTCGATCGTTCGGCCGATGTTGGCGGAGACGGCATAGTCCGCGCGGTGAACTCCAGCGGGCCGCCGGATGTCGTGGTATGGCATGCTTAGACGCAGGACGGCAATTCCCAGCCAGTTCAAAACCCTACAGAGGCTGTTGTAGGCGAGGCCATCGGCATTCCAGTGTGGAAGTACGACCACGGCACGCCGCCCCTGAGCGGGAAACCAGCGCGCATTGACAAGATTGTTTTCCGGAAAGGGAGTCACGACCGGCGAAGTGAAGCGAAGAAAATCGGCGCAGGTGCCACGGACTTTTTCTTCGAGTTTCGGGTCGGGAACCTCGCGCGTACTGAAGACCTGGACTTCGCGGTTCTCGAGCCGGAAATCGGTTGGCGTCTTATACGCGTAGAATTCATCGCTGTTCTGAATGATGCGATCGTTGAAACGGGCGAAGTATTGGGCCAGTTCGCGGGATGACTCTCCGCGCGGTGCGCCATTCCGCCCCGGCCAGTTTGTTGTCCACTCGAGACCCCACTCCAAAGGACGGACGACCCGGTTGTTATCCACCGAGGTGAGGCGAGTCTCCCAATCGTGCATCCATTGGCCGTAACGAGAGTGCATCTGGTTTTAGGATAGCAAACGCCGGAGTGGGGCCATTGATCGAGACATCGAGTGGAACGCGGGCCGCATTGACCGGTTGCGTATACGCATTGACGCGCCATTGACGAAACCCCGCATCGGGGCCACAAGCAGAATTCTCAGCTGTAAACTCTCGGCACGCGCTGCGAGATGCCGCACAGAATTTCATAAGGAACGGTCTCGCAAAGGCGCGCGAGTTCAACGGCGTCCACGCTCTTTGCACCGGTCGAGCCGATCAGAATCACCTCATCGCCCACGGCGACACCCGGGATGTGGCCGACATCGACCATCGTGAGATCCATCGACACGCGCCCGACAACGGGCGCGTATTCACCGCGCACAATCACGCGCGCGCGATTCGAGAGCAGGCGCGGATAACCGTCGGCATAGCCGACTGGCAAGACGGCGATCCGGCTATGCTCCTTGGTCAAGTATGTTCCCATGTACCCGACAGCCTGTCCCGGTGGCACATCCTTCACCGTAAGAACGCGGGTCTTCCAAGAAAGAACCGGACGCAGCGAAAGCAATGTGTCTGCTGTCGACTGCTCTGTCGTCTCGCCGCCTCGCATTGTCGGAAGCGAATATCCGTAGAGCAGGATGCCTGGACGAACCATGGTCTTCCACGTCGAGGGCCGCGCACTCACCGCCGCAGAATTGCTCATGTGCACCAGTGGAGGATGGAGCCCACGCGCGGCAAGAATTGCTAGCGCGTCTTCGAAGAGTTTCATCTGGCGAGGAGCGTCTTGCGCATCGAGCACTTCGGCCGATGCAAAGTGCGTACTCACGCCTTCGAGGCGCAAGTGCTCACACGCGGCGAGTTTGTCGCAGAGCTGCGGTAATGCGTCGTTCGGCACACCCAGGCGGTTCATGCCCGTATCCACTTTGAGATGGACGGGCAGGACGGCCTGCTGTTTTCGCGCCGCTTTCTCGAGGCGTTCGACGTGCCAGGCCTCCCAAACGGTGGGAGTGAGATTGTGCGCAACGATGCTGTCCTCTTCGCCCTTCCAGATTCCGGTCATGAGCAGAATGCGGGTCCAGATGCCGGCGCTGCGGAGTGCTCGTCCCTCGGCGGCATCGGTCACACCGAGCCAGGGAGCACCCTCGGCTTCGAGCGCAAGCGCGCATTCGGTGGCACCGTGGCCATAGCCATCGGCTTTGACGACAGCACAGATCGCCACGTCGGCGCCGACATGGTCCTGCACAACGTGGAAGTTCTCCCGCAAGGAGGCAACCGAAACCTCCGCCCAGGTGCGGCCGTCGAGGGCGAGCGAGCGGCGATCGGGAAGGACTAAACGATCAAGGCGAGGGGCATTCACTCATCCGATTATAACGAGCGTGTCGCGCGGGATGCTGACGAACCAGTTTCATCCGCACACCGTCGTAATGGCCGAAACGCTCACCACAGAGACACGGAGACGTAGAGAAAAGCAAACCCCTTTGGATGAATTCCGCCCACCCGCTCCCTTCGGCATGTCCCGTCTAGCTCCCGGAGAGCGTGAAGTTCACCGTGATTTCGGTCTCCACTTCGATAGGCTCACCATTCAGTAAATACGGACGGTAGCGCCATTGTTTGACGGCTTCAATCGCCGCTGTCACCAGCATGGCATGTCCGTCCATGACGGTCAGGTTCTCTATTGTGCCGGTGCGGCTGATGATGGCACGCAACTTAACCGCTCCTTGAATTCTCGCCTCCCGGGCGAGCAGCGGATAGGCGGGTCGTACACGATAGATGAGATTACCTTCGGCCCAATGCGAGATGCGCAAGGGGTGCGTTGGAACTGGCGGAGGAGGAGGTGCAACAGTAATGGTTTCTCTGAACCCGCCCGGGACCCCGCGTGGAAAAACGTTTGTTCCACCGGGCACTCCAAATTCACCGATCGCTGGAGCCGCGGGAACATCCGCGTCATGGATGACGGCGATTTCTGGCGGAATGGAGGGAGGCGCAATGATATGAACTCCGCTCATGTTGGAAGCATGCATCGATCGCTGCGGGTTCTGCGCAGTGACGGGCGCCTGCGCGGGCGGCGGCGAGAAAAATGGAGAGGTAATCCATTGCAACCGCGGTGGTCCCTGCACGTTGAGCAGTGGAATGGCAAGCAGCAAGCTCACAGCAAGCGCTTGGAGAGTGAACGAACCGATTGTGGTCCATCGGCGCCGCGCAGACTGATCCCAGGTGTTTTCAAGTGCGCTGAACATGTTGTCCTCCAGAACGGGCCCGTTGGGAGTACAGACACCTGCGGGATTGGATTTGATCCAGAGATGCAGAGCGAGGGAAGCTTCAGCTTTTTCGAAACATCATCAGCAAAAAAAAGACCGCGTTAGCACGCGGTCTTTATCGAGAGCGGCGGGAACAAAAACCGATCCCGCGGTGTCGCTACTGCTTCGGCGGAGTTGCAGGCTTCGCCGCCGGTTTGGCGCCCGTGGTTGGAGGTGCCTTCGCCGCAGGCTTAGCCGGGCTGGTACCGGCAGCAGGCGCGGGCACGCCGGACTGGACGTTGTACGCATCGACGATCGCCTGCGTGATGTCGAACGCGGGTCCCGAGACGATAACGGAGCCGCCTCGCTGCCACGGATTGGAGGTATCAAGAATCAGCCCGTAGCCGTTGTCAGTGATGTATTTTTCGATGAGGGGGCTCATCTTGGTGAGAATGCGACTTCCGATCTCGCCCTGTTGAGCTTGGATATCTTCCTGGAAGTCCTGATTGGCGCGGTCGAAACTCTTCTGCTTGCTCTCGATCTGTTTCAGGAGCTTGTCGCGAGACTCGTCGTTGAGTTTGTCTTGCTGGGCATTGAGCTGCTTCTTGAGGCTGTCGATCTCATCAGCCAAGCCCTTCAAGTCGTTCTGCTTGGGCTCAACTTTCTTGCGGAGCCCTTCCAGGTCGCGCTGTCCTTCGTTCGAGGCGAGAACGGCCATCTCGATGTTGAGAGTGCCAATTTTTGTGCCGGTCTTCGGCGCGGCTGCAGCAGCAGCGGAAGGCGCGTTAGGCGGAGTGGCGGCAGGCTGACCTGCCTGGGCAAAAGCTATGAGAGAGAAACCGAGCATGACGGCTGCGATGCGCGCAAACTTGCTGATCATTGGATCCTTGTACTCCTTCGGGATTTTTCGGGAACGTTGATGCTCTCGACTCACCGGGCTCTACGAACTGATCGTGATTCGGCGATCAGCCTGCACACCGAGCGTGCAGACGCGTATCACGCCCGCATTTTCACGCCGAACAGACAAGCGTGATGATCACCCACAGTTCCTTGATTGGGGGTAGACGCACAAATTATACGGAGCATTGAGGAAGAGCGTCAAACGGGGATGTCTTCTGGGAGAGACTCTATCTCTAAGAGCTGCCGGTCTCACTTGAATCCCACCGCGCTCATGGCCGCCTGGACCTCTGGATTTTTCATAAAGACATCCCACACGAAGGCGGTTCGATAATTCTCCGCCATCAGCGTGGCAATGCCTAGATCGATTCCCAACGCGTCGGTGTCATACCAGCGCGTCAACGGGTTAAAAGCATCCACGAAACTGTACCGCTGCCAGGCATCCGGGTAATTGTCCTGGACATTGCGGAGGACCGCTATGCAGTCGGGCGAGACAAAAGGGATGGAACCCCCGGCTGCGCACGGCACGATCGATCCATCAATGGGGCCCATGGCGGGCGGCCCTCCCCATGCTACATATCCGTAATTCTGGGAATCCGAGGAGGTGATTCCCCAAAGGTTATCGTCATAGTCAACGAACTCTCCTGCCAGAGAGAGGCAGAACTGCTTGTGCGCCTCGCTCGCCGCGATGGAATTGTTGAAGTAGTTGGCGTAGGCGTCCTGCTTATTGCGAAAGTCAAACCAGGCATGGGAATACTGGTGAATGAAGAGGGGAGCATTGCCGCTGATGAAGGTGAATCCGTCGAAAGTGATAGTCGGGCGAGCAAACGCGTCCCACGCACTGGGCGGCACGGGAAAAGTCGTCGATCCGATGGCCAGTAGATAGAGCATCATGAGTTCGCAATACGTGTCATACCGGGAGGTAAGAAAGCCGCCTTCGGGCGTCCACCCCTGGGAGAATGTTGTTCCGCCATCGAGCATCCACGGCCAATTCACCCGCTGATAGATCTGCGCGGCCAGGGTTTGAATTTGCGAATTTTGAAAAAATTGCCGACAAGTGAGGACGCCGCAAAGCAAAATCGAAGTATCAATCGAGGACACTTCGGACTGGTTGACACGCTGCCCTGTATTCATGTCGACGAAGTGATAGAAGAAGCCGTTCTGATGCGGCAAGTTGTTCCAGATGAAACTTAAAGTTGTGAGAACGCGGGATTGGACCTGGGAACTGGGTAAATATCCGCGTTGGGCGGCAATGCACAGCGCGGTAAGGCCGAATCCGGTGGCAGCAATGCTCGAGACCGTGCGGGGATCGGCGCCGCCGCTGGCGTAGGCACGGTCCAAAACCTGCCCTGTAGCAGCGCTTGCCCGCTCCCAGAAAAACAAGCACGCGCCCTGCTCCATCTGGTCAAGGAATTGATCGTCTGTTTCCGGGCCTGTTCCGCCAGCACTCCCTGTGTTCTTCGGCGACCCTGCGCATGACAGACCCAGCAGCGCCATGTTGAGCACGGGGAAGGCGAGCGCGCTTTTCCCGAATAGTGAGAGCGCCTCGCGCCGATTCATTTTCTTGGGAGGAACGGGCCAGTCGTCCATTCATCTACTTTACCTCGATTACCGCCAAACCGTGGGATGGCAAAGTGAGCGTCAGTACACCGTCTTTCAGATCACGACTCTCGGGCGCGGGAAGCCGTGCAGCCTTGCGTAAACTGTCAATCTGGGTCTCGGTTGGATAACGTGGCGAACCCATTTTTTCGTATACAGATCGCACGTCGCCATGTTCAGGATTAACGCGCGAAATCGAAGCATGTGCCGCCGGACCGCCCTTGAATCTCACGGTAAATGTCTTAGGTGCGCCAGTCTCGCCGGGCGCGGAGTAATTCCACACGGCTACGACTCGGGTGCCATCTTTCCTGCGTGTGGCTAAAGCCGACTCAGAATCAAGTGGGATGCGTTCATTGCCCAGTTTGTGGAGAAGCGCAAAAGTTGCAAACGCGGGCTTAGGGATGGAATCCTCGGCGAGTAGTCCAAATCCGCCGTAGAACGGCTGCTTTACGACACCCTGTTCCTCAAAGACGTCTGACAACGTCCAATAGGACATCATGTCGACCAATCCATCACACTGACGAATCGTGTCGGCCATCCATGGCCCCATATAGTCTGAATCTGCCACCGAGGTTTCATTCATGTAGCTGGCGTTGAATTCGCTCCATACGAGCGGGAGGCTCGGTTTTGCTGACGCGAGAATCTGTTCGTGCACCTTCTTTACCGCCCGGCAAACCATTCGATCGCGTGGAATGTTCTCGCTGGTCCCGAAAACATCTTCCGACTTGTCATTGCCATAGACATGAGTTGAAACAAAGTCAACTGGGACGTTGTTTTCCGCGCAATGCCGGATGAATGCGTCCGCCCAAGCAGCCTGAGCGGTCGCGGGGCCGCCGACACGCAGGCGCGAATCCACCGACTTAACCGCACGGGCGGTATGGTCATAGAGTTCAAAATAGGTCGCTTGCTTGGGTTCTCCCGCCCAGAAGTCGAGGTTGGGTTCGTTCCAGACTTCGAAGTACCACTGCGAGACTTCATTGATGCCGTAGCGATCCACCAGATGCCGGGTGAACGCTTGGATCATGTCGTCCCACTTGGCGTAGTCCTTGGGTGGAGAGATGTTCTGCTTGTACCAGAACGCATGGAGAACATCTTTGGCGGCGAGTTTTTTTGGCATGAAGCTTAGCTCGACAAATGGACGAACGCCTTTGGCCAACAACCCGTCGTAAATCTGGTCGACATAAGAGAAGTTGTAAATGGGATGACCTTGCGAATCCTCGTCGTAAATGCCGACTTCATCATGAAAAATGGCATGAAAACGTACGTATTCGAAATCGGTAATCTCTTTGACGCTGCGTAGATCATCGCGATAGCTTTCGCGCAAGGCGAGGATAGCGCGGCCGGACCCAAACATTTTTTCCCAGAAATGAGGGAACGGATGCGTGGGAGTGGAGGCATCGACGACAACAGTTTCCGAATTCTGGGCGACGCTTTCCGCCCGAGCGAAAGGCTGCGACCAGGCGAGCAAGAGTGAAAGAACGGTTCGAAGGACAAATCGGCGGTTCATTCCCATGAATGGCCCTCAACGAAAAAAGGAGGGTCAGGCGATGACTTCATCGTGTATCGCCTGACGAACAGAGGTATCTTGCACTAGAAACTAAGCCGCGCCTGGAGCTCTAGAACGCGTCCCGCCAAGCCATTGGTTGCCGTGCCGAAAAGCGGCTGGGCGGTGGGGTTTGTGCCGCAACAATAACTGACAATTGTCGAGTTGCTTCCAAAACTGAACGGCGCGAGATTGAGCTTGTTGAAAGCGTTATAGGCGGTCATGCGCAACTGAATATTGGCGCCTTGTCCGAAAATTCCGGGAGCGAGGCGAATCAGTTCATAGGGATCGCGGTCGATCTCCGGAAGATTTTCGACCTCGGCGGCTGTGAGCGTTCCGCTGATCGTGGCATCCTCGGTCTTGAGCGCCGAAATAGTTTCAGTCACGTTGACCGTCTCTTGCGCTTGACCGATTTCGAGGATTACATCCAATCCGCGCAGCAACTCGGCTTGAACCCAGACAGCGGGGTTCGCGCTCTTTTTGAAACCACTCTTTTCCACCGTCACCGTGTAGGTTCCGGGCGGCAACTCGGAGATGCGGTAGAAACCTGAAGAATTCGTCGTTGCGGCATGGACGATCCCGGTTCCATTGTCAGTGGCCGTTACGCTGGCATTGGCAACGATCGCTCCCGATTTATCCTGCACGGTTCCCTGCAGGCTGGCGCCGTATTGTGCTCGAGCGGGCGCGGACAACAGGGTGAGGAAGGAAGTCAGCAGCACGAAGACGAACAGCATGCGAGCAGTGCTCATAGCAGCCTCCGGGACAGGTCTAAAATCTAGTCGCAGAAAATTACGCCCACGCAAATCAGAAATGATTATTAAAAAAGTACTCAATTGATTTAGTAGTCGCTAATGGCTTGTGGCATCTCTTCCACCATTGGTGTCAAGAAGAAGGGTGGCGTAAGCCAAAACGTCCTTGCCTGATCGCTTCTGCCGTGCACTAGCGCGTGCCAGGCCTTAAGAGATCCGGCAGAGCCCCATCCGGAACACAATCCGCCCCAGACAAGTGACACTCAGAATGCTGGCGGACCATCTTGGGTTGCCTCCGGCAACGATTTCTTTGGGGCTCAACCGGATCGACCTCGAGAATCACCCAGGTCCGCATAAACCTCCGTATGGTCTGAGGGATAGTGTCGGATTGCACGCGCATTTTCAAAAATCCGACTCCCTCCCCGCTCTTAATCTGCATCTTAGGTGCCGTGCACAATAAGTCAGCCCTCGACAACTCGTCTTTGCCCGGCCCGGAGCCAGTGTTACTGCCCGGGGAACGCACGAATCACGAAGGAAGGCTCGTAAACAATCGTGTTTTGCTTGCGCTTCCGGAGTCTGAATATCAATCTCTGCGTCCTCTTTTGTCGTTTCAGTATCTCCCGAGTCATACCAGCCTCCATGAGCCTGGCGAAAAGCTGGAGTTCGTTCACTTTCCAAACCGCGGTCTTGTTTCTCTTGTGGTTGTGACCCGCGAAGGCAAGACCGTCGAGGTAGGAGTAGTGGGTAACGAGGGACTGGTTGGGACGCCTGCTCTGGTTGGTCTGGACCGGTATCCTCATCGCGCGGTCGTGCAAATTGCAGGTGATGGATTTCGAATTCGGGTTGAGGCACTGCGAAATGCGATGGCATCGAGTCCGTATCTGCAGAATCTCTCGAGCCGGCATGCCGTTATTCAGGGTATGCAAGCGGCGCAATCGGCGGCTTGCAACAGGCTTCATGGGATTGAACAGCGCCTAGCTCGTTGGCTACTAATGATGCAGGACCGCGTCGACAACAGCCACTTATGTATCACCCATGACTTCCTCTCCGCCATGCTGGGAACGGACAGACCGAGTGTCAGCCTGGCTGCTGCGCTTCTCCAGCGAAAGGGCACGATCGAATACACCCGAGGCGCTGTTCGCATCGTGAACCGAGAGTTGCTCGAAGAAGCAAGCTGCGAGTGCTACCAGGTCATCCAGCAATTTAACGGTCTATTGGGCCTCAAATAAGCGGGCTGCGAACTCCGGCCGGCGCGGCAGAGATTGACTCTCTCCTTCGAACGCAGTTAACTCTCGGCGCTCCTTAACCGGAGCGCCATTTTTAGTCCTATCGTCTTTATTCCTCGTCGTCGCGGATTCAAGGAGTTCGGAAACGGGGCGCGTTAGGCTACCAAGTTCCTTTGTCACTCCCCGTCAAAGTGTGCGCAACCAATGCCGATATTGCGAGCGGTGGCAAAAGTGGCAATCGCAGCAGCGCGCGTACGTCGCAGTGTTTGCCCGCCTGGAGCAACGGACCAATGTTGCCACCCTAACGCGCTATGGGACCAATATGGTTCGTCACTTTGTCCAGGACCCCGAAAAAGAGTTACATCGGTTGCTACAGCGGTCTGAAGGTACTAACGCTCCGGCCGCCTGATAACAAGTGTTGGGAGGATCTCCGATTACGCTGATCGGCATGCGCATTTTATTCGGTGGCACTCGGGGACGAAAAGGTTTGCGAGCCGCCGGCCGGGCGCGGCTGCAACAGAGATTGATCGAATGCTTCAATAATCTCTTTCACGAGGCATGTCAATTTTTCTGCATCCTCTTCCTTGGCAGCGGCCACACATAGCTCGCGCCAGTCATATTTTGCGCCTTCAGCCATTTTGCCTCCTTGAAATTCGAAATAGTCAAAGCAAGTCTGATACCAGACCCTAAGTGTTTCATCCCACAGGAAAAACCCGAGGGGCGGTGCGTGTAAATATTTCTAGCGTAGCGTTTCCTACGGAAGTTTCGGCGCATTTCCTCCCTACCGCGAGGCGAGGGCGGATTTAGAGAGTACACCCGATGGCTCAACCTGGCCTCGGGAGGCAAACTGACAAGGCTGTGGTTTAGGAAAAACGACAGCGAGGACAATGACGTGGATCACAATCAAATTGAAAGACACTGATCAGTGTGCGTCAGAGATTCAGAACTGACTGGGAGTTGGCACAACATCAAGAGATTGTTCACTCAAACGACAGCGAAAGCGGCCCTCCTTCGGATCACACGGTC
This sequence comes from Terriglobales bacterium, assembly GCA_049509215.1. Taxonomy (GTDB): domain Bacteria; phylum Acidobacteriota; class Terriglobia; order Terriglobales; family Acidobacteriaceae; genus Acidiflorens. The sequence continues at coordinate 29,683 of JBELAC010000001.1, forward strand.
GACAGTCAAAATGAGCGGAATTAGAAGCGCGAGCGTGCTGCGCAAAACAACGTTTTTGACTATCTAGGAAATAAACGACGAACTTAAACAAATTAAGTCGGAGGCATGAGATGAACAAGGATCGCGCGGAAGGCAACGTAAAGGACGTTGCGGGACGTGTCGAGCGCCAAGCTGGAGAATGGACCGACATTCCGAAAATGCAGTTGCGCGGCACCGCAAAACAGGCTGAAGGAAAAGTTCAGAATGCTGTTGGCCAACTAAAGGATGCTGCTCGGAAACGCTCGAGCGAAGAAGACCAGACTGCAGCCTCCGAAAATGCGGGGCGTCACGGCCGGCCCTAGTTTCTAGTCCGAAGCGGAGGGCCGACTGACCAAACTCCACCTTCTGCTTTAGCTTCATGTCTCTATTGGGGACCGACTGTATTGTCGGCGCACGGTAGACAATAATTCTTGCAGCAGTGGCGCGGACTTAGGAGTGTTTCAATTGATCCGCATTCTTTTGGCAGACGACAATCCGGTAGTGCGGCGTTGCCTTCGCGGCGTCCTTGAGCAGCAGGAGGGTTGGCAAGTTTGTGACGAGGCATGCGACGGAGCGGACGCTGTACGGCGATTCGAACACGGCCACCACGATCTGATCGTGCTCGATTTCCAAATGCCGGAAATGAATGGATTGGAAGCAGCGCGGCAGATCATTCGCGAATCACCGGAAACACCGATTTTGATGGTTACTCTGTACCTCTCAAAGCAACTGTCGGCGGAAGCCCAGAAAGCCGGGATTAAGGGCACCTGCCCGAAGACTCACATCAGTTGCGTCGTGGACGCAGTTTCGGCCCTTCTTCGCGAAGAAACCTACTTTCCCAACTGAGTTTTTGCGGTCGCCGAGCATACAGGGTTCACTGTATTCGACGCAGGGCGGCTCTCTGCTACTGTTTACTACGTTCATGGCCGTTGCAATCCAATCAAGCTTCGGGGCTCCGGATCAGTAATTTCTGCCACTTCGGATTGCGGAAAACTATTGGGGAGCTGAGCCTGGAGCTTAACCAGCTTGGGAAGTGTTAAAGATTAAGAAGCGGGCAGATCAGCCGGCTTTCAGCACACTCTCGATATCTGGGGAGCTTTATGGCGGTTCGCATCCTGGTGGCTGATGACCATCCTGTCGTAAGGCGGGGGATCATGAACCTGCTCGCTTCACATCCGGGTTGGGAAATAGTGGACGAAGCAGTCGACGGCCAAGAAGCGGTGGAGAAGGCAAGTCAATTGAATCCTGATGTCATCGTTTTGGATCTAAGTATGCCAAGGATAGGCGGATTGGACGCCTGCCGGATGATCCGCAAGAACGCTTCGCATCCCGAGATACTAGTGGTGACCCAGCACGATTCCAGGCAGATGATGCGTGAAGCAGAGGCAGCGGGAGCCAGGGGTTATGTTGTTAAATCGAATATCGCGCGAGATTTGGTAAGGGCGGTCGAGGCAACCAGTCAACACAGACCCTTTGGTCTGGGGTCCGATCCGTCCAAACACTTATGGTGAAACCAAGAAATGTCAATTTCACACGACGTCGGGTACCATCAAAATACATCAAGTAATTCCGCTCGGAGGCTAGTCATGAAACTGCGAATCCTGGTTGCGGACGATCACGAAGTAGTACGCCGCGGATTGTGCACGCTCCTGCAAGCACATGAAGGCTGGGAAATCTGCGGGGAGGCAATTGATGGACGAGACGCCGTCGAAAAAGCCAAAACATTAAAGCCGGATGTCGTGATTCTTGATATTGGCATGCCGAATTTGAATGGCTTGGCTGCCACCCGGCAACTGCTGCAGCACGATGCCGGCTACAAGATCATCGTCCTTACGATCACAGATGCGGATCAAGTTATCCGGGAGGCTCTCGATGCGGGAGCGCGTGGCTTCGTACTCAAATCGGATGCAGCTCGCGATCTGGTGTCAGCGGTGGAAGCTTTGCAGCGCAACCGCATGTTTTTCACGCCGAAGGTCAACGAGATGGTTCTGGCCGGATTTCTGGACAAAGGCCACAATGGATCACGGAACGAAGTTCCGAACATGCCGAAACTGACTGCGCGGGAACACGAGGTTATTCAACTGCTGGCGGAGGGAAACAGTTCCAAGGAAGTCGCCTGCGTATTGAACCTCAGCACCAAGACAGCCGAAACGCACCGCAGCAATATCATGCGCAAACTCGGCTTCCATTCCATTCGGGACCTGGTCGTCTATGCAATTCAGAACAACATTATCCAAGTACAAACATCCCGGGTCAGTCCGACTGAGACCTCGGTAAATTCGTAGGAGCCACGCTTCGGGGACGAGAGAACCGCGACTGATGTTGTAGCAACTTACGGTGCGGCTCTGCGCCCTTTCAGGATAGGGGCGACTTTTGAGTTTTCAGCAGCCTACTAGATGACGGGCCGGCGCCCTTGAATAATTCGGATTAAGATCACGGATGATCGCCAATACCAGCAGAATGTGAATGAAGCCCCCGCGGGTATACGAGCGAACCAACCCCAGGGCCCAGAGACTGGTCTTTTGATTTCAACCGCCGTGATCCCGCTCTGAAACGCATGGGCGGTAAACTCAACTTATCCGTTGGTACCGGTCGCCTCGAAATCCTCGGAAGAGAACCGATCCTTCACTTTGGTTCCGAAATCCTGAACCTTGTCTGCGATGGCTGAACGCGTTTCTTCGCCCGATGCTGGCGCGAAGATCAGACCGATTCCGACACCAACCCCGATGCCCACCACAAGGCTCACTACATTGCCAAGGATCTGACCATCGTCTCCGCGAAGTGCTTTTGAGGCGCGTGAAACTCTGTCTGAAGCCGTTTCATACCTGTCCTGAGCAAAATCGCGAATGTCACTAATGTTATCGGCGGCCCGGTTTCGCATTTTTTTTGTTGACTGGTCGGATTGCTCGAGAACATAAAGCGCGGTGCCCAACAATAATTTCCATAGATTATTCATAAGCGTTTTCTCCTAAGCATTGCATAGCAAACATGCGAAGCGGAATGCGGCACGTTAGATGGCGCTTCTTCGGCCGGATATGAGATTGAAGATCAGCGTGATGACAGCGAGAGCCAGAAGAATGTGGATGAAGCCTCCCAGCGTATAGGACGTTACCAAACCCAAAAACCACAGAACCAGCAGAATAACGAAGATTGTCCAGAGCATTCGCACTCCTTTGTGCGCAAAGGTTTCACCACACTGAGGAGCATAGCATCGGGGTTTCTCGTGGGAATCAGGTCCATACTGTATCTGTTGTCGAGAGTGCAGGTACTGCGTGCAAAGAGTGAGAAATTCGACAATGGATCGATTTGATCATCGTGTAAGGCAATGCTGCCCATAATGAGTCGCCAGCAAGCTCGACTGAGACAACCTATGCCCTTTCAACTTGAATACAAACTCACACCGCGATCAGCAGATTTTCAGCGAATGGCCACCCCGCATCGATCCACTGGGCGTCACACCGGAATCCGGCTCCCATCGCGGTCTGGAACATCTCCTCGGCCGAATACTTGTGGCTGCTCTCCGTCCAAATTGTTTCCCCCTCTTGAAACTCGATTTCGACCTCAGCCTCCGAAATCGTTACAGTCTGTCGCCTCTTCGAACGCAAGTGCATCTCTACACTCCGCGCTTCTCTATTGATCTTCGCCACATGCTCGAATTGGGCCAGGTCAAAATCGGCACCGAGCTCGCGGTTGATTCGGGCAAGCAGATTGAGGTTAAACGCAGCCGTCACCCCGAGTTCGTCGTCGTAAGCCCGGATCAGTTGCGCACTTGGCTTTTCGAGGTCCGTCCCAAGCAGAAGAGAATCTCCACGCTCAAGAATGCGCCGGACCTCCGACAGGAACTCTACCCCTGCTGGTCGATCGAAGTTGCCAATTGTGCTGCCGAGAAACAGAACGAGCAAGTGTTGGCCGGGCTTGCGACAAGCGGCAACCTCCAGCAAGCCATCGAGATATTCCCGCTCAAACCCCAGGATGCTGATCGAATCAATGTCCTGCAGTTCCCTCTCGCACATTGCCAATGCTGCCCGAGATATCTCGACCGGATAATAAAAGGTGCGTTGGCGGCGACAGAGCGCTTCCAACAACCAGCGCGTCTTCTTGCCGCTTCCGCTACCCAACTCAGCGACAGCAACGGGTTCAACAAGACGGTCCACGATCTCATCCGCATGACGCCGCAGCAACCGCTCGTCAGCCCGCGTCAGACCATACTCGGGGAGATGACTGATCACTTCGAATAGTGCAGAACCCACATCGTCATACAGATATTTGGAGGGAAGTTCCTTTTGCCCTTGCCGTCTGAGACCCGAGCGTACGTCGTCAGCAAAATCGAGCGCAGCTCTTACTGGAATCGCGGGGACAATCATGATCTAGCTCCTCATCAGCGCTCTATACAGCGGAAACCCGCATACGCATATTGGTAGTGCGGCTGAAACCAGTTGCGAAATGTAGGCCGTAGCATGCACGCCGCCGTTCGCGCCGAGCCGCCTTTCATGACAAAGTGCTTCCCATCAAAAAAATCAGCTGAGTACCCTCGATAAAACGGGAATACTTCGAAGCCGGGGAACGGCCGGAACTTGCTGGACGTCCACTCCCAACCATTACCCAGCATGTCTTCCACTCCCAAAGCGCTTCTCCCTTGGGGAAACGCATTCACGGGCGCCGGCTCCCACCGATCAAAATCGAAATTGCCGAACTCTGCGCCAGGTGCGCCGCTGCCCCATGGATAAAACAATTCCCTTTCATCGTGCATGCCATAGGCAGCGCGCTGCCATTCTTCTTCCGTCGGAAGTGACTTCCCCGCCCAGCAGGCGTACGCTGCCGCTTCCGCGTGGCTAACATAGACGGGCCAATCCATTGGGAGAGGGAGTTCCTCAAACATCGCCCGCCAGAGCCACTGATCGTCCGCTTTCTTCCAGAAAGCGGGATGAGAAATTCCGTGTGAAGTTTTCCAAGCCCAATCTTCATCGCTCCACAGCGAGCGTGTCTCATAGCCGCGGCGGGCGACGAAGTCCAAGTATTGCCGGTTCGTCACCTTATATTTATCGATCGCAAAAGCCGGCACATGCGCCGTATTGGCTTCAAACTCGTTGTCCCAACCGAACTGCTGACCATCACGCGAAAGTCCCAATGTCACCGAGCCCCCGGGGACTTCAACCATCCGGTGATTGACCGGACCAGCGGTTGAGTCCTGCGAACTGGCTTGACGAATCTTTCTGTCCAGCGGCAACTGATGCAGCATGTAAGCCAGCGTTTCGACATGCATCAGTCTGTGTTCAATAGCGACATTGAGTAACGTGTCGAGCGAAAAACCGTCGCGTCCATTCGCGTGTAATCCCACGCCATCGCTATCCAGCTTTTCATCGAGCGCGGCTCGTATCCTTCCGACGTAGTCGCGAACGCTCTCCATCGACGGCCAATCGGAAGGCTGGTCAGAAGGCAATCCTCCATCCAACGGATCAATCCCGAACGCAAACAACCGATCAAACCCAGGATTGAAAATCTCCCCACCGACGCGCTCCCGCAGCAAGTTCCAGTCGAATGCTTCCAGGTGTCCTACATAAAAGATGATGCGGTGACGTTCCGGAATCGGCCGGTCGTACAGAGCATTTGGAGTTACTACGTCAAACAATGCGTCGCTTCGCCCGCGGGCTCCCAAAATCCGCTCAAGAAGATTGAGCCGGACCGCGGCATCGGTTTGTAAGGTCAACATTCAGAGCCTCCCGCATTCCAGCGAAACTCCATCATCGTCGCCGCGATGACAATCTTGCGACAAACACTACTAACTGTTTAGAAGTCTTGCAGCCCACACTCTGCAAGCCTTAGATGTCGAGAATCTGCGGGAAGTCGCAAGTGGTTCAGTCTTTGTCGGCCTTCGGTTTCAGTAGCGCGGAGGAGATTGTCTGACATCCTTCGGGTCCTGACCCCGGGCCTTGCACTAACATCTTCTCGGCAATGGATCGGCACAGGATTGCGCGATGAAGATCACCAGAGCGTGTTGTGTTTCCGTCTGAACCCAACCCTCTAGTATTGAGGCCGACAGAACGTCCGGCGAGACTTGTAACCGGAGACTGATGTTATGGGGTTGTTCAAGACTTACAAATCGGGCGATACGATGCCGACGTCAGGCATTTATGCTGTCTTGCATTCCACGCCCCATATGATGATCGAGCGCCAAATGTGTGTTGAAGGAAGCCAATTCGGACGATGCACCGTGTGCCCCTTGACAGGCGCCTAAGCAGATTCGTTCGCCGCCACCCACACCACGCCGCGAAGTGGCGCTGTTTCGCTTCGCACGGGTTTCTGCTTCGCATCGACTTTGGCGTTTGCACCGGCGCTCTCTTCACGTCTTTCGATCCCCAACAGGTCGCGCATTCTCGCTTTCGCCTTGTGAAGCTGAGACTTCGAGTTCCCGACCGAGCAGCGAAGAAGTCGGGCAATCTCGTGATGCTCGTATCCTTTGACCTCGTGCAGTATAAAAATTGTGCGGTACCCGGTCGGCAGTTCCTTCATCGCACGGGCGATAGCAATTCTGTCGACGGAACCGCACAGACGGTCGTCGAGTTTCCCCTGCTCCCGATTCAAGGTTCCATCTTGGTGTTCAATCGGCTGATCAAGAGAAACCGGACGCAATCCTTTCTTGCGCATGTGCATCAGAACTGTATTCACCGCGACTCGATAAAGCCAGGTCGAGAGAGCAGAATCTCCTCGAAAGGTGGCGAGCTTGCGAAATGCTTGAAGAAATGCGTCTTGAGTCAAGTCTTCGGCTTCTGCCGTATTGCTCGTCATGCGGAGACACAGAGAGTAAATCTTGGTCTTATGCGCGTTAAACAGAGACGAAAAGGCGTCCGGATCGCCTTCCTGCGCCCTCCGCACGAGTTCCATATCTGATTTATGGCGGTCGGTGGAGTTCAGTTCGCTTTTCACTTGGAGCTCCTTTCACGGCATGCGCGGCTACGTTTGATTCCTTACGCGCACGCATTGCCGACAATAAAACCCTCCACGTCAACCGTCCATCCAGTGATCCCGGTAGCGTCCCTCCTTCCGCGCTGTAAATTGACGGGTCGTTCTTTTTCTCCCCATTCGGCCGCCGAATGGTGTTCCACCTATCGAGCCATCCTCGGCTAAAGCGCACTCTTTCAGAGATCTACAGGGTTGGCGGGATTGTTGAACTCCTGTACTGTCCCTATTCTGCCTTCAGTATCAAGTGGTTTTCCTCAGATACCCCCCTCCGGGCAGGTGCCGGCAGGCTTAAACGGCCGGTCGACGCTTGCCCCTCGCCATTCACCAGGGAGGGACTTCAAGGAATCCAGCGACCACCGTCTTTTAGCTATACAAAATCTGGAGCCTTAACATGGCAGCATCTTCACGGGTTCGGGCGACACCGCGGTACTGCTCCTGCGCTGCAGATAGCCCTTGTTGTCACAAGAATCAGTTGGCGACACTCCGCTCTTCGTTCCTTCTATAGTGTGCAAGAGTAATTTTGTCGCCCTTCGATCAGGACGCCCGAAAAGGATTCGTCGGTTGTTTTAGCTCTTTCGCTACAGATTTCTCCCTATGTACGGATTCAAGCCCCTCCCCGTACAAACAAGAGTAGCGATGTTACAGGGTTCGATTCCGGTTGAGTCGCCGAACAATTCCGATCGGTCTGCGGAAGGGTAACGAGATGCCAAATTTTCGGATTCTGATTGCCGATGATCATGAGATCGTGCGTCAGGGAATTCGCGCGCTCATTGAGTCCCATGCTGGATGGGAAGTTTGCGGCGAGGCAGTGGACGGTCGGGATACGGTCCATAAAGTTAACGAGTTAAAGCCCGATTTAATCGCTCTCGACATCGGGATGCCGAACATGAACGGATTGGATGCCGCCCGGGAAATACTGCAGGATAATCCGAAAGCGAAAATTCTGTTTTTGACGATCTACGATACAGACCAGGCGACGAAGACCGCGATCCAGATGGGCGCCAAGGGACTGATTCTCAAGTCCGACGCCGGACGCGAACTGGTTGGCGCCATCGAAACGATCCAGCGCAACTCAGCGTGCCTTAGTCCGCAAATGAATCAGGCTGGGGGCTCCGATCTGAGAGGAAACCACCGATCGCTGGAGAAAGACACTTTGACACCGCGGGAAAGCCAAGTCATCAAGTTGTTAGCGGAAGGAAAGAGTACAAAGGACGTCGCTTCGTTGCTAGGTCTTAGTGTCAAAACCGCTGAGACGCATCGAAGCAACATTATGGGAAAACTGAGTCTACACTCTGTCAGCGAATTAATTCTCTACGCCGTCCGGAACAACATAGTTCAAGCCATTGCTCCGCCGTCGTCTTCCGAAACCCCGCCGCAAAGTGAAGATGATGCCCATGATCCCCACGCGGCGTGAGCCGAACATCCTGTACCAAGCGACTTCCGCAGCCAGCGGGAACGGCGAAGCTTGACGCAAAGACAACCTAGTCTTTACACGCCGGGGAGGACCTCAGGACTTCTGGCAATCCTACAAGTCCGGCTCGTTCAGCCTCACATTGCGCGAACGAGATCAAGTCCGTCTCGCATTCCGGCGGCAGCGGTTTACGTTCGTAATGGGAAAGTAACTCGTCCACTCTCTGCCGGGCCCGCCCCAGCACGTCTTCTGAGCCAACACCGGAAAGTCCGCGGTCGATGACGTTGGACGGGAAATGCTGCTCCTTCCGGAACAGCGCACGCGTCTCTTTCAACTTCAGAAAATCGCCGCTCAAACCCGTCTCCGCAAACATCGCTACGGCTAGCGATTCGCTGCGCGGTTCGATCCCTTCTATCAGCCTTTGTGCCGACGCAATGGCCTCGGCATCGATCACCAGCTTTTCAATGCTGTGGCAGGCCAAGAAATCCAACATTCCGGCGCCCGAGATCATGTTGATTCCAGCCATCGCTCCTAGAATCGCCGACATACCACTTTCCATCTCTACTTGAGCGTCGATCATACGGCCATCGCCAGCCACCATATACGCGTGCGTGGGCAGGCCGAGATATTTTCCAACCTCCGCGCACCCAACGTCGAGCATCGCCGTTTCGATCGCACCCATCGGGGTCCTTCCCGTCCGCATATCAAAGATCGCGGGCGCGCCTCCCCAAACAATCGGCGCTCCCGGCTGCGCAAGTTGATGGATTGTAATTCCACTGATGCACTCGGCTGCGTGCTGCACAATGGAACCGGTCAGCGTCACCGGAGCCGTAGCGCCCGCCAGCGGCATGCTGACAATTTCGGCTGGCACGCCCGCCCGCGCCAGGTCGACCATATTCTGCGAGGCAAATTCCGACCAGTTCAGCGGTGGCGAAGGACATACGTCGAAAATCGCTCGCGGCTTGCTGCGCAGGGCGTCACGGCCTCCACTCTCGATCGCGAGCAGATCCAGGAGTGTATGCAAGCTTGACGCGGAGAAGGCGCCTGTGACCACTGGTTTTTCCGAATACCAAAGCACCAGCAACAATCGATACCAGTCGCCGATACCAGCAGGCACATCGTTGCAGACCATCGCCGTGGACTGCGCCGCAAATTGCGGCAGCTTTTCTGCCACTTGAACGAGCCGCACTAGATCGGCCGATTGCGCCGGGCGCGCCTGCTGCGTATCAGGATCAAGAATGTTCAAACACGACGAACCTGGATCGAAATGAACGTCATTCCCTCCGTAACGCACCACAGGCCTGCCGCCGCGGTCATAAAGAAAAAACTCTTGGGGCACGGATTCCAGGGCGCGCCGTGCCATGGCTTCCGGAATGCAAGCGACGCCGTCGTGAACGGCGATGCCAGCCGATTGCAGCAGGTCAACTACATAAGGTGCAACCCGCACGCCTGGACCAAGAATGAGTTGAAATGCTTCATCAAGAATTCGGTCGATAAGAGGCTTGTCGAGCAGCGCGAATTTCGGTCTCATACTGGCTCTATGACCGCGTTCGGTGTTTTCGGGATCATCAATTCACGTGCCAGAACAACTGCGCTCATTGCATCCTTGGCAAACCCATCGGCGCCGATTTCCTCGGCCCATCGCCGCGTCACCGGCGCTCCGCCCACCATTACCTTGACATTTGCGCGTAGGCCTTCTTTCTCCAGCGACTCGATTACACCCTTCTGATTACGCATGGTCGTCGTCAGAAGGGCCGAGACCCCTACAATGTGGGCGCGAAGTTCGTGAGCTTTGGCGGCAAACTTTTCGCCCGCGACGTCGACCCCGAGATCGTGCACGCGAAAGCCATGTGCAGTCAGCAGTGTTCCCACCAGTGTCTTTCCAATCTCGTGGATATCCCCTTTTGTCGTACCCAGGACCACGATGCCCGCCATGGGACGTTCCGCGCCGAGTTTCTTCAGTTCCGGTTCGAGGATCGCCATCGCCGAGCGCATGGCCTCGGCTGACGCCATCATGTCGGGCAGAAACATTTGGCCCTGTGCGAATTGTTCACCCACGTCACGCATGCCCAGGACGTAGCCGCTGTTGATCGCATCCAACGGGGCAACACCTTCCGCGATAGCCTGCTGCGCCAGCCCCGACGCCGTGTCGGGTGCGCCATTGATGATGCTCTGCCGCATGGCAAGAAATGGATCTTCTGACATAAAACCTCTGCGCCATGCTGGCCCGTCCAACCTCCAGCAGTCTGTGATTGCGATCACAATCAGGCTTCCGCGGACAAATTAAGGAGGACAACAATTGCATTCCGCGACGACCAGTAAACATGACCTGGGATCAAACAACTTACTGCTATTGTCATCAATGCAGGGCAAGTTCCCCCTCACCCTGCGACGGCAGTGACATTTACCACGCAAGAAAAACCTGGAAGTCCTAGGTCGGCGCGATCGAGCGTGCAGTCAGAATTCTTTTGCCATGCAGTCTGGGAATGCATTACAATTTAACTAACTAGTTACTCAAGCTATGAGGACATCAGCCACAACAAAAAGCGGCACGGAAAAGAGGCCCTGGAGCCCCAAGAAGGCAAAAGCGCGTTTCCCGCATGCAGGGGCACGCTATGGAACACGCGGTCGGCCCGAAGAAAGCCGCGCCGCGATCCTTCGAGCGGCGGTAGCTGAGTTCGCCGAGCATGGCATTGCCGGCGCCCGGACCGATGCGATTGCGCACGTGGCGCACGTCAATAAGGCGCTTCTTTATTACTACTTCAAAGACAAGGATGCTCTCTACGAAGCTGCGCTGGATCATGTGTTCAGCGGATTGCGCGATCGTGTGATGCCCGTACTCGAAAGCGATCTTGAGCCGTGCGACAAAATGCTCGAGTACGTAGGGACATACTTCGATTACATAGCAGCCAATCCAAGCTTCCCTCGTGTCGTGCAGGGAGAATGGATGCGTGTCGGCGCGAAAGGAAGTCCCCAGATGTTACGGATTGCGCGAGAGTATTTCGCTCCGATTTATCGCCGCGTGGCTGAGATATTGCGGGAAGGAGCGCAAAATGGGCAATTCCGGCTGGTGAATCCCATGGACTTTCTACCCTCCATTGTGGGAATCATCATTTTCTATTTCAGTACGGCGCCCGCGATGAAGACCCTGCTGCGGCTTGATCCTCTCTCGCAGGAAAGAGTCGCGGAGCGTCGAAAATTCGTCCTTGAATTCATTTCCGCAGCGTTGTTTCGCGAAAACGTTTCACAAGTAGCGAATTCCAGGGCTTCGAAAGCGTAGGAGATTGGAATGAATGCGCGCAACAAATTTCTGATCTTGCTGGGAATCGTCGTGGCAATTTCTGCGGCCTATTATTTCTTCTCGACTCCGCGCGGCAGTGACCTCGTGCTGGTGGGGACCGTGGATGCGAATCAGATCGTAGTGAGTCCGCAGATCCAGGGCCGCATTCTAGAACTGCTGGTAGAAGAAGGAACGCAAGTAAAGCAGGGCGACCTCATCGCGGTGCTGGATCCGTCCGAGCTTGAGGCCGAGGAGCGCGCTGCGGCCGCAACTATTACAAGCCTGCGTTCGCAGGTCAGCGCGAACGAATACACGCAGAAATCCACCAAGGGATCGACCTCGAGCGACGTATCAAATGCGCAGGCGCAGTTGCAGTCTATGCGCGCGCAACTTGCACAGGCCGAAGCCACTCTTACCCGCGTCGAAAGCGACAGCCGCCGCACAATTGGCCTCGCAGAAGCCGGCGTGGCCTCGGAGCAGGAGAAAGTGCAGGCGGAGATGAACCAGAAGGCGCAGGAAGCGAGCGTCCAGTCGCTGAAAGACCAGGTGTCGGCGGCGCAAGCGAGTTTAGACTCCGCCATTGCCCGTACCAATCAGGCGACCGCTGCCGCGAGTACAGTGGCCTCAACCCGGGCGCAAACGGAGAATGCGATCGCGCAGTTGAAGGAAGCGGAAGTTCGATTGGGCTATACAAAAATCTATGCCCCCGTTACAGGGACGGTGCTGGTGAGAGCCGCTCGTGAGGGCGAGGTCGTTATGGCCGGTCAAGCGATCGTGACGGTGGTGGACCTCAGCGACACATGGGTCCGCGCTGCGATCCCGGAGACAGATGCGGATCACATTGGACTTGGCGACACTCTGAAGATACGGTTGCCCGGAGGAACTGAGATTCGGGGAAAGGTTTTCTATAAAGCAGCGGAAGCTGACTTTGCCACGCAGCGCGACGTCGGTCGCAGGAAACGGGACATTCGCACATTGCTCCTGAAGGTCCGTCTGGACAATCCGAAAGGTGCGTACGTGCCGGGAATGACGGCCGAGGTGCTGGTTCCTCCAGCTCTGTTAACCGCGAATTCCGAAGTTGGGACCGCGGAATCCAAAGGGAAACCATGAACCAGCACGGGAATAACGCTAATCCGAAAACCTCGAACGGCCTGAGTGTTGCATCCGCCGAAACGAGCCTGCGCGGCGAAGTTGCGGTTGATGCTCCGAATGCTATCGAAGTCCAACATATTGTTAAACAATACGGCGATTTCACGGCAGTGGACGATGTCTCTTTCACTGTGAAAGAAGGCGAGATCTTCGGGCTTCTGGGCCCGAATGGCGCCGGCAAGTCGACGCTGATCCGCATGATGACCACCCTCATTCCAATTACTTCCGGTGCGGCGCGGATCGCAGGCCACGACGTGAGTCGGGACCCGGATGCGGCTCGGCGAACGATTGGCGTGATCCCTCAGGCTCTGACCAGCGATTTGGACTTGACCGTGGAAGAGAACATGTCGATTTACGCGAAGCTCTACGACGTCCCGCCGAAGCGGCGCAAAGAAGCGATTGATGACTTGCTTGAGACGGTTGACTTGACGAAGTGGCGGGATGCGCAAACAAAAACGCTGTCAGGCGGCATGCGGCGCCGTCTGGAAATTGCACGCGGCCTCGTGCACAGTCCAAAGATTTTTTTTCTGGATGAGCCAACCACCGGCCTCGACCCCGTGTCGCGCGTCGCCGTGTGGGAGATGCTGGCTAACATCAAGTCCAAACGCAAGCTGACGGTGCTGATCACCACGCATTACATGGACGAAGCCGACCGGCTCTGCAACCGCATTGCGATCGTGGACCATGGAAAACTTGTCGCGCTCGACACGCCCGAGGCATTGAAGGCAACCGTTCCCGGATCGACCGTGATCGAGGTGCAATTCGACAATCCCCCTGCCGATTGGGAGGAGCGCCTTCGGGGTCTACCCGGAGTCACTTCCGTCCAGAACGAAAGCGCGGGCATGTTTCGTGTTCTCACGGCGAATGGGTCCGGCACAACAACGGATCTGGTAGAGATGGCAGTTGTATCGAAGGTCGTCCTCAAAACTCTCACCGTGCAGAACACAACGCTGGACGACGTCTTCGTTCATTACACGGGTCGGCAGCTGCGCGATGAACTGGTGAAATCGTACTCATTTGTAATGCCGCCACGTCCGGGGATGCAACCTTGAATCGTACGCTAGCGATTATCGAGCGCGAGATGCGCAAGTTCTTCCGTTCACCAACACTGATGATGGTGTCCATGATTTTCCCGCTCGTCCAGCTTATCGTGCTGGGCAACGCCTTCGGCGGAAAGATTCGCGACGCCAGGATGGGGATCGTGGATGAAGACCATGGGACACAAGCCATCCGCATAAAGGAAGCATTCGATTCAGTGCGGGCCACGGCGCGGACTTTTGTTACCGTTCCCTACGATGACGAGGTTCAGGCGCGCGAAGACGTGCGCAACGGCAAGATCGAGGGGGCGGTCATCATCCCCCCACAGTATTCGAAGATGGTGTATGAGAAGAACCATCCCCGGATCGCGCTCGTCGTCGACAACAGCGACAACTTCATGAGTTCGACGCTGGAAGACAGCATGACCACCCTCACCGACGCTTTGAACCAACCGGACATTCAGCCTCGTCTGCTTCAACAAACCGCGCTCGATGTTGTCGAACTATATCCTTACATCGAGTACATGAAATTCCTGCTGCCCGGGTCGATATCGCTGGCAATGTTCGTCTCGGCAATGATCGGCGGCGGAATGTTATACATCGACGACAAGGCCCGTGGCGTGCACGAGGGCTATCTTGTAACTCCGATCACGAAGACAGAATTGGTTTTCGGATTGAATGGCGCAGGCGCGATCAAGGGAATATTGACCGGCATCGTAATCACAATGATCGGGTCCCTTCTGGCGGGCGTAGGAACCATTTTCAATCTGGAAACTATCCTGGGATTGCTTCTGATGATCGTGGCTACGGCGACCGCCTTCAATACGATGATGTTCCTGATGATGGTACGCGTCGAAGATCCGCTCGTACCACGAGCCACTTTCGGAATTCTGAACACCTTGCTGTTTTTCCCAAGCGGGTCTATTTATCCAATTCAGGCTTTTCCACGATGGTTGCGGGCGATCGCAATCGTTGATCCTTTTACGTATGCGGTCCACGGGTTCAAATCGCTTCTGCTGAAAGAGACTGGCCTGACGGCGATAGCCCCGGATCTTCTCTTCCTATCCCTCTTTGCCCTCCTTACCCTGGGGTTGGCGGTGCCGCTATTCAAGCGAACGTTGTGAGCGGCCGTTCTTGTTTTGCGATCCTTGCGGGATACGTGCGAGGGTTGACAAAGACGGCGACCTCGACGAGTACGCGAACGCGGAAGTGTTGAGCTGCCCTGCAGGCGCTGACATGTGAAAAAGAAGGTTGACGGACCCTGAGCTAGGTTTCAGCCGTAACCAGATAAAGCGCCCAATCCGACTGAGCCGGACTTCTTCGGGGCTAAGCCGGTGCACATAGCTGGAAGTGATTCGGGCCATTTCGTTCAAGTCGCCCGTGTGGAATTCTACATCGCCCGGATGGCTTAACTGGCGCATCGACTCGAGTTGGCCGGCAACACTTCTGCGGTGGGTCACGCAAGGCTGGATGCGACAATCGAGAATTTTTTCGATGGCGAACAGCGCTGCGTGATCGACGCGTTCTCCGAATGCGATGTAGAGCGTGTTGGTCGCGGCGACAAAGTTGATGGGCAGCATCTGAAACGCCTCCAGGATAGGAAGCGGGATAATTCCCGGTAAATTCACTGCCGCCAAGTCGAGCGAGGACACAACTGGGCATCCCCACTGCAAGGCAAGGGCTGTCGTCACGTCCTGCTCGGTGGCGAACCCGAGTTTCTCAAACCACTCTCCGATTCTTCCATAGCGAGCACGGCGTTGGGCCTCGAGCGCTGCCCGAACTTCGAGGTGTGTGAGCTTCCCGCGCGCGACCATTAGAAGCCCGAGCGGAATTCGATTCGGTGCCGGAACCGAAGGAGACATTGTGCGCAAACGCGCTATTCGCCCGACCAGCGCCGTTTCGAGGCAATGAGGCCCACAATAGAATTGTCCATGAAGGATTGTTCCTGTGTCGTGTCGATAGAGGCGTTGCAGGAATGTTTTTGGGCCAGAGCACGAGAGGAGTGCGCATTCGGCGCGATTGTTATCCGAATGCAGGCGTCTGATCCAATTTACAGACCGGGTAAATGGTTTGAGAAGGTCCAGCATGGCAATGTCCTTTGCAAAGTAGTTCCCATAACACGACTCTCAGACAGGCGTATTGGTGGGCGAAGGTTCGACAACCTCGCTCACACGCAACCCATAGTTGCCGTCGATGACAACCACGTCGCCACGAGCGATAACCCGTCCATCGAGCAGCAGATCGACCGGCGAGTTGAGTGGGTTATCGAGTTCAACCACCAGTCCCGAACTCAAGGCGAGTACATCGCGCAGCAGCATGCGCCTGGTTCCAAATCGCAGTTTTACGCCGAGCCCAACATCGAGCAGACGCTGATAACCGGCTGCCGGCGGTTCGAGTGCGGAAGAAGACGCAAAGGAGGGCGTTGCGGTATTTCCTGGGGTAGCCCGCAACTCTGGCGCAGCGGAAGCTCGAGGAACTGCCGAACCGTGCGATGCGAGCGCGTGGGCCAGGGCGGGACTAATGCGGATCTCGATGGCGATCTCGGTCCCGGCTTCGCCCCTCGTTCGAATACTGGCCAGCGCGTCTGAGGTTCGGGCCCAAGGTGCTTCCGTACTCGAAACCCGCAACTGTACTTCGCCCCCCAGTTCGGACCCGGCTGTGGTCGCGGCCAGCCCCGCAACCTGCCTTAACATTTCCTCAAGCGCCTCGCGGTCGTCATTGCTGAGCGCCTCTGTATTCTTGGGATCCCCTCCTTCCGCCGTTGATGCCTCCGTTTCCCCGAGAAACTTGCGGGCAAGACGAACCGCCGCGTTCTGCGATAGGCGCAGAGACATCTCTCCCTGCACTGAGCCTGCGGCGACGACCGTGAAACATTGGTCGGAATCGCTGGCGGCAAGCGGCTCAAGGATCGTTTCGAAAACCACGGGTTTGCCGGAGACTTGAGACAGCACGTTCTGTGTACAGTTTCTCCAGGCCTCAAACCAGTGCTGGAAGTCACCCTTGATCTTGTTTGAAGCGCCGCCGTCACTCATGGCTCACCTGCCGAAAGAAGCTGAGGTTCGAGCGCGAGGACGCGAGCACCACGGTGCAGGTTGACCCGCACCGGTGCTGCCGAACAGAGCGGCACGTCTTCGACCCCGAGAATGGCTGCCGCGGATGCCTGGCGTCGAAATGCAAGCTGATCGCCGGCCGACAGATGGGACAGCCTCTCCAGAGGAACATCCAGTTCCTGCAACGCCAGTTCTAACGAGAATTGGCAATCGAGAAGTTTTTTCTGGATCTGACAACGGGATTCAATCGGACTGCGAGGCCGCTGATACCCACTGTCTGCGGATATCTTCCGCAGGAGTGCATTCGAAACCAGGGCTGGCACTGCGAGGTTTAGCGTGCCGCGCGCGTCTGACATTCTAATTTCGAAACTCAGACACAGATTCTTTTCGTCGGGTGACATCAGCCGCACGGCCTGCGAAATCTGCAGGCAAGCTCCAAAATCGAATTCGAGATTGATGGCCTGCCAGCTTGCCTGAAGATCCCGGCAGATAATGCGTACCATGCCTTCCAGAATCTGGTTTTCAATCTCGGTGAGGTCGCGCGAGATTTCTCCTGAATTGCCTTCTCCTCCCAGCATGATGTCAATGATGGGCAGCGCAATTCCCAAATCGAGCTGCAAGATCGCCACGGCGCCAAAGGGCGTTACGTTGTACGATGCAAGGTACGTTTTGTCCGGGACACGCTGCAGAAATTCGCGATAAGTGAGATGTTCGGCCGAAACCAGACTGCAGTCAAAGACAACTCTTAAGAATCCGCCCGCCGACGTTGTAAGATTGCGCGCAAACAATTCATGAAGCTGGTTGATCGCGCGCAGCTGCTCGCGCCCGATTTGCCCGGCTTGTCGAATGTCCCACGCTTGCACGACTGGCCCGCTCGAACTGCTGGATGCTTCTGCACCCGACCGCGCCGCCCGCACCATTTCATCGATTTCGCGCTGGTTTAGAACTTTCTCCATAAGCCGCAATCTCTCCTAGGGGCACCCCGCGCTCGCGCCTTTGGTATGGACAGGTCCCAGGTTTATATCCAGGAAACTGAGCCGGGCGCGAAGTCGAACCATCGCGAGCGAATGAATCTGCGAAACACGCGACTCGCCGATGCCGAGTACCGCTCCCACCTCTTTCATGGTGAGCTCTTCAAAATAGTAAAGAGAAAGCACGCGCTGCTCTTTTTCCGGCAGTTCCGAAATCGCCTCCGCCAGCAAATCCTTCAACTCGGAACGGAGACATTGAAAGAATGGCGTTTCCTCGGGCTTCGACGCAACCGAGTCGGCGAGATTTTCCTCCTTGCCATCATGTGGGGATTCGACCCGCAGGCTTCCGATCTCGAGTGAATCGAGTTCAGCCAGCAATGCCTGCAGTTCATCGAGCCGCAGCCCCATTTCGTGCGCCAGTTCGTTCTCAGTGGGTGTGCGTCCGAGACGGGAAGCGAGCTGGCTATGTGCCTCTTCCACCTGCCGCCCTTTGCGGCGCAATTCGCGCGGACTCCAGTCGAGTTCTCGCAAGCTATCGAGGATCGCTCCCCGGATCCTGAACTTGGCGTAAGAACTGAACTGCACGTGCTTAGACTGGTCAAACTTGCCGAAAGCATCGATCAGCCCGACAACTCCGGCGTGAACCAGATCTTCAAAAGGAACATGACGTGGCAGACGCTCATGAATCCGCCTTGCGATATATCGCACCTGCGGCAACTGCTCCAGCAGGATGCGTTCACGTTCGGCCTCGGCCAAGACGGATTGATAGGCTTCAACAGCACGTTTCGGCATGCTGGACTCCTCGTGTGGAAGACACTTTCTTAAGTGCATTTGTCGAAACAAAGTTTTTCATCGAACCGTCCCCAAAGACTGCACCGGAACCATGGGAGGAATTTCGAGCGGCGAAAGCACGACCACCTTCGGCAAAAAGGGCTCGAGCAGGCGCCGCAGATGGAAGCGCGCCGGAGTGGGACAAAGCAAAATCGGCGCCGTCTGCGCCACTTGCGCCCCCCCCAGTTGTTTGAGGCTATCGAGTACGCGCCGGACAAAAGAAGGCTGCAGACCCGTACTCGTTGCAGGCGCGGTCTGCGGCGCAAACGCGCGGTTGAGCTCTTCTTCGATCGTGTGATCGAGCGTGAGCACGCGTAAGCCACCATCGTCGGAGAGCAGCGGGCGAACCAGCGCCCGGCCCAGCGCCTGCCGCGATGCTTCCACCAGCAGCACGGGGTGCTTGGTGGAAACCGACACGTCAAGAAGCGACTCGAGAATGGTCGATAGATCGCGGATCGAGACTTGCTCGCGCAACAACTGCTGCAGAACTTTCTGCACCTCGCCCAGCGAGAGTGTTTTCGGAACCAGTTCCTCGGCCAGCTTGGGATGACTTTCGCCCAGCCGGTCGAGCAGCCGCTTGGTCTCCTGCCGGGTAAGCAGTTCGTAGGCGTGCTGACGGATGACTTCGGCGAGGTGCGTCGAGAGCACCGAAGTCTGATCGACAACTGCATACCCGCTTGCAAGCGCCTGAGACTCGAGAGTGCGATCGATCCAAAGAGCGGCCACTCCAAATGCGGGCTCGCGAGTCGGAGTTCCGGCGAGTGGCGGAGGCGTCAGCTCAGAACTGATGGCGAGCACACGGTCGTCGAGCATCTCCCAGCGTGCAATTTCGACACCGCGCAGCGAAATTACATACTCGCGAGGTTT
The DNA here is from genome assembly GCA_049509215.1 of Terriglobales bacterium. Classification (GTDB taxonomy): domain Bacteria; phylum Acidobacteriota; class Terriglobia; order Terriglobales; family Acidobacteriaceae; genus Acidiflorens. The sequence goes on from JBELAC010000001.1 coordinate 49,257, forward strand.
CAGCCGGACATTGTCCGTAATGTGAATCGGCGGAACAAGGAAGCCAAGTTGCAGTGCTAGGGTGCTACGCAGTGACTTGACGCGCGCCAGAAGCTGTCCCCCTTGCTGTGCGTCGACCAGCGAAACCAGCGCGTAGCCCACTTCGAGCGATAGTTCGTCAAGCTTCAGTAGGTCCTCGAGCGAGTCGCTCTTCGCACCTTTCTTTTCTTTTCCGGGCGACGAGCCCACGCCGGTCTGGTCTTTTTCTGCTTCTTTCGGCGCCGCCGGAAGGCGCGATGACAGGAATGCGGCAAAGCCGGCGATCGCCAGAAATGACAATTTCGGCAAGCCGGGAATCATGGCCAATGCGGCCATCACACCAGCGGCAATCTGCAAGGGCCTGCGACGCGAAAGGAGCTGGGTTCCCAAGTCGACGGAAAGCGTGGAACCCGACGACGCCCGCGTAACGACCATGCCCCCCGCCATCGAGACCAGCAGCGATGGGATCATCGTCACCAGTCCGTCCCCTACCGTGAGGATAGTGTAAGTTTTCAGCGCTTCTCGGAAAGGTATGTCAAGCTGAAAGACTCCGATGAGGAAACCGGCGAGAATATTAATGGCGGTAATCAGAATGGTGGCAATCGAGTCGCGCTGGTTGAAGCGGGCCGCGCCGTCCATCGCTCCGTAGAACTCGGCTTCGCGCGCCACCTGATCCCGCCGCGCACGCGCCTGGTGCTCATCGATCAGCCCTGCATTGAGGTCGGCATCGATGGCCATCTGTTTGCCAGGCAAAGCATCGAGAGTGAAACGTGCCGTGACTTCGGCCGTGCGCACCGCGCCGTGGCTGACCACGATGTACTGGATCGCGATCAGCGCCAGGAAAAGAACGAATCCGACAACATAATTGCCGCCCACTACGAACTGGCCGAAGGCTTCGATCACGCGTCCGGCCGCGGACGCGCCTTCATTTCCGTGCAACAGAATGCGGCGGCTTGAAGCAAGGTTCAACGAAAGCCGGAACAAGGTGAGCAGCAACAGCAGACTGGGAAAGACCGAGAACTGTGCCGGGCGCAGGATCTGAAGCGCGCTCAGCAGCACCAGCACGGAGGCCGCAATGCTGGTGGCCAGCAAGAGATCGAGCACCAGCGCTGGGAGCGGAACGAGCATGACGAAAACCAGGCTCACGGCGGCCAGTGGGACGATCCACTCGCTGAGCGGATTGCGGGCGGGTGCGGTGGCGGCTGCGGCGGGCATCAACGCTGTACCTCAGATGGATCGGCGAGAGAGCGGCCAGCGAGCGGAACGGAGCCGGAGCCCGGCGCCCGGGAGTTAAGGGCGCGCGCCTGCGCGCGATAGATCGCCGCCAGGACTTCAGCGACAACCGCGTAGAGTTTCGGAGGAACGCTTCCGCCGATCTCGACGCTCCGGTAGAGCAGATGTGCCAGCGGTTTATTTTCCACGATGGCGATGTTGTGCCAGCGCGCAATCTCCTTGATTTCGCTGGCGAGCCGGTCGCGCCCCTTCGCGACCACGACCGGCGCCGGCATATCGGGACGGTATTCGAGCGCGATCGCGTAAGACGTGGGATTCGTGATGACGACTGTGGCGCGCTTGGCATCCTCGAGCATGCGCCGTCGCCGTACCTGACGCTGCAGGCGCCGGATGCGCGACTTGATCACCGGATTGCCTTCGCTCTCCTTATATTCGTCAACCAATTCTTGCCGGCTCATCTTCAGCTCGCTCTCCAGATGACGCCGCTCGAACAAATAGTCGAGCAAGGCCCACAACAGGAGCACCAGCGCCGATTTCCACGCCATTTCAAAAACGCGATTGGCGGCAAATCCGGTCAAGCCTCGCGCATTGCGCGAGGAAAGTGTCACCAAGGAACACCAGTCGCGCCGCAGGCAACTCACCGCCATGCAGACAACGGCAGACGCTGGCAGCAGCGACTTGAGCAGCGAGCGCAATGCGGTAATCGAGAATAGCTGCTGCAGCCGGGCTGCCGGGCTAACGCGTGAGAGCGTCGGCAACAGCGATGCTGGAGCGAAAACCAGCCCTCCCTGCGCCAGGGCCGATGAGATCGCAACCGTCCAACTCAGCCCGAGCGCGGCGGCCACGCCCGCAAGAAGTCTGGAATGCGTAATGAGCGCGGACAGACTGTCCATCCGCAACGCCCCGGAAGCACCCCCCTCGACGCAATCGCGAAGGAATGATCGCCACAGCAGCGGGAAGCTCGACATCTCGGTGACGAGAACCAGCGTGGCCGCAACTCCCGCCGACGCGCCGATGAGGTCGCGACTGCGCGCGACCTGTCCTTTCTCGCGCGCCTTCTCGCGCCGACGTGGTGTCGCCTGCTCGGTCTGGTTGGATTGGGCCATAACGAAACGTGGTCAGTGCGCGAGTTTCAAAATCCTTTCCGAAGCGTCGAGTGCCGCGGCAAAGCGCGCATCGAAAAAGCGCGGCCAGAACGAAATCGCCCCCATCAGCAATGCCAGGCCCAGGACATTCTTCAGAGAAATGCCGATAAACAGCACCGGCAGCTGCGGCGAGGCCTTGCCGAGAAATCCCAGAGCCACATCGGCGAACAAGCTGGCCACCACGACCGGTGCCGCAATCTGCAGGCCCGCTACCAGCATGCTGGAACTGAAAACCAGCAGCGCTGAGATTGCGGGCCAGGTCAGGCACAAGCGCCCGGGCGGCAGATACGCGAACGTCCGCGCCAATCCGCGCAGCAACCACTGCGGCACGCTGAGTTGAATGAAAAGCTGCAGCACGACCAGTTGATAGAGCGTGGCCAGCACCGGCGAATCGGCCTGGCTGTCAGGATTGAGGACGCTCGCGAGCGAGTAGCCCATTTGCACTCCGCAAACCTGTCCCGCCAATTGAGCAGCCTCAAAGACGAACTGCATCGTGAAGCCAAGCACAAAGCCGATGGCGAACTCTTCGCCGAGCAGGATGGCAATGCCCGGTGCTCCCAAACCGGACGGGATTTCCGGCACGAAGGGCGTAAGAAACACCGTCAGCAGAAACGCAAGTCCCGCTCGGACGCGCAGCGGAATAGCAACGCTGCCGAGAAAAGGACTAACGACCAGCAGTCCGCTGACGCGCGCAAGCGCAATCATCCAGGTGAGCACCGTGCCAGGAAGCGCCCCGTCCATCGATACCCCAACAAGGTTGGCAAAAACAGTCATTTTCGAAAACTTCACTCGAATCCCGCGAATCTCAGTGCAAAAGCGAGTGGAAGTCGCTCCACATGCCGATCGTGAAAACCATCAGCCGCCGCAACATCCATGGCATAAGGAGCAACGCTGCCGTCGCCACCGCGGCCAGTCGCGGCACGGTCGAGATGGTCTGATCCTGCAGAGAAGTCAGCACCTGTCCGACGTTCACCAGCAGGCTAATCAGCGTGGCAATCGCGAGCAACGGCGCAACCAGCAGGAAAGCCATCGCAAGTGTGTTACGAAGCAGACCGATGATTTCCGAAGTCTCCATCTGTGCCTTTCAACTAAAGCTCCGCATGAGGGAGCCGATCAGCAGATTCCAGCCGTCGACCACCACGAATAAGAGAATCTTGAGTGGGGTCGAGATGACGACCGGAGGCAACTGCATCATCCCAACCGAGGTGGTAATCGCGGCCGTAACCAGGTCAATTACCAGAAAAGGAAGAAACAATGCGGCGCCGATGCGAAATCCCACTTGTAATTCGGACAGAAGATAGGCGGGTGCAACCACGCGCATGCCAAGATCGTCCGGCCCGGCCGGGCGCGGCACATGCGCCAGCTCGACAAACAGCGCCAGATCTTTTTCCCGGGTGTACTTCAGCATGAAGTGCCGAAGCGGTGCAGCCGCGCGCTCGAGCGCAACCATCGACGTGATCTTCCCCGCATCCAGCGGAACGAGCGCACCTGAATAGATGGCTGCTCCCACCGGCTGCATGAGAAAAAAAGTCAGAATGAGCGCGAGCCCGATGAGCATCTGGTTCGAAGGCGCAGTCTGCGTACCCAACGCCTGCCGCAGAAAATGGAACACGACCAGCAACCGGACAAAAGGTGTCATGCAGAGCACGATCGTCGGCAACAGGGTCAGCAGCGTGAGCAGAACGACGATGTTCCACGGAACGGAGTTCACCGGAAGGCCGTTGAGCGACAGGCCCGACGGACTTTGCACCTGAGAGCGAGCCCATAGATCGGGTGCAAGGCCGAGGGAAAACGGCACGACCGCGTACCAGCATCTTGAGCGTCTTTGCGTCGTCGTCATAACCGCGATTCCTCGGATGTATCTCCGCCGCCATCGGCCCTCGAGATCGGAGTCGCGTCGGGCAAGCGCGCCAGCAGTGTCACCGCAGACGGACTGGAGCCAATCAAGAACCTTTTTCGTTCAAATTCGACGACCACCACAAACCGTCGATCGCCGAGCGCGCGCGTTTCCCCCACCCGAAGCAGCTTCGGAGCTCCGTGGGTACGTGACTTCAGTGCTCCCCACCATCCTTCGAGCTTCCGCCGGACAATCGTGAACGCGACCGGCAACGCCTGCGGAACGGGGTTGGGGGGGGCAACCAGCATCAAGTGCGTCGGCGTAATTTTCATTCAGGCCAACTCCGTCAGTCGCACGGCAACATGATTGTTCACAATTTCAAATTCGCTCCAGGCAATCAGCGCCCCATTGATGCGCAGCGGCACGTCTTCGCCGACCACCCAGCGTGTGTCGACCAGACGGCCATTCTCCATCGCGACCAGATCGGCAACCGTAAAGTCAGGAACCGGAATTTCGATCGACAGCACACAGGGCAGCCCTTCGACGCGCGTCCAGGGATCCGCTGTGGGGATTTCAGGCTTAGGTTGAGCCGCGGCGCCCATTACGTCTGCACCAGAAATTCCGTGAAGTAGACATTTTCCACTCCGAGTGCGGGCGCGCGTTCCTGCAAGCCTCTCAGTATTCGTTCTTTGAGCTTCTGCTTGCCGTCTGCTGCGAGTAACTCTTCTGGCTGCGCGCTCGCGAGGACAGCGAGAACGGTGTCGCGCACCAGAGCAACTGGCGCTTCCTCTTTCTTGCCCGGCGGGCGTGACAAACCGAGCGTGACACCAACCCGCAGGTAAGAACGCGCACTGGCGCCGCCAACATTGACTACAAACGTTTCAAGAACCAGCGTGGCCTCAGGCGTGCCTTGGGTCGCCGCAACATTGGCGTGACTGCCCGGCCACAACCAGAAACATCCAGTCGCCATCGCGATCGCGGTCGCGACATAAATCCAGCCTTTCTTATTCGCCGCCCGCTTCTTGACCGCGCCGGGCGGAGATAATCTCGCGGTTCCCCCTTGATCACCGTCCTTCGAAGCATTCGAGTACGACGGCTCAGCCTGTAATCCGATCATGCAAACAGGAGTGCAAGCCGGATGCCCAGAGCCGGCAGGACGATTGCACAAAAGGGAGACCCGCTAAACGCGGCCAAATCATGGATTGGCCAAGCGTTTCGCTGCTTTCTGGCTATCCGTGCAAGCTAGAAGACAACCGCTTGCGTTCATCTAAGAGCGTTCTCATTGAGACTTTCTTATAAGGGCCGCGGGTTGTTCCCGCGGCCCCTGACCCTTCACACATCGGCGTCGGCGCCTATTGCTTGAGGTTAATTGTGTCCTGCGCGACCTGGTCGAACGTTGTCACAACGCGGGCATTCGCCTCATAGCTCCGCTGGGCAACGATCAAGTTCGCAAATTCGGTGGCAATGTCGACGTTCGATTGTTCGAGAGCGCCTCCCGAAAGCGTGCCAAGGCCGCCAGTTGTTGGCGCGCCAATCGTGGGCTGGCCCGATGCCAGAGTCGGCGAGAAATCGTTACCGCCATTCCGAGAAAGACCCTGCTCGTCGGCAAAGCTGGCGAGCGCGATCTGTCCGAGCACGGCGGTCGTTCCGTTACTGAAAGCTCCCGTGATCGTTCCATCGGAGCCGATGCTGAAATTTTCCAGCGTGCCACTGCTGGTGCCATCTTGTTGGATGGACGCCGTACTATCAGCGGCCGCCAACTGTGTGATCATCGGTGTCGACCCATTCAGCAAGTTCCAGTTCACACTCTGGGTGCTCGCTCCATCCGCGAATCCGCTGATACTGATGCCCGTGATATTGACCGGGGGCGTATTTGCAGATCCACTCCCAATCGTGTCGGAAAGTAGGTTTCCGTTGCCGTCGAAAGTCAGGGTCCCGGTCGACAAGATTCCAGTCTGCGCGGTGCCATTGACTGGGTTGAGGTCGCTTGCGGGGATCGAAACCTGATAGCTCCAGGTATTGGTTCCAGTATTGGTGTAGGTGAACGTGAGCTGATGAGGGGCGCCAAGCGAATCGTAAATGGTGGCTTGCGTTGAGTAGGTGGCGCCGACTCCGCCGGTGGCGTCGAGGTTCGTCGTCATGGAAATATTGGCGGTAGGAGTAGCAGGACTACTCGTTCCGGCTCCGAGGGCGAGCGTACCGAGTCCCTGACTGGTGTTGACGACCCCTTTGACTGCCTGATATCCCAGCACTTGCTGACCGTCGGCGGTTTCAAGCAGGTTATCGGTTCCGACTTCAAAATTCCCCGCTCGCGTGTAGCTCTGCACTCCGTTCTGCTCGACTACAAAGAACCCATTGCCGTTGATGGCCACATCCGTCGCTATGCCGGTAGAAGTGACATCGCCTTGCGTGAAATCGGATGGCTGGGAGGCGACTTCGACACCCGCGCCCCGCTGGATCGGATCGCCGGCGCCATCTGAGCCAAGATTCTGGTAGAACAGGTCGGCAAACTGGATCTGCTGATCCTTGTATCCGATGGTGTTGAGGTTGGCCAGATTGTTAGCGACCGTGGATAGAGCCGTCGAACTGGCATCCAATCCGGAGAGCGGCACTGAGAATGAAGGCATATGGACTCCTTAATGAGATACGGAATTGAGACTTGCACTTGGCACCGGTGTGGGTGTTGAATTCGTGATGGCCCCGGCCTGCGCGCTACCGCTTGAACCGGATGTACCGGAGGCGTCGGCAACCAGCGTCTGCATGGACTGGTCAATCTGGGTAAGCTCGCTGAGCGACTGGAACTGTGCCAGTTGGGCCACAAACTGATTCGGATCCAGCGGATCGATTGGGCTCTGCGCCTGAAGTTGCGCCGATAATAGCTGCAGGAACATCGTATCCAGTCCCCCCGTGTCGTCGGTCGTCGATGACGAGGAAGACGAGGAACTGCTCGCCGACGAGGCTGCCGAAGAAGCAGAATGAGAACCAAGTGACTGCAGTAGCGGAATGTACATACAACCTCCTAAGCAAGAATGCTGACGCGTGTCTCCAGCGGCTCCTTGGAGACTTCCGCGGGGCAACTGATTTCTGATTCGTTCGCCGCAACTTTCGAAGGCGAAGCCGCAGGTTGAGTGTTCGAAGTTTGAGAGAAATTCTGCCGCGGCTGCCCTTGCTGAAAGCTTGTCGCAGTTTGCACGCCCGCGCGTCCATTGTCGAAATCGATGGCAGTGAGGTTCAGATGCTGGCTTTTCAGCCCGGCTGCCAGGCCTCCTACTTCAGAGTTGAACCATCGCGAGAGATCGCGGTCGCCATGGATTGCCACGCCCACCTGGCTTTGCTCCACAATCGTGTGAATCTCGACATTGCCGAATGCCGCCGTGCGGACGCCGACATGCATTTGCAGCGCTGCCGCGTCCGGTATTAAATGCGCTGATGGTGACGTCGCGGCCGCATCGGCGGGAACAGGCGCAGAGTCGAGCATTTGCTGCGCAGGCGGAAGACCGGACGGAGTACTGGATTTTTCCGGAACCATAGGAGCGTCCATCGTTGATCCCGGTACGACCTGACCGGCGGCGCTGGCCGTATCGCGCGGCACTACCGGTGTCGGGGTAGGAATGCTGAAACTATTTGAGGAAGATAATTTCTCATCACCCGGTACTACAGGCGACGAACTCGTACCGCTCAATGGATCAGGCTTCCCATCCGTCCCGTCTGCGCCGCCGGCCTCTTTGGAGTCGGCAACTGCCGGCGCGCCAGGTGCTGAGGCCGCGGTCGAATTGGGATCAGGGTATGACACAAAATCGCTCGCGTGCAGACCAGTGATGTTTGGATTATCCGTTGTGGGCGATACCATGGCAGGATCGCTCGGAACCGTCTGAACCGAAGTATCCTCATCCGCTGCCGTCGAGCCCCCGGTCGCAACGGAACTACGCAACGGCAAAGCTGGCGATTGGTCGTTGCGGAGAGCATTCGTGGATTTGACCTTCGTTGCATTGATCGGTGGCAACTCCGGCTTGAACGCGCTTGGCTTCATTTTGTCAAACGTCGAAATCCCAAGTTGGGTCGGCAAAGAACCCGCATCAATACCTTCTCGATCGAACTTCGCAATACTCGATGACGATTTTGACAACGGTTCCGAAACTTGGCGCCCCATCGAAGAAAATACCGTGGAAGACCGCAGTGGCGGCGATGCTGCCCCCATATCGACGGAGCGAAAGTTGCCAACGGTTTCGACAACACCAGCGATCTGGTCGCTTACCGCAACAACGCTCGACAGATTGCTGATTACCTCAGAACCGGGCGTCGCTGCAGTCGATGGTGGCGTGAAAGAACTCGAATCGGGAGACTGGGACGCCTCCGGACCCGTCGCTAGTCCTGTGGAACTCTCGGCCAACGCGGCTGCGGCCGTGATCCCATCGTCGCCGAGAGTTGGGCGCAAGGATGCTTTCTCAATCGAGGGAATCTCGGGCGAAAGCGCGCTAACGCTCGACACAATGTCGGGGGCATCGAAAGCGTCTTTGCTGCTGCCAGCGGATTGAATGACTGTCGAGCGTGCGACATCCGATGTCTTCTCCGCGCCCGGCTCGATGGAATTCCTGGCTATGTTCGACGCAACGTTCCGCGGTGCCGGCGCCGAATTACTGAAAATCGTTGGAACAAACGACCAAGCCAGATCCGCCGGACCACCCGTCTCTACTCCTGCCGTTGCGCCGGAGCTCGCGCTGACAGAAGATGACATTTCTGCGCCTGGATCGGCTGTGCCTCTGCCGACAGATGCAGACACATCGGAAGTGACAGGCTGGAAAATCGGCAACAACACCGGCACAATCAGATTTCCCGTCTGGTTGACCGGCTCCGGCTTGGCCTGCTGCGCTTCGTTCGTGACTTCAGCCGGGCCTGCCACAATGCGCATCGAAACCGGACCAATCGGCGTCTGAAGACCACTCGCCATCTTCGCGCTCGCGCCCGAAGCGGAACCGAAATTTGCACTCGCCGTCTGGTCCGACTCCGCTCCCGCCTTACCTGCACTCTGTCTTGCCGTCGCCGGTGCGCTCCTTATCTCTGCTCCGACGCTTTCCTTACAACCAGTGGTGGGTTTTCTGCTCGCCGCATCGGAATAACCAGCCACTTGCCTCGTTTGCTCGGAACACTCTGAATCGTGATCACCGCCGGGAATCGACGACCTGGGCCCCACTATAGTTGGCGGTGCCGCGATGGTTCCCTCGTGCGTGGAATGCGCCAGCGCGTCGGCGAAGCTAACATGTCCCGGCTCGGAGATCGAGATCTCCCCCGATCCTTTCGTGACTCGTGTCGTTTCCGTGTTGGGAAACATTTCCACTCGCATCGCAATCCCTCAAATCGAAATGCAGGCTGAGCGCCAAAGCGACGCGGCAGAGCGGCTGACACAGGTTTTATGGCGAACGCAATGATTTCAGGGAGTTACAGCGGCACGCCGGCAAACGCAAGCGATCATGGGAGATTGCCGGAGCAGCGTGCGGCAACGATTGCCCAGTGCAGCAGGGCAAAATCAGCCGTTCCGCCGCTGCCAGCGCTGCAATAGATAAGCCGCGTCCAGTTCTTTCTGTTGCCGTCGCATTTGTTCGATCTGATAAGCGTGGCGCGCGCGCGCGCGCAGAGAATCGAGTGCCTCGCGATCCCGATAGGCCTTTTGATAAGTCGCCGCCGCCCGGTTGCGCGCGTCTTGCAGTTGGCGAACTTCGTTTTCAATCTGTCGTCGAAATTGCTGAAGCTGGTCGCGTAGCAGGCTCGCAAACTGCAAATCGGCACCGGTTCGTCCCACACTCAGCGCGTTCGCATCGGCCAGCGCGGACTCGGCGAGAAACTTGTCGAACTGCGCCATCAATTCCTGCTTACGAGCTAGCTGAAAGGATGCTTCCTGGAGCGCGAGCATGCGCTGGTGCTCGATGCTGTAGCGCAGTCGACGTAGCGGCTCAAGCGCGAAACGAAACGGCATAATCCAGTCAAACAGACAAAGCCATCAGGCGCGCCACCGAATCTTGCATGGCGGCGGCTTCGTGCGTCGATTGCATCAGAAATTCAAGCAACAACGGCAGCAATGCAATCGCCCGGTCCAGATCCGCATCGCTGCCCTTCTGGTAGGCACCAATCCTGATCAGTTCCTCGGAAGCTTTGTAGCTCGCAAACAGACGCCTGACCGAGTTCGCCATCGCGAGATGCTCTGCGGAAACCACCGCCGGCATGATGCGGCTGACGCTCTCAAGAATCGCGATCGGCGGATAATGCCCTTGCGCCGCCAGCCGGCGGTCGAGCATCACATGGCCGTCGAGCAGAGCGCGCACCGCGTCTGCCAGCGGATCATTCTCGTCGTCGCCTTCCATCAGCACGGTATAGAAGCCCGTTATGCTCCCGGAAACGAACGAACCAGCCCGTTCCAAAAGCCGCGCCAGGAGCGTGAAAACCGATGGCGTGTACCCCTTCGCTGTCGGTGGTTCTCCGGCTGCCAGTCCAATCTCCCGTTGCGCCATCGCCAGCCGCGTCAGTGAATCCACCACCAGCAGCACGTTTTTCCCGCGCGCACAAAAGTATTCGGCGATGGTCGTGGCAGCCAGTCCTGCGCGAATTCGCAGCAGTGGATCTTGGTCGGAAGTGGAGACCACCACCACCGAGCGCCGCCGTCCTTCCAGACCGAGCGCATGGAGCAGTTCACCGACTTCTCTGCCCCGTTCGCCGATCAGCCCTAGAACCGTGAGATCCGCATCGGTGTTGCGCGCCATCATCCCAATGAGCGTGCTCTTGCCCACCCCGCTGCCTCCGAAAATTCCCACGCGCTGGCCGCGTCCGCAAGTCAGAAAAGCGTCGATGGCGCGAATGCCGCAACCAAGCGGTTGCTGGATGAGCGTCCGCGTCAGGGCCAGCGGTGCTTCCCGGTCAAGCGGATAGCGCTCGCCGCAGCCGGACGCCGCGCCTCCGTCGATGGGATCTCCCGCTCCATCCAGCACTCGCCCCAGGACCTGTTCGCTCAGACATAGTGAGGGCCGCCGTCCGAAGACCACTACCTCGTCCCCATAACGAATGCCGGCTGGCCGCCGCAGCGCCATCGACAATACCGTGTGGCCGCGGAATCCCACAATCTCTCCCGGCCAGCGCCGTCCCCGCGAGTCGATGATCTCGCAGGCTTCGCCGACCGTCGAGAACGGCCCCTCCGATTCGATCAGCTGCCCGACAACTTGCGTAATCTTGCCACGCCAGCGTAACGGCGAAGATGCATCGAGATGAGAAAAATAAGGGAAAAGCAGCGGCTGATTCATGGGCGCTGCTCTGTCGCCGAAGCGCCCGATGCTGGTGAAAATGCAGGAGATGCTGAGGGCCCCGCCGAAGAAACCGGAGCCCTCGGACGCTCCGCCAGCAAATCGAGCAATCCCGTTTCGATTTCTTTAAGTTGCAATTCCAGTCCGGCTTCGGATGACCCGAGCGACGTTTCAATATGGCATTCTCCTGTGCTAAGCGCCGGATCTTCGTGCACCTCCGGCACCGGCGTCCCTTCCGTCTGACAGGCGAAAAAGTGCCGCCAGTCAGCTGCCTGCTGCACATTCACATACAGGTCAACCTTGCTCCCCGCATCCAGCTTTTCCAGCGTCACTCGTACGATTCCTGCCAGAAGATGCGGATCAAGCTGCGCTTCCCGATGAATGACCTTACGCGCAATGGCCAATGCAAGCTGCACCACTTCTCCCTCGACTCGGCGGTAGTAGGCGGCGCGCTCCCGCGCGAATTGGTCGAGCGCCTGCCGGATCTGTTCGCGGCCCTGGCAAACAGCGGCATCGAGTGAAGCCTGCAGTTGTTGTCGTGTGGCCTCGCGCCCGCGCTCAAAAGCTTCCGCTTGCTGGCGGCGGCTGCGCTCTTCGGCGGATTGTTCCGCGCTCACTCCAGCAACGCCGCCAGCGATGTGAGCTTCCGTGTAACAGAAGAGCTCCTCTTCGGCGGCTCGTGTCAGTTGGGGCGCGCTAGACGACATATTCCTCCTGCGCCTCCGCGCTCAACACCAGTTTTCCTTCCGATTCCAGCTTGCGCGCCGATTCCACAATTTCCCGCTGCGCCTGGGTGACGTCCTTCGAACGCACCGCGCCCAGCACCTCCATGTCTTCTTTCAGCATCTCGACTGCGCGCGACGACATCGACTTGAAAATCAGGTTCTTCAGCTCTTCGGACGCGCCTCGCAGTGCAAGTGCCAGCGTTTTCTTATCGAGTTGGCCAAGCAGTTCGCGAATCCCGGCTTCCGGTACTCCCAGCAAGTCTTCGAACGTGAACATCAGGTTGCGGATCGCGAGCGCCATCTTGGGATCGTCTTTCTCGATGTTCTCGAGAATTCCCTTGCCGGTGTTGGGATCAAGCTGGTTCAACATATCCGCCGCACCCTTAAATCCCGCATACGCGCGCCTGCTTTGTTCGCCGAGCGACTCCAGTCTCTTATGCAGCGCAAGGGAGACCTTTTGCGCCACTTCCGGAGAGAACTGTCGCAACTGCGCGAGCCGCTTCACGGTTTCGGGACGCGTTTCTTCCGGCAGCCGCATGAGCAGCGCTGAAGCCTGGCGCGCATTCAAATGCGCCAGGATCAACGCGATCGTCTGCGGATGCTCGACCTCCAGAAACTTGGCCAGCTGCTGCGGATCCGCTTTCTGCAGGCTCTCCAGTTGCACCACGCTCATCTCCGCCGCTCTCGAAACCTGATCGAGTAATTGCTGTGCGCCGGTGTCGCCAAAAGCCTTCACCAGCAACTTCCGGGCATAATCGGCGCCGCCTTCCGCAAGGTATCCTTGCGTCAGCGTGAGCTGGTAGTACTCCTCCAGTACGGAGAGCGCCGTCTCTGGCTTGATATGCTCCATCTCAGCGATACGCGCGGTAAGCCTTTGCACCTCCGGCTCCGCAAGATTGCGGTAAATATGGCTGGCGGCCTCTTCGCCCAGCAAGACCATTAGCACCGCCGCTTTTTGTAATCCGTGATTCGCTGCTTGTGCCATGTCTGTTCTCTGTACGCCTTTTTCTTCCAATCACAGCGCTCTCGGATCCGGGCTCAACCCGCGCGGAATCTCCTATTTGCCCTTGGGCTGCTCCCGGATCCAACTCTGCACCAGCCGGCTGGCAGCCGCCGGGTCCGACCTGATCTTTTCATTCAGTTCTTTCCTCATAATCTGTGCGCGCTTCGCATCTTCGGTACCAGCGGGCAGCTCGATTCCCGCGAGCGCTCCGGCGGCGCCAGCCGGCGCGCCCAGCGGTTGCGCCAGCCGCTGCGGAATCTGACGGAAAGCGTCCATCGCTTGCTTCTTCACTGGCCGCAGCACCATGGCATAGACGAACAGAAATAACAGCGTGATCCCTACGTATCGCAGTGCTCCCAGCCAGGGCTGCACCAGCAGGCGGTATTTATCGATCTTTCCCGGAGGCGGCACAATTTCCGCGGGAGCCGTCTGGAAGGAGAGATTTTCGAGTGCGAGCAGATCGCCGCGCTGCTCATCGACACCAATCGCTGCCCGCGCCAGTTTCTCGATGGCGGTCAT
>JBELAC010000010.1:0-44455 GCA_049509215.1 Terriglobales bacterium
TAGGGGTTGCTGTTGGGGTTGCTTGAAGGGTGGGGGTTTGGGGGCGGGTCTCTGCCCCCAAGGGTTAAAGACAAAAAGCCCGGTCGCCCCTACTTCTTGCCGGGCCTGCTTCTTTGCGGGCGGCTGCCCGCACCCGCTTCTTAGAGAATAAAGAACTTCTAATGGTTGTTAAGTATAGTGCGCCCCGCACCTACGCCCCAGTGCTGACCGCACCTACGGTCGGTGAACCGTGAGTGCTGACCGCACCTACGCCGTGAGTGCTGACCGCACCTACGGGGAGTGCTGACCGCACCTACGGTCGGTGAACCGTGAGTGCTGACCGCACCTACGCCGTGAGTGCTGACCGCACCTACGGGGAGTGCTGACCGCACCTACGCTCCCCCGAAAACCCAAGCACTGCCTTGGCTTTGCGGTCGCAATGCGGTTGCATAGCCGTAGCTAAGCCGTGGCTCAGCCGTTGCTTGGCCACAGCGGGTTCGGCAGCTGGCTGACGGCGCGGGCGAACATCCTGCCGAACCGGGCCGGGCTGATATCATCGAAGCCGTCGATGTTGCGCGAATTGCTCGCGGCTTGAAACAGGAGTTCCCATTCCTCAGCCACCGGGTTCTTGTAAACGTAAAATGAACCACGCTGGTTCGCTCCACCGGGCGTCGCCTTCTCACAGTCCCAGAATCCTGCCGCAACCAGCGCGGCCAGCCAACGGGCGCGGTCACGCGCGCGGACAGGGATTTGAGAGAGAGCGCAATCACCCGCGCCAACCTCGCGGTCTTGGCCGACGGTTTTATCCCACAGGAAAAGTACGGTCAGGAAGAACTCAGGCGGAACCGGATACCGAACAGCAAGGTTGAAGAATAAGTGAGGCACGCAGGCGTAGGCGTCGCGGTCAATCGCACGGTTGCCAGTCGCACCTTTATCAGGTTGGAGGGTATCCCAAGTTTTACCGGCGGAAGTTTTGCTCATGGGTTCTCTCCCTATCGGCATCAAGTCTTTCGGTTGAAGTTTTTCGAAGCAGCGTCGGTTCTCCGTCACGCAGCTCTATTTCGATTTGCCCCCAAGTCCGTTCTCTCTCGGCTTGGCTGAGCATGTTATCGACCTTTTTCAGCAAGGCGTCCTTTGTCATGCTTGCTCCTTCGTTCATTTTCCGGCGGTCACTGCCGAGCCGCCAGTTACGGCGGTTTTATCGCCCGCGTTTTTTCACGGCGCGGGTGCCGTCAAGCCACGCGATGACGTCCGACCGGCGGAATCGGATGTACCGACCGATTCGTAAGGCGGGCAGCGGGTTTTTCGCGCGGCGGCGAGTTTTTTCATTCACCCATGACGGGGTGACGCGCAGCAAGGCTGCGAGTTCTTCGGGCGTGAGGATTTCAGATAATGAATCGGGTGCGGGTGCGGTGATCGGCGTCAACAGGCTCCAGTCCTATTGATTGATTTGGCAAGGGTTACGGCGGGCAGCGGGTCACTCTGATGGTGACCTTGAGATGTTATTATAACTCGGCAAACCCTCGTAACTCAAGCCTTTTGTTCATCGTGGCTATGGGCGGCCCGGCCACGGTAAGCTGTGCCCATGCAGCGCGGCAGCATCAGAAAACGGCGCGGGTCATGGACTCTGCGCTACTGGGCGGAAGAAGTCGGCACCGATGGAATCCGACGACGGCGGCAAGTTTCAAAAAGGCTGGTCAAAGTTTCCGCTGAATATCCGACAGCGAAATCGGTTCAGACCAAGGCTGACGAAATCCTCGCGCCGTACAATCGAGACGAAGTCGCAGCGGAAGGCAACGCTACAGTCCGCGAGTTTGGCGTCCGCTTTTTCCTGCCGTGGATTGAATCGCGCAGGCGCGCGAGCACGCTCAAGTTCTACCGTGATCTTCTGAACAACCACATCGGGCCGGGCGTCGGTGACATCAGGCTGCGTGACTTTCAAACGGTGGACGGCCAGCGATTACTCGACTCGACGAATCTCTCCCATGAATCTCTTCGCCGAATCAGGACGGGAATGTCCGCGTTGTTCAGCTACGCCGTCCGTCTTGGCTTCGTCAAGGTCAACCCGGTTCGGGAAATGAAGGTTGAAGGGCGGCGCTCCTCCTTCAACGGCCACGCATACACGTTGGACGATGTGAAGTGGATGCTGACGAAGCTGCCGGAGCCTTCACGCACCGTGGTTGGTGTTGCAGCGTTCGCTGGCTTGCGTGAGGCTGAGATTCGCGGGCTGCGCTGGGAAGATTACGACGGTGAGTTCATCCACGTGCGCCGGTCGCTTTGGCGGCGTCACGTCGCGGACACTAAGACTTCATCTTCCGAAGCCAGCGTTCCAGATCAGCACGTTGAGAAAAATGCTCGACGCCCACAAAAAGCGGAGCACTGGGGAATGGGTCTTCACCGGGCCGAAGAAGAAGTTCTCACTCAATCTCGACAACGTAGCGCGTCGTGACATCAAGCCGGTGATCAGCGAACGCTGGCGGGGCTGGCATGCGTTCCGACGCGGGCTCGGCACAACCCTCTACGACCTTGGCGTCCCAGCCGAAACTGCGAAAATCATTCTCCGGCACAGCGCGGTCGCGGTCACGCAAAAGCATTACATCAAGCTTCAGGCGTCGAAAGAGGGTTCGGCGGCCATGCGGAAACTCCAAAAAGCACTCGAAAAACGTGGGCCAAAGGTGGGCCGCAAAAAGTAGCGGGTCTGCGCCAGACTCGCGCAAACCCGCATGGATACAAACGATTTCTGGAGCCGACGACCAGACTTGAACTGGTGACCTGCCGATTACGAATCGGCTGCTCTACCAACTGAGCTACGTCGGCTTTCGGTTGGCAATTTTAGTTTACCAAACTGGGGGCTTGTCTTCTCTGGTAAACCTTGCCGGATTGGATTTTCCAGTATGAGGCGGGCAGTGGCTTAGTTTGGAAGAAGGCTGTTACCACGGAGGACACGCAGGAGAGTTTTTCCGCTTCCTCCAAACCGTATTCCGCGTCCTCGCACTCAAACTGAGCCACTACGCGCAGGCGGCGAAGGTTGCAAGGACGCCGCCGACCATTTTGTTAGACATCTTTGTTAGACATCCCTAACCGCCGCCAGCTCTGCGCTTGCACACAGGCTGATCTTAGGCGGCCTGCGCCAGTGCTTTGTACTCCTGTTCCGACTGCGACGGCAGCAGTACCCACAGCGTATAGATTCCCAGGCCGGTGCCGATCGGCACATTCAATAGGGCCACAAAGGCGACCACCAACGCGAAGACTCTTGCCCAATCCTCGCGCTGCAATAATCCCCAACCCGCGAAGAATCCGATCGCCGCTTTTGCCAGGATCAGCCATCCAACCGCGCTGACGAGTGTGGGCAGCCACACCATGACCTCCGGCGGCGGGCCGTTCGGAATCGTGCCCAGTCTGACGATAACGAACTTCGCTACCAGCAGAACGACCACACCTCCTACTACGTGCAAAGCCGAGTAAGCCATCCACAGGATGCCAACGAGTTTGACATGGTCTTGCACGCGATTGCGCCGATACTCCAATGGACCTGAGACTGCTTTGCCACAGCGTACGCAGTGACCCTGTCCCGATTGCAAATGCGTGCCACATTGATCGCAAAACATGAGTTCTCCTTCGGCGACACAGAAACACTACTCTGCAGAGAGTACGTGTGAAACAGGCAGAGAGTTCCCAAGTGCATTTTTCACGATAGAGAACACTTCTTTTTTAATGTTTCTCTGTGAATGGTGTCTCTGTGGTGATCCGCTTCTTGCCGCGGGATCCAAGAGCTGACAGCGCCTCTCAAAACGAAAAGGCCACCCGGCAACTGGGCGGCCTTCTCTTTCAAGGGAGAATAGTTCCAACAGAGGTCTAAATCCATCAGAACTTTCTGCCGGAATCTTATGAGCCGGAAAACCGTAGTGTCAAGCAAATTGTGTGACTTAAATAGTCTTATTATCAACAACTTGCAAGATGAGTCCACAAGTCAGCAAATGGTATCGAAATGGGAGAAAATCGCCGTTTTTCGAGCCTAACGACCCTCGATTGAACCACTTACCGTCCCGCAGAGCCGCCCGGGGACTGATCTTCGAGGTGCAGGGAGATGATTTCTGTCTCCTCGGGACGGTCGAACACCCGGCCCGGAAAAAGGCGCTTCAGGAGGATGCGGAGGCCCCCAAATCCGACTCCCGCGACCAGCGCGAGGCCGACCAGAATGCCGCAGAGCACAATCACGTTGAACAGCAGGTTGGCGAGATTGTCGCGCTTGGTTAAATAGGTGTTTTCGTTCCAGGTGACGTCGGCTTCGTAACTGATCAGCCCCAGCATCGAGCGCGCTTCGCTTTGGGAAAGCGGGCCGGCTGCGATCGCCACGATCGGCCCCGTGCGTTTGTCGAAGAACGGACCGACGTCCATGATCGATGCGACGCCCGGCTGCTGGGCGGTGACTTGATGCGCGGCGTCAATCTGGCGAAGTTTCTCCGCGGCCAGCTGTGGTGTGGGATATGCAATCAGCATCAGCGTCGAATCGCCCGCCGCGGCAGAGTACTTTCCCAGAATTACTTCGGCGCCGGACTTGAAATCCACGACGCTACTCGGCAGCGGCGCACCGGCACGATCAAGCGTCACCGGACCAAGAATGTATTTCGTCGTGTTCTTCGCGTAGTTGCGGGTCGGGAGATACATGCGCAGAGCAGGCAAATTGCGCGCGCTTCCCGCGGGCTGGGGCAGCAGACCTGCCAGTTCGCGCAGTTCCGCCGCCGACATTGCGCTCAGTTTGTCGAATAATGCATCGACCAGCACATTGCCCTGGAAGAAGAGCACGCGATTATTCAGCGATCCCGCCTGGCCGCCAATCTTCTCGTCGAGCATTTCCGGGGTCTGGTAGTAGGTGAACGCGCCGTAGGCTCCGCTGGCGTCGTCGAACACGGCAGCTTTGATGGAGAGTTTGCGACCGTCGTCCCTCGTGTAGTCCGCTTTTTCGAAGCGCTGGAAGCCAAACTCTTTCAGAACCGCCGCGCTTGCCGGATCAGCCACGGCGGGATCGGTGCTCTTGCTGACCGGACCCTTCAACTGCCAGCCGCCAAATTCATTGAGCAAAACGGGAGCTGGAGCAGGCGCGTCCGCCGCAAACGCCAGCGCAACCGTAACGGAAATCAATAGAAAGACAAGTGAGAACCGGGAAAATTTCATTCGAAAAGGGCACACCCCTACACCATGATTAGACTACTGGCGCGCCGAGAAAGTTTCCAGCGCGCTTTCGGAGACAGGTAATTCCAGACAATGGACTTGCTACGTAAAGCCTTCGACTTGACATATATGCGCGAAACAATGAGGATGGCTCGCCGCTGTGGGCGGCATTCCAAAAAATAAGGAGGCAAGCGATGAAGTTAAGAACGGTCGCATCGGCAATCGTCGTGTTGTGCTTTGTGGGGTTCACACTGTGCTCGGCCGCAGAAAATCCAAATATGGGCACATGGAAGCTGAACGAGGCCAAATCAAAGATCGGTCCCGGAGCCCCGAAGAATACCAAGGTCGTTTATGAAGCGGCGGGCGACAATGTGAAAGTGACTGTAGACGGCGTCAATGCTGAAGGGAAGCCCACGCATAATGAGTGGACGGGCATGTTCGACGGCAAAGACTATCCGCTCACCGGGGATCCCACCGCCGACTCGCGGTCTTACACGAAAGTCGACGACCACACGACGAATTTAACCAACAAGAAAGATGGAAAAGTCAGTGCCACTGGCAAGATCGTCATCTCCAAGGACGGCAAGAGCCGTACCGTCACGGTGAGCGGCAAGGATGCGAATGGCAAGGCCGTTAAGTTCACCGCGGTCTACGAAAAGGAATAGACAGGCCCCCCGCCAACCCAAAGACCCTTCGGGCTTGCATTAAGCAGAAGGGTCTCTTCATCTGACACCCGGGAAATCAACGTACCTTCTTCTTCAGCTTTACTACTGCACCGTCTCCGTAAATGTCACATCCGGATGGCCGAGGCCATACGGACCCTCCGCCGTGACATGGACTGTGCCTGCATTCTGCGGAAGAGTGAGCACTACAGCTGCATTCCCGGAAGAGTCGGTCGTGACCACGCGAGAGGAAAGCGTTCCCGCGTCGGTCGTGAACAGGATCGTGGCTCCCGGCGCGCTTCCGCCCGATGAACCTGGATTGAGCGTCACCGACAGATTCAGAGTGGTGCCCGGCGCACCGGACTGGCCGTCCCCCTGCTTCGTGAATGTTGCCGGAGGATTGCCGACTACAATCCATCCACCCTGCTGTTGCGCGACGCCGCTGCTGTCGGTGCTCGGAACGGAGTAATCATAGAAGCCAGGTTTTTTGCCGGCCGTAACCGTGATGGTCCCGTTCTGGGAGGACGTAATCGTGCCCTGCGTGACGGCCACAGTGATGCCTGAATCGAATTGCGGAGTGCCGAGCGTGACAGTGCCTGAGCCGGAGACAATTTTCGGCGCGAGCGCGACCGTTCCGCCCGCGGGAAGCATGATCGTGTCGGGATTCAAATCCCATTCCGCTGCGGGCAGCTTCGGCATCGTGCCTGTCACTACCAGCAACGTCGCGCTGTAGGGTGCGAAACTCATGCTTGATGACCACGCCTGCGGTGACGACGCGACGATCGTCGTCGGATTTTTCTGCGACAACGTGTACGCTGTTACCTGAGACGGAGTGAATCCACTGATCGCAAACTGAGCGTTGTAGGTAGTGCTGGGCGCCTTGTTCAGCACCATCACGGTCATGGTCGTACCCGCGGAATTCACGGCCGCATAGCTGCTGAAAAGATTCGCGCTGGCATTGTTTGTATCGGAGACTGAAATCGAAGCGAACGTGTCATGTTTCCCGTCGTAATTCCGATAGAGCTTCAAAGCCTGGAAGTTGGGGTTCGTGTTCACGGGCGCGGTCCAGCGCGAAGCCAGATAGACGCGCTCGCGGCCGAGAATTCCGTAGGCGTCGGCGTCGCCCAGCGCGGTCGAAAAGTCCGATTCGCCTGCGATGGCGGCGTTCCATTCGGTAATGCTCAACGGCGTGCCAGGATAAATCATGTTGGCGATCGCGCGCATACGGGGCAGGCGGAATGGAATTGTCTTCTTGGGCTGGATGAACGTCGTCCACTTCTGGTCGATGTCGGAACCCACGCTGACATACGCCGGATCCCAGTAATCGCGGAAAATGCGCAGCGCGAGCGCGCGTTTCTGGGCTAGAGTGTAGCCGGAAGTGTTCGGCGTATCCGGATAGGCGTGCAGATCGAATACATCGAGAGAGCGGGTACCGGAGACCTGATCCTGCCAGTAAACTTCGTTCAGCCACCACGGGATGAAATCGTTGCCCGCATGCGCAGCTTTGTCGTTGTTGTTCGCGCCATTCCAGTAAAACCACCAGCAGCAAGTGATCGGGCCAAAACGGATCGCGGCGGGGTCCCATCCTTTCAGCGCGCGGCTTTCGGCAAGGAACGTGTCCCGCAGTTCGTCATAGGCCGAAGGCTGCGGATGCAGGTCGCGATGCGTGCTGCCCCAGATCTCGATTTCGTTGTCCATGTCGTAAAAGTGGGGTGCACTGCCGAAGGCCGCAGCCAGAGCCGCGGCCCAAGTATTCCGATAAACACATGGAGGCTGCGAGCAGGTCTTGCTGTCGTCGTCGAGCAGGGGATAGTAAGCCGTGGTGGCCGGATTCGTAGTGACAGGAGTGGAGCAATCGGTTTCGAGGCCGTCTCCCGCATCGACGTTATAAGGATCGACGCTGCACTGAGGGCCAAAGGTCGCGACCGAATAACTCCAGTGGTAGTTGTCGACGCCTCCCTGAGTGACGGACGTTTCTGGACTTTGCGCGACCCACGGCAGCATGACCATGGTCATAAGCGGATTGCTGCCGGCATTGATGACGTCGGTGATGAACTGCGTGGAACTGCCATCAGCGCCGTTGTTGAATCCCTGGGCGGCGTAGTCTTCGAAGTAGTAGTCAGCGGCGGAGTTGTAGGTCTGAAGCTGCCAGTTGTAAGTGGAGGTGGCGTCGCCGCCCCAGCGAACTTCGGTGGCACCGCTGTCCGTAATATCGGCGGCGGAGTTGGGATAGGCGAAGCCGTAAACATATGGACTGATGGCATGCCGGTCTTTCAGGGCGTCGATCGTGACGGCAACCGACTTCGATGCCGATGCCATTGCCTCGGGGGCTGGAGAAATTGCTGCCGCGGTAGTTGTCGCAGGCGACGCTGACTGCGGCCCTGCGGGCTGCTCGCCGGGGCGTGTTTCCGAGCCAGAAACACTACTGGCAAAGATCAGCGCGAACAGCGTCACGACGAAGAGGCGTTCCCGAACTATGGACAGAACGCAGATCTTCGAATAAGAGCGCATCGAGGCAAAACTGCTGCTGGCAGCGTCTTTCATGGGAAGGGCCTCCAGCGCGTATGTTAGTCGGGGAACCGGATCGCCGCAGCACTCGGAAGGGCAGCGTTTGCACTTACAATTTCGCGGAAGAGGGATGTCCGAGAGGACACTGCACGCGACGATAAGAGCGCGGCAGAGAATTTGCCCAGTGTATTTCCAGCGAGGAGCGCGGCCTATTGTCCTTCGCTCTTCTCGATCTTACTCGCCACTTTGACTCCGCTGAGTCCGCCCGCGTACCGGGACACGCCGCGATAGAGGGCGTCAGCGATGCGCTGGCGCTGCTCGGAGGTTTCCAGTTTGCGCTCGTCCGCCGGATTGGATACGAAGGAAATCTCCGCGAGAATCGACGGCATATTCGCGCCGATCAACACGATGAAAGGAGCTTTCTTGATGCCACGATTCCTGATCCCGGCGTTGTTCAGCGCCAGCCCGCCGTAGAGTGACTCCTGCACATCGCCGGCGAATTCGCGCGACTCATCAATCTTTTCCTTGAGCGCGATTTTCTTCACCAGGTCCTGCAGCTCATGAATCGATTTTTCCGAGACCGCATTCTCACGCGCCGCAACTTCCAGCGCTTCCGGCGATGACGTGAAGTTGAGGTAATAAGTTTCGACGCCGCGTGCATCCGAATCGTGGCTCGAATTGGCGTGGATGGAAATGAACAAGTCGGCCTGCGCGCGGTTCGCAATCGCGGTGCGCGTCTCGAGTGGAATGAAAGTATCGTCTTTGCGCGTGTAGATCACTTCCGCGCCCATGCGGGTTTGCAGCAGGCGCCCCAACCGCTTCGCCACGTCGAGTACGAGATCTTTTTCTTCCAGTCCATGCGGACCAATGGTGCCCGTATCGTGGCCGCCATGTCCGGCATCGATGACGATCTTTCCAATCTTCAGTCCCAGAGCGCGCGTGAGCGAGCGATCGCCGGCGGCCGTGGGCTGCGCTTCCCGCGTCTCGAGATCAGCGGTATCGGCCCCCGCCGAGGAGCTTCGCGACCTTTTTTGCCGCAAGGAACGCGCAGTCGCCGGAGCGTCCGACGAAGCCATGCGGGTTGCCGCCGGAGCGTCGTCATCCTCCGGCACAGCCTCCATCTGTTTCTTTCCGCGACCAGCGATCACCACCTTATTCGGAGCTACGTCGTCCGGCTCGGCAATCGTCTTGGGAATTCTTCGATCTGATCCCTTGACCGCTACCGTCGTTCGGACAACTCCCGAGCCGCTTCCCGGCTTTGAGCTTCCGGGCGCGCTCTCAACCGGCTTTGTGGCGCTGTCGTCTTCGTCCTCGCTGTCCGCATCGCCTTTCCCTACCTTGGCGACGATCGCATGTTCCTTCTCGGATTTTCTCTGCGTGCCCTTCAATTCTGCCGAAGTGTCCATCGCCGCGTCGTCTGCGTCCGTGGAAGACGCGGAGGAGGATGCGTCCGCCAGAGCAGCCGGCGTGTTCTGCATTTCAGGATGAGCCTTCGCCATAATCGCGGCGCGGCTCTGCTTGCCGTGAATGTCGATGATCAGGCGGTAAGGATCGGGCAATAGAAACGCGTCGTAACGCGAAAGGTCATCCACTTCGAGCACGATGCGCGTGCGACCGGGCTTGAATTCCGCTACGCGAATCTTCTTGAGGAAGCCGTCGTCCACATCGAAGGTCTTCCCTACGAGCGTGGAAGCGAGCCTGGTGTCGCGGAGGTCAAAGAAAATCCGGTCGGGATTTCCGATGCGCTCCGAATTGAATTTCACTTCGCGCTCAATGTCGATCGCGACCCGCGTGTAATTCGGCGTCGACCAGTGCCGCACTCCCGTCACCCGCGGCAACTCGCCGTTTCGAGTGCCGAGGTCGCCCGGAGTTGCGTCGCGACTGCTGTTACGCGTTGCTGACGCATTGGCGGGACCCTCTCCCGCGGCTGCCTTGCCAGCCTTGGCGGGTTTTTCCTGACGCGCCGCGCGCTCCATCTCGTCCGCAGCATTGTCGATCTCCTGCACCGCTGCGCGCGCGTCTTCCGCTAAACGGTTGCGAGGGTAGCGATGCAGAAAATCTTCGAACGTCGTCCGCGCTTCTTCGGGATCCTCCAGGTCGTCCTTGTAAATTTCGCCGATTGTGAATAACGCGTCGAACCGGTATTTGCTTCCCGGATATTCTTTGCGCAGGAAGCGGTACTCGTCGACCGCGCCGCGCAGGATCTTGTTGTCGTCGAAGCGGCGGCCCATTTCGACCATC
This sequence comes from Terriglobales bacterium, assembly GCA_049509215.1. Taxonomy (GTDB): domain Bacteria; phylum Acidobacteriota; class Terriglobia; order Terriglobales; family Acidobacteriaceae; genus Acidiflorens. The sequence continues at coordinate 10,563 of JBELAC010000010.1, forward strand.
AACTCAGCCGTAGCCACGACGCTGGCGTCCGCCTTCGATGACACCGGCCTGCCAAAATAAACGCGCCGGTACGCGTCCATCACGCGCTGGTATTCGCGCCGAGTGCGCTCCCCCGCCGGACGCCCGTTGAGTGCCTCGCGCATCCGTTCCGCTTTCGCGAATTGCTGCCGCGCCGAGGCGTCGGTCGAGTGCGCTCGCGTAGTGCGCGCCGCGGAAGGCAGCGCCGCTGCAACCACAATCGACACCACCGCGCACCACCGCACAGCGCGATGCAAAAAGCCGGATTGGCCTCGAGTTAGGGTCGTAGAAGCCTGGGTCTTCACTTACTCTTCCGTGCTTACTTCTCTTTACTGCTTTGTTGTCGTGACTTCGTCGCTGCCGTTTTCAGTCCGTATTGCTGATAAACAAAACTCCGCGCGAATCACGCTCCACCTTCACCGGTTCGCGCATCGGACCGAAGTTGAACCGCGGTCCTCCGCCGCCATATAAATCTGTAATCCGGCGCACATAATTCTGCGTCTCCGCAAACCGAGGAACACCTGCGTGCCGGGCCACCGCTGCCTGGCCCGCGTTGTATGCCGCCAAGCTCAGGCGAACGTCTCCCCCATAGCTCTGCAGCAGTTCCTTTAGATGTCGAACCCCTGCATCTACGTTTTGTTGCGGGTCAAAAGGGTTGGAAACGTTCAGCGACCGGGCCGTGGCCGGCATCAACTGCATCAGGCCCATTGCACCCTTGCGAGACACCGCATTGGGGTTGAAATTCGACTCGACCTTCACCACCGACCGCACCAGATTCGGATCGACACCGTGGCGCTTCGCCGCTTCATCGATCGCCGCGTCAATGTCTTGTTGGCTGTATCCGCCGCTCGTAAGTCCAAGATTCAGTGAAGATTGGGTGGAAGCTGGAGGAGCCGTAACAGCCGGAGCCTGGGACTTGCTGTCGAGATACGTCTTGACTTCGGAAGCTGCCGTGCGCGCCGCCCGGATCACGGCGCCGCTTGTTGGCACGGGCTTATACCGGTGCTCGGTGGAACTCCAGTAGACCAGCCCCGATCCGCCCGACGAGGCTCGCGTCGCAACGGTCCCGCGGCCCGCCCCTGCACCGGCTCTTGGTGCGGTCCCATCATTGACATAGATCTTGCGCCCGTTTTCGTCGGTCGAGGCGGTAATGCCTCCCGACTCGGCGCGCGCCGGTCGTGCGACAAATAAAGTGGAGAGGAAGGTGGTCGCCGTCAAACTGGCCATTAAGACGATTTTCAGGCTCTTTCGCATACGGGTTTCGGTTCGACCCAGAGACACACCTATTCCTTCGGGTCACCCACCCGCAAACCTGACGGAGAATTCAGAACCAGAGTGTGTCGATTATAGGGCGGGCGGAGGGTGTGGGCAATCTATCCGAAGGATGTAGAACCTCTGGAGTAATCTTTGTAAGCGATTGAAAGCACATGATTTCTCAAAGTGAAGGAGTGATGAAGAACCCGTTTGATTTCTACAGGCAGCGCTTGCAGAGGTTAGAGGTCAGATTGCAGAGGTTAAACCCTTAAATCGCGGCGTGGGAGGTCTGGGATTCGGTTCACATCTGCAATCTGACCTCTGACCTCTGCAAGGAGGAAGCTCCGACCTCTTCTACAATGTCTCAAGCATGAACTCCGCCGCTCTCTGCCAGCTTTTCGATCAGGTTCGAAAAAAGAAGCTCTCGCCGGATGAGGCCGTTTCTCGGCTGCGCCACCTGCCGTTCGAGGATCTCGGCTTCGCCAAGGTCGATCATCACCGCGCCTTGCGGGTAGGGATGCCGGAAGTCATTCTGGGTCAGGGCAAGACCCCAGCGCAGGTCGCCGGAATTTTTGCCCATCTTGCCGAGCACGGCGGAAATATCCTGGCTACTCGCGCCAGCGAAGCGCAATACGATGCCGTCGCCGCCCAGACGCCCAAAGCCGAATACCGTCCGCTGGCGCGTGCGATCACTCTGCAGCGCGATCGCAAGCGCTATGGCAAAGGCATCATCGGGGTGGTTTCCGCCGGAACCAGCGACATCCCCGTTGCGGAGGAGGCTGTCGTCACCGCCGAAATGATGGGGAACCGCGTCCAACATCTTTATGATGTTGGAGTCGCCGGCATTCACCGCCTTCTCGCCCATCGCACGGCTCTCGCAAGAGCCCGCGTCATCATTGTCTGCGCCGGCATGGAAGGCGCGTTGCCAAGCGTTGTCGGAGGACTTGTCGGCGTACCTGTCATCGCGGTGCCTACCAGCATCGGCTACGGAGCATCGTTTGAAGGGTTGGCCGCGCTTTTGGGAATGCTGAATTCCTGCGCGTCGAATGTCAGCGTAGTCAACATCGACAACGGCTTTGGTGCGGGGTATGTGGCGTCGCTGATCAACCGCAAGTGAGTCAAGGAAGCCGCGGTTTGTGTCACAGTAGTAGAGAATGCTGAGCACCCGAGACCCCCGGCTTGCCGGGCGCGTGGCTTTTACCTACCCCAATTTTGTCTCGTACACCGTCGCGCGATTTTTCATCGTCCTCGCGTTGGAAATGCAATCGGTCGCCGTGGGCTGGCAAGTCTACGAAATCACCAAACGTCCACTCGATCTGGGATACGTCGGTCTGGCGCAGTTCCTGCCCGGCTTCGTCTTGTTTCTCTTCGCGGGTCACGCAGCCGACCTGTTCGACCGCCGCAAGTTGCTCATGGCGTGCTATGCCGGATACGCGCTCTGTTCGGCCTTGTTGCTGATCATCAACTTACGCGCTTCGCAGGCCGTGCACTGGATTTACGTCGTCCTGGTGATGCTGGGCGTGGTTCGCAGCTTCAGCTTTCCGGTGAGCCGCGCGATTCTGCCGCATCTTGTTCCCGCCGAACATTTTTCGAATGCGGTCGCCTGGAACGCGAGCACTTTCCAAGTGGCAACCATCGCCGGACCGGCACTGGGAGGCATTGCGTACGCCGTTTTTCGCGGCCCTGCGACGGTTTACTTCACTGCCGTCATGGTCTCAATCGTTTCGGTGATCATGACCTTTCGCATTCACCCGCTTCAGGCACCGGCCGAATCCGCGAAGAGAGGAACGAGTGCAAAGGGCAGGATCAGCGTGCGAACCGTGTTGGCCGGGTTCCGATTCATCTGGCAGAACAAACTGATACTCGGTTCGATTTCGCTGGATATGTTTGCCGTGTTGCTTGGGGGTGCGGTCGCCCTGCTGCCGGTTTATGCCAGAACGATTTTGCACACGGGTCCCTGGGGACTTGGCCTGCTGCGCAGCGCGCCCGGAGTGGGCGCCGCTCTTATGGCGATCGTGATTGCCCACTGGCCGATCCGCCGGCGCGCGGGACTGACCATGCTGATTTGCGTTGCCGGATTCGGCGTGTTCACGATCGTGTTTGGACTCTCGCACAGCTTCATTCTGTCGATGGCGGCCCTTCTGATGGTGGGGGCGAGCGACATGGTGAGCGTCATCATCCGCGCTACGCTGGTGCAGGTAGCAACCCCCGACCAGATGCGCGGCCGCGTCAATGCTGTCGACATGCTGTTCATCGGCGTCTCGAACGAGTTGGGCGAGTTCGAATCCGGCCTCACAGCGCAGTGGTTCGGCACGGTCCCGGCGGTCATTCTCGGCGGAGTCGGAACGCTCCTCGTAATTGCAATCTGGGGATGGCTGTTTCCTGAATTGCGGAAAGCCGATCAACTGTCGGAAATGGAGCTGATGCCAAAATGAATCTATCCCCTGCTGCACAAGGGCGTCTGCGCGCGGCTTTTACGCTGTGACCTCTGTGTCCCTGTGGTGAATGGGTTCGAATACGCCGGACGAGCGGTCGCAATTTCCATCGGTTGGTTTGCTACAATTTCCAGTTTGCTATTGTGTCCCGCACGCGGCAGGTGCATCTCTAATAAGAACGAGGTGTTGTGATGCCCGAAACTCTGCAGATCGCAAATCCATCTCCGCTGACTACTCTGACCGAAGACGAGATTCTGTTTCGCGATAACGTGCGCCAGTTTGCGGACGACAAAATTCGTCCGCTTGCGCACGAAATGGACGAAAAGGCGATGTTCGATCACGGATTGATCGACCAGTTCTTCCAACTCGGACTCATGGGCATCGAAATTCCCGAGCAGTATGGCGGCGCGGGCGGCAAGTTTTTTGAAGCCATTCTGGCCGTCGAAGAATTCTCGCGGGCGGACGCCTCGGCTGGCGTCATCGTGGATGTGCAGAACACGCTTGTCGCCAATGCGATTCTGCGCTGGGCGAATGAAGAGCAGAAAAAACGCTATCTGCCGAAAATGGCTGCCGATACGGTCGGCGCCTATGCGCTCAGCGAGGCCGGATCCGGCTCGGACGCATTTGCGCTTCAGACCAAAGCGGAATTGAAAGGCAGCGATTACGTTCTGAACGGCCGCAAACTCTGGATCACGAATGCCAAGGAGGCGGGCCTCTTTATTATCTTCGCTACGGTCGACGCTTCGAAGGGATACAAGGGCATCACGGCGTTCCTGATTGAAAAAGACTTTCCCGGATTCACAGTGGGCAAGAAAGAAGACAAGCTTGGCATTCGCGCGTCTTCGACATGCGAATTGATTCTGGAAGATTGCCGCGTTCCCAGGGAAAATGTGCTCGGCGAGGCAGGGAAGGGATACAAGATCGCAATTGAAACACTGAACGAAGGCCGGATCGGCATCGGAGCGCAGATGCTTGGGGTTGCGCGCGGAGCCTGGGAATGCGCCGCGAAATATGCGCAAGAGCGCAAGCAGTTCGGGAAGCCTATTTCGGAATTTCAGGGAATCCAGTTTCAGATCGCGCAGATGGCAACCGAAATTGAAGCCGCGCGCCTGATGGTTTATAACGCGGCCCGCATGAAAGATGCAGGCGTGGATTTCGTGAAAGAAGCTGCCATGACCAAGCTCTTCACGTCGCAAGTCGCCGAGCGCGTGACGTCACTGGCGATAGAAGTCTATGGCGGATACGGCTTCACTAAAGACTATCCGGTAGAAAAATACTGGCGCGACGCGAAAATCGGAAAAATCTACGAAGGCACGTCGAACATGCAACTGGCGACGATCGCAAAGCTGGTGCTGGCGAAATAAGGGATCAGAGGTTTGAGGTCAGATGGCAGAGGTTGAGGCGTTTGCGCGGCCCATTCGGCAACCTCGTTTCACTCAGTTGCTCAGGGCAAGCTAAAACTGAGCCGCGCGCCGCTTCTTACTTTTCCACGGCCCCTATATCGCGATAACGACTGCGGAAATAAATAAGCGGATCGCCGTCGCGCACCTTCACTTCCTCAACCTCGGCGATGAAGATCGTGTGATCGCCCGCCGCTTGCGTCGAGTGCAACCGGCATTCGAGATATGCAAGCGCCCCTTGCAGCGCCGGCGTTCCATGCGCTGTGCGATCAAAACGGGCGCCTGCGTCCTCGGCATGCTGATGCGTTTCCGACGAGCGCGCATAATATTCGGAAATCGCCTGCTGCGCGCTGCTGAGGACATTCACTCCAAACCGCTTGCGAGCATGCAGATGAGCATGAGTTCGCGCGCGCTGGTCCACACAAACCAGAATCAGTACCGGATCGAGCGAGACCGCGGTAAAAGCATTCGCTGTCATGCCGTGGACTTCGCCCTCCTGGTCGATGGTGATGATGGTGACGCCGGTCGCGAAACATCCCATCGCTTTGCGAAAATCGCTTATGGCAAGGCTCATGCGGCGACAAACCTTTAGGTGTGCACCTACGACGATTCGGTCACAAGTCGCACGATTGCGAGAGAACTCGAGTGATCCTTGATCACGCTATCACGACCAAGGCATGACCGGAAGACCGATGGAGCGAAGAGCAATCCGCCGTCATCCAAAAGGACAAGTTTCGCCAGGTCCGCTATGATCTTTGCCAGCGGAACGGTTGCGGGGCAAGGTTCGAAATCGCCAGGACGAATCGGAAGCAATGTCAGCACTTTCCCACGAAATGCGCGTGAGCGCGGCGGAATTGCAGGATGCCGTCGCGGGCCCGATCTCGCGTGAAACCGCGTGCCGGTTCCTGCGGGCGGGCGACGATCTGCTCCCTGATCTGCTCGCAGCCGCGCAAGCGGTGCGGGCGCAATTTAAGCCCGGCGTCGTCACCTATTCACGCAAAGTATTTCTGCCGCTTACGAATCTCTGCCGAGACTACTGCGGCTATTGCACCTTCCGGCGCGATCCGGGCCAAGCCGGCGCGCACACGATGAGGCCCGACGAAGTCATGGAAGTGGTTCGCGCGGGCGAGCGCATGGGATGCACGGAGGCACTGTTCAGCCTCGGCGACAAGCCGGAATTGCTTTTCCCCGAGATGCGCGAGGAGTTGCAGCGGCTCGGGTATCGCTCGACGCTTCATTATCTTGAGGGCATATGCGAGAAGGTGCTGCGTGAATCGACCCTGCTTCCGCATCCGAACCCCGGCTTGATGAGTGCCGAATGGCTGGAGCGACTGGCTCGGGTCGCGCCCAGCCTGGGACTGATGCTCGAAACAACCAGCATGCTGCTGCTCGCGAAGAACGCAGCGCACGACAACGCTCCGGACAAGGAACCGGCGAAGCGCCTGCACGTGATCGAGGATGCCGGACGCCGGCAGATTCCCTTCACTACCGGAATTCTGATCGGGATTGGCGAGACGCTCGAAGAGCGCGTGGATACGCTCGTCGCGATCCGCGATTTACGCGACCGTTACGGACATATTCAGGAAGTGATTGTGCAGAATTTTCGCGCCAAGCCCTCGACGCCGATGGCGGCGTGGCCGGAACCCGGCCGCAACGAGATGTTGCGGACGCTTGCGGTGGCGCGGCTTTTGATGCCCATGATGAATATTCAAGCTCCGCCAAATCTCTCCGATCCGCACTATGCCGATCTGCTCGACGGCGGCATCAACGATTGGGGCGGCGTTTCTCCGCTGACGCCGGATTTCATCAATCCCGAAAAGCCGTGGCCGCATCTGGATCAATTGGAGCAACGCACCGAAGCAAAAGGATTCCGATTGCAGCAGCGGCTGCCTGTTTACTCTGAATTCGCACCGATGGCCGCGGCGCACGGCGACTTGCTGCAGCAACGTCTCCACGAGAGCGGGCTGAACGCCAGGTCTGGAGGCGCAGCATGATCACCGTCTTGACCGGCGGCACAGGCGGCGCCAAATTCGTCGATGGGCTCCGGCAGATCATGCCCGCGGAAGAACTGACCATCGTCGTGAATACCGGCGATGATCTGCGGTGGTGGGGATTGCAGGTTTCTCCGGATGTGGATTCGATCACGTACGTGCTGGCCGGAATACTAAGCCGCGAGCGCGGATGGGGAGTCGAGCGCGACACATTCTTCTGCACGAAGGCCATGGGTCAGATGGGCGAGCCGGCCTGGTTTCAGATTGGCGATCGCGATTTAGCCACGCATATTTTCCGCTCGAAGCTGCACGCCGAAGGCAAGACACTGAGCGAGGCGACGGCGGAGATTGCAGCGCGCCTCGGGATCAAGGGGCGTATTCTGCCGATGACGAACGCGCGCGTGGAAACGCGGGTTTTGACGGCAGCGGGTGATCTGAGCTTTGAGGAATATTTTGTTCAGCGCCGGTATCAGGATCCAGTCGTGTCAGTGCGCTTCGAAGGAGCGTCCGACGCGGAACCGGCGCCGGGAGTGCTGGATGCCATTCAGTCCTCAGAGTTTGTCTTGCTCGCGCCCAGCAATCCGGTGACAAGTATTGGCCCGATCCTGGCGGTACCGGGCGTTCGTGAAACGCTCCGGGATCACCACGGTTGCGTTGCGGCCGTCAGTCCGATCGTGGGAGGATCGGCCGTTACGGGCCCCGCAGGCGCATTACTGGCTTCGCAGGGTTTTGCAGTTTCGATCGCTGGCGTCGCCGATTACTATCGCGATTTCCTCGACGTTTTAGTGGTCGATTCACAGGATGCGGCAGCAGCCGAGGAACTAAGAAGAAGCGAAGCACGCAAGACCGGCCTGCAAGTCCATTGCGCGCCGACCGTCATGCGCAAGAACAATAATGAGGATCGAGTGGCATTGGCGAGAAGTGTGATCGACGCGTGTGTAAAATGCCGGTCCAGTCACGCCGCGCGCGCGACGAGCGCGATATCGGAGAACGCATGATTCTCGTCCCCATCAAGAATCTGGCCAATGCCAAACAACGGCTGTCGGCCGTTTTAAGTCCGGAGCAGCGTTTTGCCCTCGCGCAAGCAATGTGCGAAGACGTGCTGCAGGAGCTCGCATTTTGGCAGAAGCGACCTGCTGTTGCGGTTGTTACGCAAGATCCCTTCGCGCGCGATCTGGCGGCAAAATTCGGATTCGAGATCATCGCCGATGACCACGATGGAGGCGAAACCAGCGCCATTGAAATGGCAACCGCTGTTTGTCGGGAACGTGGATCGCTCCATACGCTCGTGGTTCCCGCGGATATTCCGCTCATCGAGGGTGGCGAATTGCAAGCCATCGCAGAGGCCGCCCCTCCTGCTGGCGCTGTGCTCGTGCCCGACGCCGCGGGACGGGGCACGAACGCCGCCTGGCGGTCGCCCGCCGATTTGTTTCCGCTGCGCTTCGGAAATGACAGTTTCTTGCCGCACCACGCGGCTGCCAAGGCAACCGGACTGCCTTGTGTCGTTCTCGAATTGCCGGGGATCGCGCGGGATGTCGATCGTCCGGAAGATCTGCGCGAACTGGCAGCGGCCAGCGGCAACCGAAGATCGCAGACGCTGGTACGAAGCTGGGAACTCGAGAATCGGCTTCAGGCTTGCCATGACTAAACGAGCGGCGCCTCGAGTTCGACGATATTTTGATGGAGAAATCCGCATACTCCCGATCAGAGTTGCGGGAGAGATCGGGCCGGAAACCTCCGTCGGGAAAACGCGGAGGACGACATCGGCCGGAAACTTGAGCGAAATCTTATTGCAGGCAGTTCGCAGCGCACGAGTGCGTTTCGAGGCTGGGGACATCCTGGTTGTGAAACACAAGGTCGTTTCGAAGGCCGAAGGCGCGCTCGTATCGCTAGCTGATATCGAGCCGTCTGTGGCTTCGCGGCGCTGGGCACGCCGCTTCGGGCTTGATGCGCGCGTCAGCGAATTGGCCTTGCGGGAGAGTCGCCGCATCGTGCGCCGCAAACGAGGTGTGATGATCACGGAGACGAAGCACGGTTTCGTGTGTGCAAACAGCGGCGTGGATGTTTCGAACGTCGATGGCGGAAGGCATGCAGTTTTGCTGCCGGAAGATCCGGATCAATCGGCGGCCCGGCTGCGGCGGGATTTCAAGAAGGCATTCGGAATCGATATCGCAGTCATCGTCAGCGACAGCTTTGGACGTCCTTGGCGCGAAGGTTTGACCGAAGTCGCGATCGGCGTCGCCGGAATGCGGCCACTGGTCGATTACCGCGGACAGCGCGACCCGCACGGCTACCCGCTGCATGCTACGGTGGACGCTGTCGCCGACGAACTGGCTTGCGCGGCAGGATTGGTTTGCGGCAAGCTGGCAGGGACTCCCGCATGCATTATCCGCGGGTATTCTTACAGGCAAGGAAACGGCCGGGCCCGGGAGCTGATTCGGCCCGCCAAGAACGACCTCTTTCGGTAAAGGATTCAGCGATAGTTGGTCCGGGAGAAACGTGTGGAGCAGAAACTGGCACTCGATCAATTTCACAACTTGAGTTGGGAAGAAGCCGCGTCCTTAGCTTCCGGCGGGATCCGACACGCGCTGGAACGCGTGCTCGAGAAGTCGGATGGAGCTTGCCTGGTCGACGACGAGCGCTACGCGCTCGCAAACTGCGAGGGCGACGACTTGGTTGCGTTATTGGTGGCCGCCGATAGGCTACGCAACGAGCTGGTTGGCAACATCGTCAGCTATGTCGTGAATCGCAATATGAATTTCACGAACGTCTGTTTCGTCGGGTGCAAGTTCTGTGCCTTCAGCCGCGGGCCACGCGAGGCCGATTCCTATTTTCATTCGCTCGACGACATGGGCCGCAAAGCCAAAGAGGCCTGGGACCTGGGCGCAACCGAAGTCTGCATTCAAGGAGGACTGCCGCACGGTCTGCCACCTTTTTATTATCGTGACATCCTGCGGGCGGTAAAAAGCGCGACGCCTCGAATGCACATCCACGCATTTTCTCCGATGGAGATCGTTTATGGCGTCGAACTCACGGGCATGACGCTCCGCGATTATCTGGTGATGTTGCGCGACAATGGACTCGACACGTTACCGGGGACCGCCGCCGAAATTCTGGACGACGAAGTCCGCCAAGTCCTCTCGCGCAACAAACTCTCTGCGGCGCAATGGCGGGAAGTAATTCGTACAGCGCACAAATGCGGCATTCCGAGCACTTCCACGCTCATGTATGGGCATCGGGAAACTCCCGATCACTGGGTAAGACAGTTGATGTTGTTTCGCGAAATCCAAGCTGAGACTGGCGGCTTCACCGAGTTCGTGCCACTCGGCTTCGTGCATCAAAATACGCTTCTCTTCGAGCAGGGATTGGCGCGTACCGGGCCAACCCTCGCCGAGCATCTCAAGATTCACGCGCTGGCCAGAATTCTGCTGGCCGGATCGATTCCGAACATCCAGGTTTCGTGGGTCAAATTGAACCGTCGGCTTTCGCAACTCTGCCTGCACGCCGGCGCGAACGACTATGGCGGGACGCTGATGGAAGAAAATATCTCGCGCGAGGCTGGAGCCGACGCGGGCCAGTACACGAGCCCGGAAGATTTCCAATCCATGATTCTCGAGATCGGACGAATTCCCGCAGAGCGAAATACAAAGTATTCGCGCATGAACATCAAGCTGCCCCTCGAAACGCCTTCGTCCGAAGTGGCGCTGATGCCGGAGTTCGCATGAGCCGCACGATCGCGGTCATCGGCGGCACAGGCCCGGCCGGAATGGGACTCGCGCTGCGCTGGGCAAAGGCTGGCGAAGCCGTGATCATCGGCTCGCGAGACGCCGCGCGCGCGGAGCAGGCAGCTCAAACGATTCGTCAGCGAGCAGGCGCGAACGCCCGAGTTTCAGGACTGGAAAATTCTGCCGCCTGTGCGGCCAGCGATCTGCTCATGCTTACCGTCCCGTTTGAAGGGCAAGCGGCGCTGTTGAAGCAATTGAAGACGGCGATTCGCGAAGGGACAATTTTGATTGACGCGACGGTTCCGCTGGCCGCCAGCGTGGGCGGCCGAGCCAGCCGCATGCTTGGAGTCTGGCAAGGGTCCGCCGCTCAACAGACAGCCGAACTTGTTCCTAAAGGCGTTACGGTTGTGGCTGCCTTCCAAAATGTTTCGGCGGACGTGTTGAATTCTGACGACGACGTGGACTGCGATGTGATCGTGTGCAGCGACGACCCGCATGCGACAGAGGTCGCAATGGAACTGGCTGCGAAAATTTTCCGCGTGCGAGCCGTTGATGGCGGCAAGCTAGAAAATGCCCGCATCGTGGAGCAGATTACGGCGCTGCTGATCGGGCTCAACATCCGGCACAAAGGGCATGGCGGGCTACGAATTACGGGGCTGCCGAAAGAAGCGTATAAGTCGGCGTGAGTCGGCGCGAGAAAAGTTCTAAGTGAGCGTTATCGCCGTTTGCAGCAGTTATGAAAGGGGTGGCTTCGAATATGGTTCGACCGAGGTTGAGCTTGGAGATTGCGTTACAGGGGCAGGCATCGTAACCGAACGCCACAAGAGAATGAGCATCGCCAAGGCTCAAATATTTACCCCGAAGCCGAGCGGATGTCCGTCTGAAATGGAAAAGGACCAGCTACTTCCCACAAAACACTTCCATCCAAAGTGAAATGCGAGGTCTTCTCCCTTCTCAGGGCCAGCAGCACTTACAACAAATAGGAGGCCGGTAGCAAACCAGTAGGTAAGGAGTGGAGAAGAAACCCAAGGAACCTGTATCGCCAGCGAAGCTATAAGCGGGCGGGTGTAGTGTGAGTCGTGTACGAACAGGAGAGCACTAGCGGCGACACCAGCGTTGAGCAAGAGAAAAACGCCCATAATGAGCAAATTGAGGGATGGCTCACTACGGGACCTGAGGCCAGATTGCAGAGTTTGAAACGTGAGCACGAATCCGGTGAATCCGCCGCCCACAGTCGTCGTAATAAGAGCCAAACGTAGCCAGGTTTTCATGAAATCACGCTCCGCGATTCTAAGGGTGACCTCACACAAGTCAGATTATCGCTCTTGCGGAGCGTCGTGGTTGATAAATCGCCTTAGCGCGCATTGGCCATCGCGCCGTGGAAGAGTAAGCGGAACCAGGGCTTCGCGGGGTTGTAGCCTGTCTCACAGGCGAATGTGACCCGCATCACACCGCGCTGCGATAAGGAAAATCCATAATGCTTGCGAACCTTCGGGAGCCTCCCGCTCCCGTTTCTGGGGGTATTCGTGGCAAAAGGACGCGTTGCTATTGTTGTCGAGCGATGTAAGGCCTGCGGCTTCTGCGTAGAGTTCTGTCCTACCAAAGTGTTGGCCCTCTCCTCGGCGTTTAATTCCAAAGGCTATCATCCGCCGCATGTGGTCGCGCCGGACAAATGCAGCGGTTGCGATCTCTGCGGCATGTACTGTCCTGATTTCGCCATCTACGGCCACAAGACTCAGGCGCCCAAGCCGGGAGCAAAAGAGGTGGAAAATGAAGGCTGATCCGCGCGGCGTACTCACTGGTACTCATTTTATGGATGGCGACCACGCCTGCTGTGAAGGCGCACTGGCCGCGGGCGCGCGTTTTGCCGCCGGGTATCCCATCACTCCCTCTACTGAAGTGGTCGAGCGCTTTGCGCAGCGCGTGCCGGTCGTAGGCGGCTGCTTCATCCAGATGGAAGACGAACTCGCGGCCTCGATCGCACTGCAAGGCGGAGTCTGGGCGGGAGCGAAAGCCTTCACCGTGACTTCGGGCCCCGGTTTCTCGCTGATGATGGAACACATCGGCTATGCCGTCATGACCGAAACGCCTTGCGTTTTCGTTGACGTTCAGCGCGGTGGACCTTCGACGGGCCTTCCTACGCTTCCCGCGCAGGCAGACATGATGCAGGCACGCTGGGGATCGCATGGCGACTACGAGATCATCGCTCTTGTCCCGAACTCGCCGCAGGAATGCTTCGATCTGACGATTCAGGCTTTCAATTTTTCCGAAGAATTCCGCGTCCCGGTCATGTTCATGATGGACGAAGTGGTCGGCCACATGACGGAGAAAGTCGTAATTCCTCCCGCCGATCAGATCGAGGTCACACCTCGGAAGCACACGCACAAATCGGTGGAGGATTATCTTGCCTATGGCACGAACGGCGATATGGTCCCGGAGATGGTGCACGCGGGCGAAGGCTACAAGTTCCACGTTACCGGACTGACGCACGATGAGCGCGGCTACCCGAACATGACGCCGAAAGTGCAGCACAAACTGGTGAACCGGTTGGTCGACAAGATTCGCTCCGCCGAGGATCGCATCTGCTTGTACGAAGAAGATTCGACTGACGACGCCGATGTGGTCGTGGTCTCCTACGGAATCACGTCGCGGGTTGCGCAGCGCGCCATTGACATGGCTCGCGCCGACGGATTGAGAGTCGGCAAACTGCGGTTGATCACGGCTTGGCCGTTCCCCGCGAAGAAAATCAAAGAACTGGCCACGCACGTCAAAGCTTTCGTGATGCCGGAATTGAACCTCGGACAGATGGTCCGCGAACTCGAACGCGCTGCCGGTGGCAAGGCGAAGACACTCCTCGTTCCTCACGCCGGCGGAAGCGTGCACCAACCGGAAGAAATTCTTGCCGCGATTCAGGAGGCTGTCCGATGACAACGCTCATCAATCCCACACCGGTGCCAGCGCCGGGCAATCCCGTTGAACCATTCCTGCGCTCGGACCGCATGCCGCACATCTGGTGTCCGGGATGCGGCATCGGGACGACAGTGAATTGCTTCGCGCAGGCGCTGATCGAATCGAAGATCAACTTGAAGACTCTCGCACTCGTGTCCGGAATCGGCTGCACGGGCCGCGTCGCCGGATATGTGAAGCTTGATTCGTTCCACACCACGCACGGACGTGCGATTCCGTTTGCCACTGGCATGAAGATGGCGAACCCGAATCTTAACGTCGTAGTGTACTCGGGAGACGGCGATCTTTCCGCCATCGGCGGCAATCACCTGATTCACGCGGCGCGCCGCAACGTCGACCTGAAAGTGATCTGCGTCAACAACCTGATCTACGCAATGACCGGTGGCCAGACGGCGCCGACCACTCCCGGCCATGCGACAACTTCGACGTCGCCTTACGGAACTTTCGAGCCGGCGTTCAACCTTCCGCATCTGGTCGAGGCAGCGGGCGCGGTCTACGTGGCGCGCTGGACTACGTTCCACGTTAAGCAACTCGCGCGTTCCATCGCAGAGGCGTTCAACAAAAAGGGATTCAGCTTCATCGAAGTGATTTCGCCCTGCCCCACGCTCTACCAGCGCCGCAACAAACTGGGCGACGGTCTCGACACCATGAAGTACTACAAAGAGAAGAGCAAGACCAAGCATGGTTGCCCCACCAGCGAACTCGGGCTCACCCTATCGGGCGAGATCATTGTCGGCAAGTTCGTTGACCGCGACCGTCCGGACTACGGCTCGCTGCTGAAGGCCCAGATGCACGAGTCGCTGGGCGACAAGTACGTGGACTACGACGAAGAGCAGGGTTACGCCTGCGGCGAAGATGGCGGTTGCGAGGAGGATTCATGCCACTAACGGAGATTCGAATTGCTGGATTTGGCGGCCAGGGAGTCATCCTCTCGGCCATCGTGCTGGGCAAAGCCTGCTCGATTCACGAAGGCAAATTCGCGACCATGACGCAGAACTTCGGTCCCGAAGCGCGCGGCGGAGCATGCAGCGCACAGTTGATGCTCTCCGACAAGCCGGTGCTCTATCCCTACGTCACCAACCCTGAGGTGATGGTTGTGATGTCGCAGGAAGCGTACGTGAAGTTCGCGAGCGAACTGAAAGAGGGCGGCACGCTTCTGATCGAGCGCGATCTGGTTCGGGTCACCGATCTGCCCAAACAGACGAAGGTGTATAGCGTTCCCGCCACACGCATTGCGGAAGAACTCGGCAAGCGCATGGTGCTCAACATCGTGATGGTCGGTTTCTTCACGGCTGTGACCCAGTTGGTATACGCCGACGCGGTGCGAAAAGCCGTGGCCGATTCGGTTCCGGCCAGCTTCCGCGACCTGAATCTCAAGGCCTTCGAAAGAGGCTATGAGTATGGAAGATCTGCACTGGCCGCGGGGCCGGAAACACCGGATCTGGAGCAGAACGCAATCGTGTCGCAAGAACTGGTCTAGGGCCCGGGCCGTAAGCCTGGCATTGCGCTTGGATGCGCGGGTAGCGCACCCGCGCACGGCCGGCGCTACCCTCGAGCAAAGGCTTACTCCTCTACCGGCTGCGCATTCAGTTCCTGGGCCGGCTCACCGCCAGCCAGGTCTTGGGCAATGATCAACCGGCGCGCTTCGATCCGCAGTTCGGGCAGCGCACGCCAAAACCAGATCGCTCCGAACATGCAGGCAACTCCCCCCACCGCAACTGTAACGGGGGCTCCCATCCGATGCGCCAGCGCTCCGCCAAACAGAGCTCCGAATGGCGCCATGCCCATGAACATCATGGAGTACAGGGACATGACGCGTCCGCGCAACTGGTCTGGCACCATGGTCTGAATCAATGTGTTTGAGCAGGCCATCTGCAACATCATCGAATAGCCCGCGGGCAACAGCAGCACCACCGATAGCCAAAAGAATCGCGAAAAAGAGAACAAGAGCAAGCTGATTCCAAAGGTGCCGCAGGTGATGGCCACCCAACGCCCCAAGCCCTTTACGCCGGTCTTGGCGGCTAGAGTGAGAGCTCCGAAGAGCGCGCCGACGCCTGTGGCTCCCATCAGGATGCCGAGGCCCCGTGCTCCTCCGTGCAGGATCTTATCGGCGAAAACCGGCATGAGCACGGTGTACGGCATGCCCACCAGGCTTATCAATCCCAGCAGCAACAGTAATGCCCTGATAATCTTCGTCTGATTGACCCAGCGGAAGCCCTCGATAATGTCTTCCATGGGAGAACGACCGCTGGCCCGCCGGACGCAGTGCACGTTCATCAACATCAGCCCAATGATCACCGCGATATAGCTGATAGCATTCGCGCCAAAGCACCAGCCCTCTCCGATTCGCGCGACCAGGATTCCCGCGACGGCCGGACCTATGACGCGCGCGCCGTTGAACATCGAGGAATTCAGCGCGATGGCGTTCATCAGGTCCTCTTTGCCCACCATATCCACCAGAAATGATTGGCGGCCGGGGATGTCGAAGGCGTTCACGACTCCGAGGAGCGCCGCCAGAACAAAAATGTGCCAGACATGCACACGGTTAGTCAGGGTGAGCCAGGCAAGAATTCCGGCCAGGATCATAGAAGCCGTCTGGGTGGCAATCACGAGGCGCTGGCGGTTGACGCGGTCGGCGGTAATTCCGCCGAAGGGCGCGACCAGAAAGACGGGGAACTGGCTGGAGAAACCGACGGCGCCCAACAGAAGGGCCGATCCGCTCAGGCGGTACGCGAGCCACGCTTGAGCCACACTCTGCATCCAAGTGCCGATGAGAGAAATGAGTTGTCCGCCAAAGAAAAGCTGAAAGTTGCGGTGGCGCAGCGCGCGCAGGGTGGTAGCGAATCTTGAAGGCGTCGCCTTCGCGTTCGTCGCTTCTTCCGGAGGTTTTAACGCTTCAGTCACTCTTTTAGAACCTTGGCACATCTTTCGGATGACGGCAACTGGAGGGAAGTTGTGATCAATTGCAGGCGAGTCGGGGGCGGTGCTTTAGGCAACGTACTGTTAACTTCACTGACAGATTTCCACAGGCTGAAAACGTCACTGACTTGCAACTTCCCCGGAAGATCGATTCAGGATACAGTTGATCGCTGCTGACGTGTCGACATTGCGACACCAGGCAACGACGCTCGCAGAAGGAAGAATGATCGGTATCGACCCAAATCGTCTGGAACGCCGGGGCGCACAACGCTTCGAAGTGCATCTGCCGTTGGTGGTTCACTTCGACGGTCGGAGTGTCGCTGCCTTCACCCAGGATTTGAGTGGTCGCGGTATATTTTTTTACACCGAAGCTGCGTTGCCGGAAGGTGCGCTCGTTGAGTTGACGTTTACCATGCCATCCGAGATCACCTTAGGGGAGAGTATGCCGGTCCGTTGCCGCGGGCGCGTGCTGCGCGCGGCGCCGCCCCAAGGAGGCCAAAGAAATGGCATTGCCGTGCAACTCCTTTCCTACGAATACTTGCCGACCGATGAATCTGTGCCTGTTTCACAGTACGCGCGCGTCTCTGCCGGCTCGGCCGCATCGGCTGCCCACCTCGTACCCCGGTAAGGCCTCACCTACTCCACGTTTCCGTTGATCTTTCCAAGCCATCCCTTCTGTCTTACAATGGTGACACCGTTAGTCCGGCAGGTTTCTAAAGATCATCGGAACCTGCACCCAACCTGCCGCTTCGTCTGACGTCAACTCGATTACGATCGTCACTTGGCCTGGACGCAGGAAGTTCGTAGCATGGATTTGAACACTGAGACCCGACTCATGCCCGGTATTGCAGTCGCCGTCCTTACCGAGGATCGCGAACAATCCGTAATCCTGAACACACGTGTGGAAAGCACACATCTGGCTCGCACGGTGTTGAGCCAGATCGGTTTTCCGTTAGGGCCGAGCGATTCCATACTCCGCCAACTGCAAGATCAGCGCGCCGAAGTGGTTCTGGTGGATATTGATCCCCGGAACCCGCAGCGCGCGGTGCGCGCCATCGAACTGATCCACGCCGGCATTCCCGACCTCACTATTTTTGCAGCCGGAGAGATGAGCCAGCCTCTGACCATCGTTTCCGCCATGCGAGCGGGAGCGCGTGAATACGTAGATCGCGCCGCCAGCCATGAAGTTCTGATCGAAGCTTTTTCCCGTTTCACAGCCTCGTTGAGTCTGGCCCAGCGCAGTTCCAGCAAGGCGCGCGTCTTCACTTTCCTCAATGCCAAGGGTGGAGTCGGCGCCACCACCACCGCTGTCAATACTGCCGTGGCCCTGCAGGAATCTCTCGGGCGCGTCGTTCTGGTGGATTTCGCCCCGATCGGCCATGCCGCGCTGCAGCTTAATCTGCGTCCGCAGTTCACCATCATTGATGCCCTGCAGAATCTGCACCGCATGGATGTTTCGCTCCTGGACGGCCTGATGACGCCGTATCGCAACGGCCTTCATCTGCTGGCCGGCGCGCAACAGCCGAACATGTCGCTCCCGACGGCGGCCGACCTGGCTCGTCTTTTCGACCTGCTCGTCAGCCAGTATCACTTCGTGGTGCTGGATTGCTCGGGCCGGATGGATGGCACGATTCAAACGATCTGCGACCTGTCGAACGCGGTGCTGATGGTCGCGCAGACCGATGTGGTTTCGCTCTGGAGCGCCAGCCGGATTCAGGCTTTTCTGCATGAGGGCAGCGGCAGCGATCGCCTTCGCATCGTGCTCAACCGCTACAAGAAAATTCCCGGCTTCACCGACGAAGACGTCGAAAAAGTTACCAATTGCAAGGTGCTCTGGAAGGTTCCGAACAATTTCCAACTGATTGGTCCGGCCATCGATAAAGGCAGTCCCGTCGCCATGCAAGGAAATCACGAGGTCGCCCGCTCGTATCAGGGATTGGCCGCGGAACTTGCCGGCGCCACAGCTTCCACCGAGGGCTCTCTTTCCTTACTGTACGGCCACGACAAAGGCGACGCGAAAAAGCGCAACTCCGGCGCTCCACTCATGGTCTCGCCCATGCGCGCCGGGCAATAACAGATCCAGCTACGAATTTTGAGCCCCGAGCATCGAGCAGGCGCCCTCGCTCGCTTGCCGGCTCCAGGCTCGTGGCTCGCCGCTCGTTTGTTAGAATCAGTTTTCGCTATGAGTCCGAGAATCATTGAATGACAACCACTTCGAACAAGAAACGGGTGTTGAGCGGAATGCGCTCGACGGGCAAATTGCACCTGGGAAACTACGTGGGCGCGCTCCAGAACTGGGTGCGCATGCAAGAGCCGTATGAATGCTTCTTCTTCATCGCCGACTGGCACGCGCTGACGACCGACTACGCTGACACCTCGCGCGTAAAAGAAAATTCGATCGACGTCCTGCTCGACTGGCTCGCCGCCGGGCTCGATCCCGAAAAGTGTGTGATGTTCATCCAGTCGCATGTGCCCGCCCATGCCGAATTGCACTTGCTGCTTTCCATGATCACGCCCCTCGGCTGGCTGGAGCGGGTGCCCACCTACAAAGAGCAGAAGGAAAATATAAAAGAGAAAGACCTGGGCACATACGGATTTCTCGGCTATCCCGTGCTGCAGTCGGCCGACATTCTGATCTACAAAGCAGACGTTGTCCCGGTCGGCGAAGACCAGGTCGCGCACGTGGAATTGACGCGCGAGATTGCGCGGCGATTCAACGGCTTCTACAGCGGCAAGCACGAGTGTGTTTTTCCCGAACCGCAATCCCTGCTGACGCCCACTCCGAAGCTGCCCGGAACCGATGGCCGCAAGATGTCGAAATCGTACGGCAACGCCATCATGCTCACCGATCCTGAGCCAGCGGTGCGTCAGAAGCTGAAAACGATGGTGACCGATCCCGCCCGCATCCGCCGCACCGATCCCGGCAATCCCGATCTCTGCCCGGTCGGCGACCTGCACAAAATATTCTCCTCTGCTGAAACCATGGCGAAGGTTAACGAGGGCTGCCGTTCCGCCGGCATTGGCTGCATCGAGTGCAAAGGGTGGGCGGCCGACGGTTTGGTCAAGATCCTGAACCCGATGCAGGAGCGCCGGCAAAAATACGCGGACAATCCACGCCTCGCCTGGGATATTCTTGAGGCAGGCTCTTCTCGCGCCCGCGATGTGGCCGGCGCAACCATGAACGAAGTCCGCGATGCCATGAATATCTCGCTCAACTACGAGCCGCCCAAGGGTTCTGCGAAGTGACGGATGAAGCTCAACCCGTGCCCGTAGAGACGTCCGCGCCTGCCGCCACTCTGGCGAAGCCTGCTCAAAAAGAGAGCGATTTCCCATTTTCCATCGAGCTCGGCGAAATCTATGAGGGCCCGCTCGACCTGCTGCTCGACCTGATTCGCAAGCAGGACATCGACATCTACGACATCCCGATCGCGAAGATCACAGCGCAATATCTAGCCTATGTAGAGCGCATTCGCCAGCTCGATGTAAACGTGGCCTCGGAATTCATCTACATGGCCGCGGTCCTCATTCACATCAAGTCGAAGATGCTGCTCCCGCGCGATCCTCTCGCTCCGGCTGACGCGCAGGAAGATCCGCGCAATGAACTCGTCAACCGGCTGCTCGAACACGAAAAATTCAAGTCCGCGGCGCAAATGCTGCTCCAGAAACAGCAGATCGAAGACGCGGTACTCAGCAATCCTGCGATCCGCGAATTCATGGACGCGGAAGGCACGGAGCCCGAGTTTGCCACCGAGGTCATTGACCTCGTCAAAACTTTTCAGCAGATTCTTGACCGCGCACGCACACGCCCGATTCTGGAAGTGGATGAAGAAACGGTCACGGTCAGCCAGATGATTCAGTACCTGTACCGGCGGTTGACGCTTGAAGATCGCCCGATTCGCCTGAAGCAGATGCTGCAAAACATGGGGTCGCGTCCGGCGCTGGTCTGTATGTTCCTTGCGCTGCTCGAACTGGTCCGATTGCAGGCGATCCAGGTCCGGCAGGAACACGTCTTCGGAGAGGTGCTGGTCCGCAAGCATTCGCACTTCGAACAGGTGATGACGGAACAAGCTGCGGTGCGAGATGATTGGAAGTGAAAACACATTGTTGGTCGTTCGTCGTTGGCCGGTAGCAAACCCGCGCCGAACCAGGTGATGAAGCACGATTTATATCAGGTGATTGAGAGATTTTCGATATCGGCGAAAGAGGCCACTGTAAGCTAGGATGAATCGCGAACGACCAACGACGAACGACGAACGACGGTTTTTATGAGCCTCAAACCCCAACTCGAAGCCATTATTTACGCGGCGGAAACGCCCATTACGATCGAGCAGATCATTCCGCTCGTCAAGGATTCTGTTCTCGCCGAGTCTCCGGAAATCGCAGCCATCGAGATCAAGTCGCGCGTCCGCGCCGCGATCGAGGAATTGCTTGCCGATTACTCGGGCCCGAACCATGGAATTGAAATCCGCCAGGTTGCCGGCGGATATCGCATGTCCACCAAGCCCGAGCAGCACGACGTCGTGCGCGCCTTCGCCAAGAGCCTGAAACCGCCCTTTCGCCTTAGTTTGCCCGCGCTCGAAACCTTGGCAGTCATCGCTTACAAGCAGCCAGTCACCGTGCCGGAGATCAGTGAAATCCGCGGCGTCGATTCCGGCGGCGTGATTGCGACTCTGCTGGATCGCAAGTTGATCACGACCGCCGGCAGAAAAGCCGTCATCGGCCGACCCATTCTTTACAAGACCAGCAAAGAATTTCTGCTCCGCTTCGGACTCAAGGACATCCAGGAACTTCCCAGCATGGAAGAGTTCGAAAAACTTCTGGCCGAATCATTCCAGAGCGATTTGCTTCCGGCGGAAGGCGCGGCGGCGGGCGAGTCTGCGGATATCTCCCGCGATTCAGAACCGGCAACGCAGTCGTCAGGCGACACCGGAACCAGCACGGAAGAATTATCGGATCGCGAGCACCACGATTCCGACCATAACAGCGGCGCCAATGATTTAACCGTCGCCACCCAAGACGAACGCGAACCGGCCCCGGCCGGCACCGAGCAGGAATAAATCATGCCAGCAGAGCGCTTGCAGAAGATCATCGCCGCAGCCGGAGTTGCCTCGCGCCGCAAAGCGGAAGAGCTGATTACCTCCGGCCGCGTGCTCGTCAACGGACAACCAGTGACGGTGCTCGGTACCAAGGCCGATCCGGAGCACGATCACATTCGCGTCGATGGCAAGCTCCTGCACGCGCCTGAGCATTTCTCGTACATCGCGCTGAACAAACCGAAGGGTTACGTGACCACGGTCAGCGATCCTGAACACCGCCCGACCGTGATGGACCTGGTGCGCTCGGTCAAAGGGCGGGTCTATCCCATTGGGCGCCTTGACTGGGCCAGCGAAGGATTGTTGCTGCTGACCAATGACGGCGCGCTCGCGAACGCGCTCATGAAAGCGTCGTCGCATGTGGCTAAGACTTATGTTGTAAAAGTTGCGGGCGTGCCCGACGAAACCAAACTCGACAAGCTGCGCGCCGGTGTCTCGATCGCCGAAAAAGGTGGCCGTCGCGTGCGCACGGCTCCGGCACAGATCAAGCTGATCAGCGAAGGCGATAACCCCTGGTTGGAGGTGATTATCATTGAAGGTCGCAACCGCCAGGTCCGCAAAATGTTTGAAGAAGTCGGACACCACGTTGAGAAAATCCGGCGCGTGCAATACGGTCCGCTATCGCTCGACGTGCCGCCCGGTGAATTCCGCAGCCTGACTCTGGAAGAAGTTGCGAAGCTGAAAGCAGCCGCCTCGGGCCAGAAACCTCCCAGGCCGATCGTTCCACCGAAGCCAGTCACTGCACCCAGGCCGATCTCTTCATCGAAGCCGATCTCGGCGCCGAAACCTGCGTTCACACCGAAACCGAAGTTCCCGGAAAAACCATCGTTCGCCAAGAAGTCATCGTTTGGCCAAAAGCCTTCGTTCGGGCAGAAGCCTTCCTTCGCGAAGAAATCCGGCTTCGGTCAGAAACCATCATTTGACAAGAAGCGAACTTTTGGTGCGAAGTCGTCAGGTCCTCGGAAACCATCGTTCGACAGAAGGCCACCATCCGCCAGCAGGCCCTCGTTGGAAGGAATATCCCCGACTACGCAAGGGCGAACTTTTGACCGGAACGCACGAATTGATGGGAACGCGCCCAGCACCGGGAGGCGCAAGCCGTCATTCAGCAGGGATTCAGCGCGAACCGGGAAGCCATCCTTCGAAAAGAAAGCATCGTTCGGCAGGAAAGCAGCGTTCGGCGGAAAATCAGCGCAGGGGCAAAGGCCCTCGTTCGAAAAAAAGCGGTCGGGATCATCGGCTTCGTCGTTCGGAAGAAAGCCAGCGCGCACCTCGAAGCCAGCGCGTTTTCAAAAGCCCAATCGCAAACGCAGCTAGCGCTTACCCTCGGGAATCATCGGTAGCCTGGCCGCGCCATATAATCCCGCGTCGCTGCCCAACAGCGCGCGCGTGATGATCGTCTTGCGGCCAGAACCCGGCTCTACTTGCGAGGATGCGCCCTGCCCATTCGCCAATGGATCCGGAGGCGCAGTGGCGGCATAGACCATCGAACGCTGCCGCAACTCTTCGAAAATCGACGGCGAAAACGCCTCCCACGCGCTCGAAACTCCGCCCCCAATCACGTAGATGGGCAGGTTCAGTGAATTTACCATCGAGGAAAGCACGATTCCCAGGCAACGGCCGACACGCCTGAAAATACGGCGCGCTTCTTCATCGCCCTGAATCGCAAGGTTGTAAAGCGACTTCGAGCTGAACTCGGCATCCGAATGCGCGACTCGCGCCAGCGACGATCCGCTGTCGTTTGCAATCTCTTCTTTTGCCATCCGGACAATCGCGGTCGCGGAAGCATATTGCTCCAAGCATCCACGATTTCCGCATCCGCACGGGTGTCCTTCGGGCTCGACCGTCGTATGTCCAAACTCCCCGGCCATTCCATTGGCGCCATGCCAGATCGCTCCGTTCTGAATCAGACCTCCGCCAACGCCGGTGCCGAGGGTCAACATCGCCATATGATCGAAGTCCCTGGCCGCGCCCAGCCACTTCTCTCCCAGTGCCGCGACATTGGCATCATTTTCGAGAATGACGACGGTCTTCAGCCGTTGCTCAATTTCGGCACGCACGGGGTAATCAGCCCAGCCCGGAAGATTCGGCGACTCGCGCAACAGGCCGCTCTGCATGTCGATAATGCCGGGCACGCCGATGCCGATCCCCATCACGGTGGCCGACGCGCGGTATTTTTCGAGCACATGCTCAATGGCCTGGCACATGTCGTCAATGACGTGATCGCGCCCGAGAGAGACTTTTGTGCCGAGCGTAACTTTTTCTAACAGGGTTCCTTGCCCATCCACGGCAGCAATGCGCAGGTTCGTGCCGCCAAGGTCTACGCCGATTGCGAAATTGTTCATGATTGATAGTCCGGCAGTCCGATCAGTAAGACGCTGAATCTCAACTTGTGTTTGTACAGCGCAGCAGCCAATTCGTCAATTTCGCACATGACGCGGTTCCACGCATTCGTCCTACTTTTGACAATTTGAACAGTAGTGACTGCTGCGCCCGGTCAGAACGACTCGACGGATGGCAGTTCCGCACACCAGACACGGCTCGCCCTCTCGTCCATAGACTTGGTGCTGCAACTGAAAGAATCCTTCTTCCCCGTCCGCATCCACGTAATCGGAAATCGACGAACCGCCGAGCGCAATTGCCTCGCGCAACACTTCGCGCACCGACTGGTAGAGCTTGCCAAACTGCTGGCGCGTGATCGTTGCTGCTCGCCTGCGTGGACGGATACCGGCTCGAAACAAAGATTCGTCAGCATAAATATTGCCCACGCCGCGCACCAGCTTCTGATTCAGAAGCGCGCTTTTGATCGGCGTCTTGCGGCCGTGGAAGAGCGCGACGAAATTTTCTTCGCTCACATCGAGCGGCTCGACTCCGCCCGGATCGAAAGCGGCGGCGTAAACGCTGAGTTTGCCGAACATGCGCGGATCGACAAATCGCAATTCGCGTCCGGAAGCGAGCGTCGCGATCAGGTGCGTATGCTTGGCGATTTCGGCATCAGGCTCGCACACGACCATGCGCCCGGTCATTCCGAGATGAACGACCCATTGCGCTGACTCAGTTTCCCCAGGCTCCGCGTTGCGTTTTACAAGCGTAGGGGCGGGGCGCCCCCGCGATCGGCGATGGGGCGCGGGCGCTATTGTCAAATCTTTCTCAAGGGGAAAGACAATGTGCTTGCCTGCGCGATGGACCCCGAGAATCTTCGCGCCTTCGATCGTCTTTGCAATCTCCGCCGCCGTGGACTTCAGCACCTGCTTGCGCGATCCAATCCAGACCGATGTAATCGTGTCCCCGGTGACGCGTCGCCCCAGCCCACGCACAATCGTTTCGACTTCAGGAAGTTCCGGCACACCTTCAGAATACAAGATCGCAGGCGCATCATTTGGGCTCGCCGAAACAAGCCGGTTGGATTAAGCCGACCTGTTCTGTTTGCTCCTCTGACGCCCAATTCTGTATCCTAGAGCGTACACATCAAGCTCCGCCGTTTTCAAACAGTCTTCCAGTTGCATCGTTCCGCGGCGTAATCAGTGTGTATGACCCTGGGGCGGCACAGAGCCGCATGATTCCAATTGGAGATTGCATTGAAGCGAGGCAGAACTGCGGTCATTGTTGGGGCACAGTGGGGCGACGAGGGTAAGGGCAAGATCGTCGATGTACTTACCCGAAGCTTCGAGGTAGTAGCGCGTTACGCCGGCGGACACAACGCCGGACACACCGTCATTATCAACGGAAAAAAGTTCATTCTGCAGCTTGTGCCCGGAGGAATTCTCCGGCCGGAGTGCATGAGCGTCATCGGCAATGGCGTGGTGCTCGATCCGCTGGCATTTCTGAAAGAGGTCGCTTCGCTGCGCGATGCCGGAGTGAAAGTTGACGGCAATCTCTTCATCTCAAATCGCACGCAAGTGATTCTGCCCTATCACCGCATGATGGAACTGGGCTCGGAAAATGCGCCCGGCCGCGTGAAGATCGGGACAACCTCGCGCGGAATTGGCCCGGCGTATGAGGACAAGATGGGACGCCGCGGCCTGCGCGTTGCCGACCTGCTCGACACTGATCTGCTGCGGACGCACATCGAGAACGCCTGCCGCGAGAAGAACATGATTGCGCACGCGCTCTTTAATTCAGACCCGCTCGATCCTGACAAGATGTTCAAGGAGTATGCAGCGGCAGCTGAACAGATCCGGCCCTTTGTTCGCGATACCACCCTCCTGCTGAACCGCGCACTGGGAGAGGGCAAATCGATCGTGTTCGAGGGCGCGCAGGGCACCATGCTCGACATTGACCATGGCACCTATCCGTTCGTGACCTCTTCGAGCGCCACATCGGGCGGCGCCGTCATTGGAACCGGAGTTCCTCCGACTTCGATTGATACGGTCATCGGCATTACCAAGGCTTATTGCACGCGGGTAGGCAGCGGGCCTTTTCCAACAGAGTTGCACGGTGCCGAGGGCGAGGACATTCGCAAACGCGGCAACGAGTTCGGCGCGGTCACGGGACGGCCGCGGCGCACGGGCTGGATCGATTTGCCTCTTCTTCGGTACGCTGGCATGATTAACGGAATCTCCTGGCTGGTGGTCACCAAGCTCGACGTGTTGGACCACCTGACCGAAATTCCGGTTTGCGTGGGGTACAAGGTGAACGGCAAGGACACGGAAGAAATTCCGGCTCAGGCTTGCGGCTACGAGAAGATTGAATGCATCTACCGCAAGATGCCGGGCTGGGCGACGCCGACGCAAGACATAAAGAGCTTCGACGGGTTGCCGAAGGCGGCGCGCGAATACATGGCGTTCATCGAAAAAGAAACCGGGGCGAGAGTGGGGATGATTTCCACGGGGCCGGACCGGGAACAAACAATCCTGGTACCGGACTTCGTTAATGCCCTGGGACTGAAGACTGCATAACCTCAGAACAAAATCTGCAGGAGAATGGAGCGACGGATGGTAGTGCTGGCTGTAACCTGGATGGCAAAGGTGGGAAGAGAGGCCGAAACGGCCGCAATCTTTGAAAAACTCACAGCCGAATCACGCAAGGAGCCGGGCTGCGTCATGTATCAGGTGCACAAGCACAAGACCGATCCGCGCCGGTTCTTTATCTACGAGCAGTACAAGGACGACGCCGCCCTCGAAGCGCATCGCACTGCGCCGCATTTCCTGCAAATGGCGAAGAAAGATCTGGTCAAGGTCGCGGACCGCACCGAAGGACATTTGTTCGAGCCGCTGGGGTAGGTGCGTGTGGCGCGGACCTGCCCTGAGCGAAGTCGAAGGGGCCCTCGCCCGCGTGAAGACTCCCGATAGTCGGAGGGCGGGTGACGTGGGGCTCGCCGAGGTACGCCGCGACGTTTTATTTCTGCTTGTCCGCCATCAGCACTCCGCCAGACGCGTAGCTTTCCTTGGATAATTCCACAAAGGTAACGACGATTGCGTCGCGGCGGGCTCCCGCGTCTTCGACCATTGCATCCGTGATGCGTGTCGCGATCTTCCGTTTCTGGTCGGCCGTGCGGCCGTGCAGCATGGTGACTTGTACGAGAGGCATTTGAATCGGCTCCTAACTCCCTAGCGCTTTCCGTAAGGACTCCGGTTCTTCAGGCTAGCAGGGTTATGTGCCTTTGGTCATCTTGATAGGCGCAAGTTTCACGTATATAGGTATTCTATATATAGGGAGGACGAAGCCCGATGTCATCCATCAACGCCCAAATCAAGCGAGGCAGCGCGGAACTCGCCGTCCTGACTTTGCTAGCCGAACACCCCTTGCACGGCTACGAAATCGCCAAGCGCATCGAAGAGCAGACTGGCGGCGTGCTGCGCTTCGATATGGCATCTCTATATCCCATGCTTTACCGCTTTGAGCGCAGGAGTTGGGTCAAGGCAGAATGGCAGACGATGGCCAACGGCAGGCGACGACGTTGCTACCGGCTTACGGCCGAGGGGCGAAAACAGCTCGCGCCGCTGCGCGCACAGTGGCGTGCTTTCTTCCAGGCACTACAGAGCGTCACGGGGTTCCGAAATGCATAACTGGGAGCTGATCGTGCGCAAGCGTCTTCGCATCCTCGGGGTTTGTTCCCGGGAAATCACCGGTGAACTGGCCGCCCATCTCGAAGACAACTACGAGGCCCTGCTGCACGAGGGCTTACCGGCAGAAGTGGCCTTTCACCGCACCTTGAGGCAGATCAAAGGTCGTCGCAACAGGTGGCTCGCACTACGATTTCTAAAGGAGGATCTAATGTCTGATTTTACCCGCAAGGTGGCGCTGCCCGGCCTGCTGACATTCACGTCGTCCATGGTTATCGCCTGGGCGCTCGACATGGCTCACGTCCAACCCAGAACCATCTTCCTCGCCAACGGCTTGTTTCTATCGCTTCCGATCTTGTGGCTGTGTTTGCTGCCTTTTTGCGGCGGCGCCGGTGCGCTCGTCTCACATCGCAACGGAGGCTCGCGGCTGCAACGCATCGCGGCTTCTCTATTTCCAAGCGCGATCATGGGTGCTGTCTTGTTGCTGAGCTTAGTCTCCGAGTTCGCAATCTCACGGTTTATGCAAGACTCCGGTCGGAACTGGGCGCTCGTCGCGTCAGCACTGGCACTATGGCTGACAACGTATATGGTTCTAAGCGCAATTTCCTTGTTGCTGGGCGCCGCCGTCGCGGAAAAAGTGAGGAGAATATCTGCGAGCGCGACCTGAAGACGAATAGGCTCGCTCAGGTCTCAGCCGTCAGCTATTAGTTACTGAGCGCTGACAGCTGACAGCTCACTGTGCCAATTCGTATCCGGCGAAGAAAAAGCTCAACTCAAAGCGAGCTGTCTCATCGGCGTCTGAGCCGTGGATCGCGTTGTGCTCGATGTTGGTCGCCCATTTCTTGCGGATCGTGCCTTCCTCGGCGTTCGCGGGATTCGTCGATCCCATCAGCTTGCGGAGGTCGGCGATAGCGTTTTCTTTTTCGAGCGCCAGCGCCACGATCGGCCCGCTTGACATGAATTGCGTCAGCGAGTGATAAAACGACCGGCTCGCGTGGACCGCGTAGAACTGCTCCGCCTGGTGCTGGGAAATTTCAAGCATCTTCATGGCCAGAATGTGGAAGCCGTTTTTCTCAAACTGCTCGATGATGTCTCCGACAGCGTTCTTCTTCACCGCGTCGGGCTTGATGATCGTGAGTGTGCGTTGCAGTGTTTTCATGAATTCGTTATTCGTCCTTGGTCGTTCGTCGTTGGCTTAAACTCTTGTCATCCTGAGCGAAGATGGGCTTCACGAAGTGAAGCTCATTCGAAGTCGAAGGACCCCTACACCCTCGCAAGTCTTTCAAGCGCGAAACAAGGTGCCCTACACGCCGACTTTCGATCCCAGCGCAGCTGCCAGCGTCTCGCCGATATCGGCGGGCGATTTCGCGACTTTCAGTCCAGCCTTTTCCATGGCAGCAATCTTTTCTGCTGCCGTCCCTTTTCCGCCGGAGATGATTGCACCCGCATGCCCCATGCGTCGCCCCGGAGGCGCCGTCTGTCCCGCGATGAAGCCGACCACCGGCTTCTTCATATGCGTTTTGATGAACTCCGCCGCAGTCTCCTCGGCATTGCCGCCGATTTCGCCGATCATGACGACAGCTTCTGTCTGCGGATCGCGATTGAATAGGTCAAGCGCATCCACAAAGTTTGTCCCGATGATCGGATCGCCGCCGATACCGATCGCCGTCGATTGCCCGATGCCGCGCTGCGTCAACTGATGCACGGCTTCGTAAGTCAGCGTCCCGGAGCGCGACACGATGCCGACGTTTCCTTCTTTGTGAATGTGCCCCGGCATGATGCCGATCTTGCACTTTCCGGGCGAAATGATGCCCGGGCAATTCGGCCCGATCAGGCGCGAGCGCCGATTCTGCAGAAACTCCCAGGCGCGCACCATGTCGAGTGTCGGGATGCCCTCGGTGATGCAGACGATCAGTTCAATCTCCGCGTCCGCGGCTTCCATGATCGCGTCGGCCGCATAGGGCGGCGGCACAAAAATCACGGTCGCGTTCGCGCCCGTCTTGTCGACCGCTTCCTGCACGGTATTGAAGATGGGCCAGCCTTCATGAGTCGTTCCGCCTTTGCCGGGCGTCACGCCTCCAACAATCTGCGTGCCATACGCGGCGCAAGCCTTCGCGTGGAACGTGCCCTCACGCCCCGTCAAACCCTGCACAACCAACCGAGTCTTCTTATCAGCCAGGATTGCCATAATTGCTCTCTTTTCGAAAAATTCGCTGTTCGCTATTCGCCCGATGGTGCCCTGGGTTCGCGTCCTTCCTTTGGGCGCTAACCCGGGTTTCACTTTAGAAGACTTATGCGACCTTTGCCGCCGCCACCACTTTGTCTGCCGCATCCTTCAGCGTTTCGGCGATCACAAAATTCAGGCCCGATTCTTTCAGGATTTTCTTGCCCTCCTGAACGTTCGTGCCTTCCAGCCGCAGGACTACCGGCAACTGAATATTCGTCTTCTTCGCGGCCTCGACCACGCCCGTCGCCAGCATATCCACGCGGAGAATCCCGCCGAAGATGTTGATCAGCACGGCCTTTACATTCTTGTCGCTCAGAAGGATTTCAAACGCGTGCGCCACCTGTTCGGAGTTCGCGCTGCCGCCCACATCCAGAAAATTCGCCGGCATGCCGCCCGCGTATTTAATGATGTCCATGGTGGCCATCGCCAAGCCCGCGCCGTTCACCATGCAGCCGACGTTGCCGTCGAGCTTGATGTAATTCAGGCTGTATTTTGAAGCCTCGACTTCGAGCGGATCTTCTTCGGTGATGTCGCGCAGTTCGCGCAAATCCGCGTGCCGGAACATCGCGTTGTCGTCGAAGTTCAGCTTGGCATCGAGAGCAAACAGCCGGCCGTCCGTGCAGCTGACGAAAGGGTTGATTTCGACCAGCGACGCATCCGTCTCCAGAAATGCACGATAGAGACCGGTCAGGAACTGCACGGCCGCGTTCACTTGCGAGCCCTTGAGCCCGAGCGCAAAAGCGATCTTGCGCGCCTGGAACGGCTCCAGCCCCATACCGGGATCGACGTACTGCTTCATGATCGCTTCGGGAGTCTCGGCCGCTACCTTTTCGATATCCATGCCGCCCGCAGCCGAGGCCATAAATACAGGTTTGCCTTCGCCGCGGTCGACCAGAATGCCGAGATAGAGTTCTTTTTCGATCGGCAAAGTCTCTTCGATGAGCAGACGGCGTACGATCCGGCCTTCCGGCCCGGTCTGGTGAGTCACCAGAGTCATGCCGAGAATTTTGCCGGCCAGATCGCTTGCTTCCGCCAGCGACTTCGCAATTTTCACGCCGCCACCTTTGCCGCGTCCGCCAGCATGGATCTGCGCTTTCACAACCACGCCCGTCGCGCCCGCGTCGAATAGCGCCTTGGCCGCCGCATCTGCTTCCTCAATAGACGTCGCCATCGTGCCGCGGGGCACAGCGACACCATATTTCTTCAAGATTGCTTTTGCTTGATACTCATGAATTTTCATAATGATTCCAAATCAGTTGTTGGTCGTTCGTCATTCGCGTTCACCCGAGTCGGTAACCGAGGTGTGAACGCTCCCGAGAGGGCCCGCTTGCGGCAACCAGCTTGCAGCAAACTCATGATTCTATAAGACGCCAGCGCAATCGGCAAAGCGAATGCGAACACTGGTAGTGGGTCAGTTTGAATATTCACAGTA
The DNA here is from genome assembly GCA_049509215.1 of Terriglobales bacterium. GTDB lineage: Bacteria > Acidobacteriota > Terriglobia > Terriglobales > Acidobacteriaceae > Acidiflorens. The sequence goes on from JBELAC010000010.1 coordinate 42,029, forward strand.
TCGCTTTAGCATCCCTGCCTGTGGCATGATGGTTTCGTGACCATCGGCAAGGGCAAACGTCCGCGTGATCCAAACCAGCTTGCAAAGTGGATTGTAGAGCACTCCACAAACGATACGCCGGAGCCGGAAGTAGTCACAACCCCGACGCCTACCCCCTCAACCATCTCTCAGTATATGGCATCCATTGGGCGCAAAGGTGGCCAGATCGGCGGCAAGCGCCGTCTCAAGACCATGACCAAGGCAGAACGCTCCAAGGTTGCAGCGAAGGCTGCTAGAGCGCGGTGGAAGAAAAGGTAATTACAAGTAGGACACGAAAGCAGGCGGAATAGCCTTTGACTTCTTTGCAGCCGTCAGTATTTTTTTCAATAACGCACCTGTTACAGGAAACTGCTTTCTAATGGCCTTTGTTGCCATATGAGCGGCGATCTGGGCGTCTTCTGCCGAGGTCACCTTTCGCGCGTCACCAAAACTAACGAAACATTTGTCGGTGATCCACTGGTGCTCCCCTGGATTCACTTCGCAATCCTTGCCAGCTCTAAACTCATCTGTCGTTAGATTCACAATGATGTATTCGCCATTGTGCTGTGAAGGGTCGGAAATCACAATCCACAGGTGACCGCCTTGACCTATAACGAAACTGTCACCTCGCTGGGTTGCCACAGAATCAGCACCGAGCGCCCAACAGAGCATTAAGAAGCCGAATTTCCTCGTTAGCTTCTTCTATCCTGCGAATTTCCTCTTCGCTCTTCTTGGCAATTCGGAGAATAGTGCTTGGGTCAATCGGAATGGAGCTTGTTCCAGGATCAGTCCATTCAGGACAGTTTCTGTGGAGCCATTTCGGAATGCTTCCGCGAATTGCTTTGATGGTTTGTCGTGCCTCATCAAGCACTTCGTTTTCTCTTTCCGCGAGTATCCCAGTGTCTGCATGTTTGCGAAGGACCACGGAGTACCCATCACCCCTTTGGATTACATCGTTCCACTCGATCTGAACCTGTATGCTCCCTTTCCATTCTCCCTTTAACAGATTGTAGATTCCGCTAACGACTGGTCCTTTTGGCATTGATGCCAATGAATCGCCCGTGATGGACTTGCCCCATTTGATCAAGGCTGTCCGATCCGCAACATATAATTCTTTCACCAGATAGAACATATCGCCTGTTCCACCCTCACGCTCAATGAGGAACGCTGTTGCGGCAATGGCTTTTTTGATGTCGAAATCGAGTAGCATGGAATAAAAGGCGAAGACGCTGAGCAGATTGATCATAGCAGACGCGCCGAGCTGGCCGAAAGTAGCATTAGAAGCAACTTATTCTTGACATGCTAAAGCGGCTGTAGTATAAAGGTCAGTATGAACTGCTTGGATTCTGAAACCCGCGCCAGAGTGGTCAATTGCCTAATCGAGGGGTGTTCGATTCGTGCCACAGTTCGCATGACGGGAGTGGCAAAGAATACCGTAGTAAAACTCCTAGCGGATATCGGCTGCGCGTGCGCTGGCTACCACAATCGCGCCGTTCGCAATCTCAAGGTGCGCCGTTTGCAGGCAGATGAGATTTGGTGCTTCGTGGGAGCGAAGGCCAAGAACGTCAGGGCTGAAAAGAAATTGGAAGGCTGGGGCGACGTGTGGACGTGGGTCGGAATCGACGCGGACACGAAACTGGTGGTCTCGTACCTTGTGGGCGGACGCGATGGCGGATGGGCGAGAGACTTCATGGAAGATTGCGCTTCACGGATTCGCAACCGAGTACAGATCACAACCGATGGTCACCGTGCTTACCTAGATGCGGTTGAGAATGCCTTCGGAGCTGATATTGACTACGCGCAATTGCAGAAGATTTATGGTGCTCCATCGGAGAACGACACGCGCTACTCGCCAGCGACGTGCATAGGCTGTGACATGAAGGTCGTAAGCGGCGATCCCGACCCGAAACATGTAAGCACCAGCTTTGTTGAGCGCCAAAATTTAACGATGCGAATGCAGATGCGACGGTTCACGCGGTTGACGAACGGATTCAGCAAGAAAGTGGATAACCATCGGCACTCAGTTGCGCTGCACTACATGTACTACAACTTCTGCCGCGTGCATCAAACTTTGCGCGTTACGCCAGCAATGCAGGCGGGATTAACAAACCACATTTGGAGCATAGATGAACTGTGCGCCCTACTTCCGAAGCCAGTTGTAAAGGCTTCCTCTATCGAAAAAGAATTACTTCTGTCCGCTCTTGGCAGAAGGTAATGATCCGAGTTTTTGCAGATAGTGGAATAGAGTACCTTCGGACTCCAATATCTTCTGCCTGCGTTTTATCATCCATTCTTGAGTATGCTTAAATTCGTGATCAAATTTTTCATTGTTTACATTGGGATTAGGAAAGCTTCTCAACATGTGGGACGTGTGGGCATCGAAATGCCCAAATAGAGATTCTGCCTCTT
>JBELAC010000100.1:0-15050 GCA_049509215.1 Terriglobales bacterium
GTTCATTGTGAGAACGGTGGTCTCGAAGCCGACCTTCCCTCGTACATACAAGTCCTGCAAATAAGCAAAGGTCGTGACATGGCCGGGAACCACTTCGTGGCTGACGAGTTGCTCGAACTCCGGAAAGGAGATTTGCAGTGAGGCGTTGATCTCGTAGGTCGCTTCGTATTGCGGGCTGCCGTCTGCGTTCCGCGCCCGCCCGACATAATTCATCGAACCGGAAAACCACGCGTCCTTAATGGCGAGGAAGTCGATGTTCGCTCGCGGCACACGCGCTAGTTCCTTTGGAAGATAGGGTTGAAGGTTCTGCGCGCTCAGATTGTCGAACTCGGCGATCACCGCCGCGCTCAGACCGCGCACCGATGCCAGCGGAGAGATGCGCTCGCGACGCCAACCATCGACCGCCTTGAGCAACTCGGCGGAACTTGACGACGCAAAACCGGCCTTCCCCAGGAGTTCGGCCACACGCTCGCGCTTCTTCGCCGGTTGCGATGGCTCCGGCGGTTTCGCCGTGGAAGCTTCGACGCAGCGGACATACGGTACGGGCGCGCCTTTGCCCAGGACTTCCATCGCGAGGTCCGACATGACCTCGATGCTATCGGCCAGACTGATCAGAAAAGGCTTTCGGAGCGCATCCGCGGCGCCGCCAGAGAGCTTGCCTGCTTCGTCGCGGATTCCGGCGATCGCCTTGGGCAGATTAATGTCGCGCAGGTATTGGTCGACGGCTTCGCGATCCACGTTCTTACCTGAAACGCCTCCGCAGTCGCGCAACCGCGCGGCGGCCGGGTGCGTGTAGGCTGGCGGCAGCGGTTCGTCGGAAAACCAGCAATCGGCAATGAAACGGCCGACGCCCGAGGGACACATGACATCGCCGCCCCAAAGTGTGTCAATGGCGAGCACTGCATCGGCAACGTATTTTCCTACTTGATCCATCACGCCTCCTTGTCCTTCTTTAACGATCCGAACCAGACGTACAGGCAAAGGCCAACAAAAGCCAACGCCGAAACGGACTGCGAGACTGGCATATTTTCGTAGAACGGGGTCTGAATCCACTCTTCTTTGAAACTCGGCAGCACGCGCAGCGCTGCGCCGATCACTCCGCCGAGCGCGCCGCCTGCCATCAGGCCGCTGGCAATGACTATGCCGCGCTCGCGGATGCTTTTGCCCTGCTCTCCACCCGTCTTCCCTGCGCGTTTGTTCACGAGGTGTGATAGGAATCCGCCGGTCAGGATCGGCGTGGTGAGTTGCAGCGGCAAGTAGATCCCGAGGGCAAAGACCATGGAAGAGAGGCCCAGCATCTCGAGCACCACCGTGATCATGGCGCCGATGCCGAACAACATATAGGCGACCGGCTGACCGCTCATGAATCCCGAGACCACGGCTTTCAGCGCGGAAGCCTGCGGTGCCACCAGAACCTGGCGCGGATCGCCGGGCACGCCTTCTCCAAATTGAAAGGCCTTGGCCAGCAGGATGATCGTCAACCCCGCGGTGATGGCCGACGCGATCACGCCGATGAACTTTACTTTCTCCTGCGCGGCAGGTGTGGAACCGATCCAGTAGCCGGCTTTCAGGTCGGTGATGAATTGTCCCGAGCAGCACAGCGCGACACAGACCATGCCGGCCAGCGCCATCACGAAGAACATGCCGGTAGTCCCGGAAAGTCCGAACTTCAGCAACACCAGCGATGAGACGATGACCGTCAGCAAGGTCATGCCGCTGGCCGGATTGTTGGCGGTGGTTGCAATGGCGTTCGCCGCGACCGTGGTAAGAAGAACGCGAAGAGAAGCGTCAGCGCCAGGCCCACCGCCAAGATGGTCCACGATACGTGGAGGTTTCCGAAGAAGATAGCTACTCCGATGGCCCCCAGCACCACGCCGAGGAGGATGGTGACGATGGGAATGTCGCGATCGGTCCGTTCCATGTGCGGCGCTTCGCCGTGGCGGAAGGCTTGCAGCGCGATGCCGAAAGATCCCGCAATCACACGCAGCGATTTTAAAAGTCCGGCAAGGCCGGCCGTCGCAATCGCGCCCACGGCAATCAGGCGGACGTAATTACGGTAGATGTCGGCGGCCGCCATCTGCGAAATGGGAATGTGGGCCGGATAAACGACTACGTTGCCCATGTGGCTGCCGATGAACCAGATCATCGGCACCAGCACAAAGTTCACCAGGATGCCACCGGCGCAAAAGATCATGGCGATGCGCAGGCCCATCACATAGCCGAGGCCAAGGATGAAGCTGATAGCGTCGAAATTGACGACCATGCGCCCACGATCGGCCAGCGCCCGTACTACAGGTATGAACTGGAAGTTGAGATATTCCTTCCAGACATGGAACGTCGTGACAAAAAAGTCGTAGACCGCGGCGATCGCGGTGGCCTGAATCAGCAGCTTGGCCTGAGAGCCGCCTTTCTCGCCGGTGACGAGCACTTCGGTGATGGCCGTGGCTTCCGGGAAGGGAAACTTGCCGTGCATCTCGCGCACGAAGTAGCGCCGCAATGGAATGACGAAGAGAGTGCCAAGGCAGCCGCCAGCCAGACAAATAAAGATGGTCTGCACCGGATGAGGATCTAAGTGGAGACTGTAAAGTGCCGGCAGGGTGAAGACCGCGCCGGACACCACGGCCGCAGACGCGCCGCCCATGCCGGTGATGATCATGTTCTCCAGCACGGTGGAGCGGCGCGGGTACATGCGTGCCAGGCCGATGGCGAGAATGGAGATGGGGATTGCCGCCTCCATGCCCTGACCGACCTTGAGCGTGGAATACGCCGATGCGACCGTGAAGATGACACAAAAGACAATGCCCCAGACGATGGCACGGAGGGTAAGCTCCGGAGTCGTCGCCTCCGCAGGCACGATGGGCAAATAAAATTCGCCGGTCTTCAGTTCGCGGTAGGCGTTCTCTGGAAGCGATTTCGTTTCGATTTCGGCCATCGGTGGAGGATCCTCCTGTAGCGATACGCCGGCACCTCAAGCACTATAGCTGACGCCAACCCAAACCGGTTGCGCGCGCATTTGCGCCGGAACGGAACGTTGCAGGATAGAGCAGAAGTTCAGTCCCGGCAAGGAAGCCTGACCAGCGCGAAACGTACGTGCCACGGGCGCGCGGACAGGAGGGTCCACGCTACGCGTTTATCCCGTCTCGCTTGTCATGATGAAAAGCGGCTTCATCTCAAAGCTCTTGTAGTAAGGACGCAGGCGCTGCAAGTTGTAATGTTCTTTCACGTTGACGGTTTTCTTACTCGCCGTGACTACATCGATCGGCATGTTGTCATAGCGGCCGTTCTTCAGCACCACCAACCGGCCGTAAATACGCCCGAGGATCAAATCAAGCGCGAGATTTCCGTAGGCCATCGGAACGATCGAATCAATGGCATCGGGATCGCCGCCCCGAACCAGATAGCCGAGCTTCTGGTTGATGATGTCGATGGACTTTCCGTTGTTGTACTTCTTGGACAATTCCTTGAGCTGCTCGGAAACAATTTCGCCGATCCCGCCCAATTTCTTGTGCCCGTAGGCATCGGTTGTCTCGCCGGAGAACACCATGTCGCCGCCTTCAAACATCGCACCTTCCGATACCAGAACCACCGAGTAGCGGCTGGGATTCTTATTACGGTCGCTAACCAGCAATTCGGTCAATTGCTCCATGTTGAACTTGTGCTCGGGGATGACGCAGCGGTTCGCGGCTCCGGCCATGGTCGGAAGCATCGCGGTAAATCCGGCATAACGGCCGAAAACTTCCAGCACAAGAAAGCGCTCATGCGAGCCAGCCGAAGTGCGCAGGCTGTTGGCCATCTGGATGGTGCGTGTAACGCAGGTACTGAACCCGATGCAGTAGTCGGTGCCGGGGACATCGTTGTCCATGGTCTTTGGGATGGCGACGACTTTTACGCCCTCTTGGTCGAGGCGGACGCCATAACTCAGCGTATCGTCACCGCCGATCGGAATCATGTAGTCGATGCCGAGCCACTCGAGGTTTTTCAACACTTCGGGAGTGAGGTCGTTTTTCTCGGCTTGAAACGCGTCTGCCAAATGTGCCGGAACGCTGCCTTTGCTGACCTTGCTCGGATTGGTGCGCGATGTATGAAGAAACGTGCCACCGGTGCGGCCGGCGCGGTTAACCACATCTTCAGTCAGCAACTGGAAATTATTGGTGTTATCGGCGTCCTTGTCGCGAATGATGTCGACCAGACCCGCCCAGCCGCGGCGTATGCCGATCACCTGGTAACCTTCTCGGATGGCCCGAATCGTGACCGCGCGAATTGCCGGATTAAGGCCAGGAACGTCGCCCCCACCCGTCAATATTCCAAGCACACCTTTTCTACTACTGACGACTGCCATTCTTGCCCTCCAAAGAGGCATGATGAACCGGGAACGCGCACGAGTCTATGACCGCTCTCACATCCCGGAGTGATTTAAGACGACAATCACAGCCACAGCAGCGGAACCAGGCCAGCCATGGCCAGAGCAATCAGAAACGACGAACTCTGAATTCCGGTCTTTCGGTCCGCCAAGCTGTAGGAGTAGATGCCTTTAATCAGGTTGTTGCTGGAGGCGGCGATCAGGACCGCGGTGGCGGCGACCTTCAGCGGAGTCAATGTTCCCGCAGCCTGCGTCATGCCCATAATAAAAGGATCGACGTCCGTGACTCCCATGATCGCGGCGAGGATATTGACGCCCGCTCGACCAAGATAGGTAACCGCAAGTTGCGTTGTAACGAGCATCGCGAGAAAAAAACCAGCGAACAGGAACGCAGCCGTCAATTCAAGCGGATTCGATGGTTGGAACTCGCGCTTGATGTCGGAAGTCACTGCGTCCGGCCTGCGGGACCAGAACCACCCGGTCGTGATGGCGGCCGCAGCGAGTACGAGGCAGACAGGACCTAACATGATCCCAAGCTGCCGATTAAAGAGGATCAACAGCGCGCCGAGACGGAGGTACATCACGCCCGATGCAATCAAAATACCGCCTGCAAAAAGATGCGGCCGGCACTCACGTGCAGCTCTTCGCGACATCGCAACGGTAGTCACGGTGGACGAGTAGGCTCCGCCAAGAAAAGCGGTCAGCACAACGCCTCCACTCTCTTTCGTGATTTTCTGCAGGATGTAACTGCCATATGAGATCGTGCTGACAGCAACGACGACCAGCCACGTTTTGAACGGGTTGATGTGAAAACGGCCGAATTCCTGGTTCGGCAATGCCGGCAGAATGACCGCCGACAGCAACAGGAACTTGGCAAATGTCAGAATCTCCTGAGGAGCGGCACGGCTGGCCAGCTTTTCGAGAGCTGTCTTAAGTTCGAGCAGAAGAATGCTGGCAACGCTCAGCGTGGTGGCGATCCACAAATGGTCGTAACAAACCAGGGCGCCGACGAGGTAAGTTGTCAGGCCAGACATTTCAGAGGTGACGCCACCGGCCTCTGCGCAGGAAAGCTTGTGCCAGTACGACAAGAGAAGAAAAGCGCCGACCACCAGAAAGCCGAACGTCACCGGGAGTAGCTGAGTACCAGAAAGAAGTGCGATGGAATAGCCGATCAGTCCAATCAGCGGGAATGTGCGCACTCCTCCGAAGGAGTAGGACCCGGCAACGAATTTGTGTTCCTCACGTTCCAGCCCGATCAGGAAGGACAAGAACAGAACAAGAAGAATTCTTGCCGCCTCAGGCGGGAGCCACCGATAGAGTTCCACCAGTCTTCACACCTCTTTTGTCGAATGGGCTTCGACCAGCATGCGACCTTCGCTCGATGATCTCGGCCGCATTCATTTATACTCCGCCGCGACTAGGCTCGCATCTTTTCAATAGGCTTCGGCTCGGCAGCCCTTCAACTACTCAAACGCCGTTGGCAAGTCCGCTAAGATTAGGAGTGACAGTAGTGGGGATATACGGATAGCTTTACCCTCGATCGAAAGCGAGTTCCTTTGAAAACAAGCATCTTTGAGATTTTCAAGATTGGCATCGGTCCGTCCAGTTCGCACACGGTGGGCCCGATGCGGGCAGCGCGCGAGTTTGTCAAGACGCTGCAAACTGAGACTCTGCTCGGCCGCACTGCGCGGCTCCGCGTCGAGCTGTATGGTTCTTTGGCGCTGACCGGAAAAGGTCACGCCACAGATCGGGCGATCCTGCTGGGATTGTCAGGAGAGGTTCCGGATGAAGTCGAAGTAGCGTGCATAGGAACAAAGATATGGGCTATCCGTGAAAACAAGTCCATACGACTTTTGGGCATCCGCGATATCCCGTTCGAAGAGGCCTCTGACCTGCGCTTCCTCAAAGATCAGATCTTGCCCGGTCATCCGAATGCAATGCGGTTCACGGCACTCGATGATTCCGGCGGACTACTCAAGACAGATGTCTACTATTCGGTCGGTGGTGGCTTCATCTCGCGTGCGGGAGATGAGGCGACAGGAACCTCGGCTCTTGATGTTCCTCCCTATCCTTTTTCAAGCGCGGCGGAGCTTCTGCAGATCGGAGATGATCGAAATCTGGCGATTTGGAAGATCGTGCTCGAAAACGAAAAGACGTGGCACGACGAGGATGCCGTTCGTGCCTTCATCCAACGAATTTGGAAGGTGATGCAGGCGTGTGTAACGCGTGGTTTGGAGACAGAGGGCATTTTGCCGGGTGGTCTCGATGTCCGCCGGCGCGCCCCACGGCTGGCCAGAAAACTGACCGACCAGGGAACATACGATCCACTGGGCGCCATCGATTGGGTCAACGTCTTTGCGATGGCCGTCAATGAAGAGAATGCATCCGGCGGGAGAGTCGTGACCGCGCCGACCAATGGCGCTGCTGGAATCGTTCCTGCCGTCGCCCACTACTACATGCGTTTTGTGCCCGAGGCGTCAAGCGAAGGCATCGAACGATATTTTCTGACCGCCGGGGCGATCGGGATCCTTTATAAGGAAAACGCTTCCATTTCGGGTGCGGAAGTGGGCTGCCAGGGCGAAGTTGGAGTGGCGTGCTCGATGGCAGCCGGAGGACTAGTGGCCGCGCTCGGTGGGTCGAATCGCCAGATCGAATACGCTGCCGAGATCGGAATGGAGCACAACCTGGGAATGACCTGCGACCCGATCGGAGGGCTCGTGCAGATCCCATGTATTGAGAGAAATGCAATGGGCTCGGTCAAAGCAATCAACGCCTGCCGCATCGCGATGCGCGAAACCGACGAACATAAGGTGTCGTTGGATCAGGTGATCGCAACGATGTATCAGACCGGATTGGACATGCAATCGCGGTACAAAGAAACATCCCTGGCAGGACTCGCGGTGAATGTCATCGAGTGCTAATCAAAAGGCTCAAGCGGGATCGAGGCGCTCTTCATTGAGAACACGATCCAGATATTGAAGAAATGCGGAGCCATCGTTGAATTGGGCGCGATGCATAGTCGCGAGATCACCGGGGTTGCTTCCCGCAAACGTTCGATTCAAGACTTGGGCGCCCCGTCCTCATGCGATCGCACATTGCGCGCCACTTGCGGAACCATGATCAGCGCGACCGCATACAGGAAGATCGAAATTGCGATCGACCCTGAATGCCCATGAGGCAGATCTTCAAATAAAAGTTTGGCACTCACAAATACCAGAATGCCGTAAGCAGTCCACACCAATTCGATGCGCCGCCAGCGCGAACCGCTCCACGCGACTGCCAGCGCCAGTGCACAGGGAATCAGCGTGCGAATGATTGCGATATGCGATGCTCCAATATTCATTCCGATCGCTGCCAGCCACACCAGGCAGGAAACAAGGAACGTGGCAATGGCACTGATTGCCAGAACCGCCGACAGGAGCCGAAGCAGCCGCTGGTTCAAGCGATCTCCTTCGAAGCGACCGCCAATGAAATAGCAAAGAAGTGCGGAGACGGCCACCATCCACACGATCCCGCCCGGAGCCGTTGGAAATGTCCCGGCCAGCGCCCGGCCGGCATACAGCAACAGTCCCGAAGCGAACGCGGCCGCCGTCAGATAAGCCAACCCGTGGAATTCCGGTGTAAGGCGAGCCATCCGGACCCCAACCACCGTGGCCACGATCGAAGCAGCGCTCAGAATCACCGCGACCAGCAGCGGCGACAACATGAGAAAGCTGCCCGCCAGCACCAGGGCTAAACTCCACGTCGAATAAACATGGTAGTTACGCTGCTCCTCGACGCGATCAAAGTAAACAAAAGCCGCCACGTAGCAGGCGGCAGAGAGCGCCCAACAGAAGATGCCGAGCCCAACCCTGCCCGTGCCCGATGCGAACCATAGCCAACCGAGTGCACCCAAAACGAACGCGATGGCAGCTTGAATGATCTCGAGAATGTTGATCCGCTGCCGGAGCATCACAGTGCGGCCAACGACGCTCGCTCCATAAATCAGGAACGCGAGAGACGGCAGCGCAAGCAATGCCGGAACCGAGACTGCTGTGTATCCAGGACGCGAACTCTCCGGCAGCGAGTGAATATAAAGGAGAATCAAAAGTGCGACATCAAGCACCGGTGCCATTAGAAATCGCAGACCGAGCCACCGACCTTGAACTGCCGCCGTCTCGCTGACTGCGGCCATCACCAGGAGCGCCCCAATGTAAGGCGCTAGATCATGCGAGACCATCAGCAAGCCAAACGCAGTGAACGCAGCGACCGCCTCGACCACCCACACCATCGGAGTGAGCTTGCGTTTCCACGCCAGACCAAAAGCCGCGATCACAAACGCGCTCAATACTCCGGCGGTCGCCAGGCCCGGCAAAACCTCAAACCGTAGCGTCAGTTCCCCCAACATCGGCGCGAGGATGAGCGCCGCGGTGACGGCATACGCCGTGCTTGCAAAGCGAGCGGCAGCCCGCGCAGCCCACGCCAGCCATGTTCCAGCATACGCAAGCGCAAGCACTACGACTGCCAACTTGGGGAACGAACCCGACTCCGCTACCGCGCGGAGCACATAGGCACCCGCGATGCCGAGCATGGCTTTGCCTACGACCGGAAACACACTTCCCTGCGGCGGGAGCGCGAACTCTTCAACCGCGGCGGTTTCCTTGGCAGGAAATAGAACCGGAACAGGCAGTGATCGTACCGGCTGTGCTAAATGATCAAGGGCGGAAACCCGGCGCTCCAGGTTTTCCAGGCGTGCGTCGAGCCGTGCTAAAGCGTCGAGAAGATCATCCATGCTCACGACTCGCTTTACGGCTTAACAAGGAATACCGGTTGACTTAGTGCGCAGGCCCGGCCTCGGGAACCGCAGCCGAGTTTTTCTCCGGCCAAGGCGGCAGGAGTTTTACCAGCACCCACAGGATCACGAACGGCAAAACAGTCAGCACAATGGCCGTCAGCAGGCCTTCCCGCGCAACCAGACCCATTTTGTAAGTCGTGTAGCCCAGAAAGCTTTTGGAAAACAGCTGTCCCCCGATCACGATATTCCAGCGCATGGCGAAGATGCCGATCATCGTGAGGCATCCCGCCAGTGCATAGATCCGCTTCCGGGCAATCTCCGTGAGCTTCATCACTTGCGTGACCCCGAGCAGCAAGATTGGCGTCACCGTGCCGAAAACAATCTGCACTACGATATGCGACACGTACAGCTTGGTGTGCACCATGAAGTCGAGACTTCGGAAAGATTCGTCCGATTCATAGATGCGATGGATCAGGTCGAGCATTTCGAGGCTGAAATCAATAATGAAGGTGTAGAACAGATACCGGGCGATCGTGTCCACGCAGCGCGTATCAATCTCTTCTTTGCGGGCCCATGTCAGAAACATGTACAGCAACATCACGGCTGCGATCCCGGAAACCATGGCGGAAAAAATGAACACAACCGGCATCAATGGCGTCGACCACCAGGGGTTCGCCTTGATCGACCCAAAGATGAACCCGACATATCCATGCAGCAGGAAAGCGGAAGGGATTCCGATCAGCGTGATCAACCACCCAACTCGATCGTCGATTCGAAGCGCGTTCTCACTGATATTGCTCGAACCAAGCGTCATTGCCCGATAAATCAGACCCTTTAAACCGGTCGAGGATCGCGAGAGCAGAACGATGTCGCGCCGGTAGTCCAGCCAGATTTCCAACACCAACACCGCCATCAGATACCAGAGATAGACAAATCCAAACATCGCCATGGCCGACGTACGATGCGGCGTCAGGTACATTTCAAATGAGCGCTCCGGATGTCCAAGATGAAGCTGCAGCGGCAACGGCGCAATCAGCAGGAATGCCAGCGCGGTCAATAGCGCCAGCCGATAAGTGGGCTTCACAGCCTCCACGTTGAACACACGCTCCAGTGAAGCCAGAATGAACGCGCCCGCCACCAACCCGGTCAGGAACGGATACAGGACGATGAGTACGCTCCATTGCAACTCGACTTCGTTGGGATACATGAAGCCTTCAACGCCCTGCATACTCGTCCCTTCTTAGCCTGAGATCGTTCATCGCACTGAACCGTCCAGCCCGTTGTAATAAACCTTGGCATGAGTCGCCATATAGGGCTTCAGCACCTGCACGCTATGTGTCTTAAGGAATTCGTGAATCGGATCCTTGGGATTTTTCAGATCCGCCAACTGCCGCGCACCCGTCGGACAAGTCTCGCAACAGGCGGTTGTGAGCCCCTTCGTGATGCGGTGATAGCAGAGCGTGCACTTCTCCGCTGTCTTGGTCTTCGGGTTGATAAAGCGGCAGCCATAAGGACAGGCTTGTACACAATAACGGCAACCCAGGCAGTATGTCTTATCCACCATCACCACGCCATCGGGACTGACAAACGTCGCTCCCACCGGACAGACCTGTGTGCACGGCGATTCCACGCAGTGGTTGCACAGTTTGGGAACAAAGAAATTCTTGCCGGTCTCGTCCTTGGCGGGAGGAAATCCGTGCTTGCCGCCCTCGGGAGAATCCACCTGCGGATTCTCAATGTCATAATCCGTGACGTGATAGCGTTCCACCCACGTTCGGAAATATCCGTCTGGAACTTCGTTTTCCGACTGACAAGCTCTGACGCAGTTACCGCAGCCAATGCATTTTGGCAGGTCGATCAACATACCCCACCAGTGCTCGGTCAGTTTGTAATTGGGCGCCGCCTCCGGAGTTCCCGCCAGGACATATTTCCAGGCTGCTCCCGCCGCTGGCAACAATAGGAGCAAGTGACGCCGCGTGAGGTTCATTTCGCACCTTCCGCAGTCATGGCTGGACTGTGCGGCTGGTGGCAAGTGTCGCAGGGCATCCCGCTCGCGTGATCGGCGGACACAACCTGCGGAAAGCTTTTCGGCTTTGCCGCGTTCGCTTCATGGCATTTCACGCAAAGCACGGCCGTATCGAGTTTTTCGGGAGTCACCGATGCCGGATCATCCGCGTGTTTGGCTAATGCTCCGTGACAAGCCTCGCAATTCACATGCGCATGCTTGCCGTCCTTTTTCTTTTCGAGGACTTCGGTGTGGCACGCTTCGCAGGTCTCGTGCCCCGCATAATTCACCGGCCGGGCCGCAAGTTCCGCCAATGCGGCTCCCCGGTAGTGCCCATACTCTCCAAAACTTTTCGGAACCAGAAATCCCCGGACAACCAGGAACACCAGAATGCCCGCGACAAAAACTCCTGCTAACCGGAAAAGATGTCCTGCATCTTTGAAAGTGTTCATCGCATAGGCTCGGTCACCGGCCATCGCGCGGAACTTCCGCTTTTGTCCGCAGCGAGACTCGGTGGCTCATAAATACAAGAGCGAATCTCACCTGGATGTGCGCTCGATCACTACATGTATGTGCACAACTCACATTGGCATGTGAGGTATACCGTCGTGCCTCGATATCCGGACCGCTCTGCATTCCACGGCACTTCTGCGGGAGGCCCTTCTCACAAGAGATTGGCTTGGCACCAGCAATCAGCACTGCGTATGGCCAATTTCCACCCGGAATTATGGTGCGTAACGAGTGAAAACGAAGTCACGAGCTCGGATTGGCTCGTGACAAGGGAAGCAGGTTTTCAGTCGCGCCATGCCGGGTGGCTATGTTCCCTGTAAGCAAAGGACCGGCGGCACAAAGGCCGCCGGTCCGCGATACGGGTTGCGTGATCCGTTACTGGTGGAAATCGAGCAGTTTTGGGTTGTGATCCTCGACCGGCAAGACTACAAGCTGCGCGGCCGAAATAATGTACAGGTAGGCGATCGTTTGGCCGGCTGTGCAATTGCCGTTGGAGCCGGATGTCGGACAGGTCATGGTCACCAGTCCGGTGGAAGCAACGCTGTAGTCCAATGTCATGTTGCTGCTGTTGGGTCCGCCTCCGCAATTCGATCCGCAATAGCTGTTGTCAAAGGTGGTTACGTTGAAGACGCCGGATCCATTGGCGTTCACCGAGTCGACCTCTTCGCTCGTGTTGGAGTTCTGTGGATGTTTGCTTCCACCGTAGTAATCTCCGCTCAAGGAGGCGTCGGTGAAGCCGCTGCCCGACTGCGGGTTAATCATGCCAAAGGGCACTTTGCCGCTGGTCCCGATCACGAAAGCCTCGTTCTTGGCAATCATGTAGAAGACCGGTTGGTGGTTCCCTGAGCCGGTGACCGTCACGCGTCCGTTCGACGCCACCGAGTAGGTTCCTGAGCCGGTCGAGTCCGCGGTCACGGTTCCCCCATCGTTCTCGTACTGAACGACGGTGTAATTCCCGCTCCCGTCCGTGGTGATGGCCCCGATCTGTGCATCGGGCGTGGCCGGCGAGTTGTTGGTATCGAGGGCTTCGATCTCGAGCACGCTGATGCCATCGAGTGACGCGTTGTTGAACGTGCCGCTTTGCAGTAGCATTTGACCGTCCAATATCATGGGCGGGTTCTCGGTGGAATCCAGTCCCATCATCAGCACCTCGGAAGAGCTGACAACGTAAAAGACGAAGTTGATGGTCGTGTTCGGCGCGGCGAAATATATGCTGGCCGTACCACGGCCTGTGCTTGCAACGCTGAAATTGCTGGAGCTGAGAGTGGTGGTGCCAACCGACCCCGAGCCGCCGTTGCCATCGTCGTAATCGACTTCACTGTTGCCCAGCGTACCGCTGCCGTTGGAGTTGAATTCACCGGCCATGCCAAAGCGGCTGCTACCCTGATCGTTTCCGACAAGTTCAAAAGCATAGTTGCCTTTGATCGATGCGGTTGAGAACGCGCTGGTGGTCTGTTGGCGTAACTGCCCTGAGACCTGCGCCTGAATGTTGTTTACGTCGTAGGAAATAATGTGGCCGTTGTGGTCGGCGGAATCGAGTGCGGCTGCCAAAGTGATGCTGGGCGTGCCGTTGATCCCGCTAAGGTTGAGGGTGATGGTGGCGAGGTTGTTCGAACCCACGCAGTACGTTCCACCGGTGATGCTGCCGCTATTGGTTCCTGGATTGTTGCTCTGATCGGCTAGGTCGAGGAGCCCGCCACTGCTAATGGTGCCGCTGCCATTGGCCACAAAGCTGCCCGCCGCAGACATGCCGGTGTTCGTCAACGTGTCATCCCACCCGCTGGCGACAAAGGCATAATGCCCGTTGAGGACGCTGTTGTTCGGGCAGCTCAACACTGAAATGCTGAGGTTAGCTGTGGCTGTCACCAAGGTCGAATCGGTGACCGTAACCGTGAAGTTCGAGGTTCCCGTTGCGCCGGGCGTGCCGGTGATTTCCCCGGTTTGCGCGCCAAGTGTGAGTCCAGCGGGCAAAGTACCCGTGTAGCCCCACGTGTAGGGCGGTACACCTCCGGTGGCCTGCAAGTAGGTGTAGTAGACCTGACCCACGTTGCCACCTGGCAGCGACGAGGTTGCGACCGCGAGAGGCTGCGCGGTATTGACGGTGATGGTGTAGGTGAGCGGGCCGACCGTGGTGTTCGTGCTGTCGGTCACCGAGACGGTAAACGAGACAACGCCCGGCGAGCTGGGTATGCCGCCCAGCGACAACGTGTTGCCGCCGTTACTGGATGCGTACAGGGTGCCGTTCCCCAGGCTGATTTGTTGCCCGTTGGCATTGGCGTTATTCACCGTAAAGGTATAGCCAGGTGTGCCGCCCGACGCATTGATCGCCCCACTAAAGCTTTGATTGACAGTTACACTTCCCACGGATCCGCCAGCGGGCTGCAGTGCCAGGGGCGTTTCCGCTGTCTCGAAGTTCGCCTGGACTTGTGCGGAGTTGCCGTTCGCGTCCGTGGCTGTGATTGACCAGCCGTAATACGTGCTGCCGCTCAGGCTGGATTCGTTCGGAAGATCGCCTGAACCCGTCGGGTCGACGTTCCAGGTGATGCTGGTGATGGTGTAGGGGAAGCCGTTCGAGTTGGAATTGTTGCTGGGTATCTGCCAGATCGTGCCCTGCGAATCGCAGCACAACGAGAACTGGTAGACGTAATTGCTGGCGTTTTGTGGGTCGGTCCAACTGAAGCTGGGCGTTGTGCTGACGGCGGTCGCCCCCTGTGCGGGTGAAAGGTTAGTGGCGAAGGCGTCGAGCACGGCACCGACCTGAAGGGTCAGGACATCCGATGTGCCATCGCTGTAGGTGACGTTAAGTGTATACGTATCGCCGACTTGGGGCGTGACGCCGTTGGTGCTGGGGTAGAAGTAGAACTCGTCGTTGCTGCCGCCAAAGCCGCCATTGGCGATGTCAGCGGGAATGATCACTCCCGGGTTAGGCCCAGTGGCAATCTCGACAGCCACCGGCTGCTTGACTTGACCGTAGACCTGGAAGCCGAGGCTGTAATTGGTGCTGCCGTTCTGCTGTGAACTCTGCGTTGTCAGGTAGCCCAGACTGTTGGCAGTCGACAAGGTCAGGTCTTCGTTGGTGGTGGTTCCGGTGATCACCACCGTTGCAGCCTGTTTGCTCCGGGTATCGGAGATCTGGCCAGCGCCCGCGAACATGCCGCTGTTGTTCTGGTCGAGGAAGGCGAAGAAGAAGTAATTGTTGCCGGCAGGAACATTGACCGAGTACGATGCCGGACTCTTCGGCGGGCTGGATTTGCTTCCCACCACATCCGCGTACACGGTGCCGGTGCTCTGGTTATAGAAGCCTACATACAAAGGCCCAGTCGCCGTAGCGTTAAAAGTGACCGTACCGGATACCGAGTAGCCGCCGGACGGAGCGTTGATGAGGATGCCGGGAGAGGCTG
>JBELAC010000101.1:0-15018 GCA_049509215.1 Terriglobales bacterium
ACCCCCAGCAGCAACTGTACATAGAGCACAAAAATGGACAACAAGGTCAGCGTGAACAGGGAAGGACGGCGCGAATCAAATTCCACCCGAGGCTGTTCCTCGACCCACCGTCGTCCCGTAAACACCGCAATCGAAACCGCGATACAGAAAAACGTCTGCGCTACCGCCGCGTGCGCGCTCGAGATCGGAGCCGGAAGAAAAAACAGCACAGTCAGCCCGCCCAGAACTCCCTGCGCAATGACCGTTCCCAGCGCCCCTAACGCCAGTATTCGGAGCCAGCGCCGCTTATCTGCTCGCCACGTCCAGACTGCCAGAATGATCGTCAGCAGTCCCACAAACTCGGCCACCATGCGATGACCGTGCTCATACTTCACTCCGCCAACCATATGCGGCATTTTGTAAAACGATCCGAAAGTGGTGGGCCAATCCGGGACCGAAAGCCCAGCGTCATTGCTGGTAACGAGCGCACCCGCGACGATCAAGAATAGCGTGATACTTGCCGTGAAAATGGCAAAACGGTGCAGACCCTGGTTGTATGGAAGTTGAATTCCTTTCAGCATGGCCCCTCTGGAAACGGCACGGCCCCAGCCGCCAAACCCGTTTCGGAACGCATCATTCTAGCAGACAAGGGCCGCCCAGTTGTGCTCCGGAAACAGCAACCGCACCGCACTAAACCGGCCGTGGCGGCGCGTCCGGGCGCGGCGACTGGATCGCTTCGATAATGGCATCGGCAAACTCGGAAGTTCCCGCCTTACCCCCCACATCCCGGGTCAGTTTGCTCTGGTCGCGGTAAACGGCGTCAATCGCGTTGCGGATCTGCCACGCCGCATCGGCTTCTCCAAGATGGCGCATCATCAGCAGTGCCGAGCGCAGCACCGCCGTCGGGTTGGCAATGTTTTTCCCCGCAATGTCCGGCGCCGATCCATGCACGGCTTCGAAAATCGCGCACTCATGCCCGAAGTTTGCCCCCGGGACCAATCCCAGCCCACCCACCAGCCCCGCGCACAGGTCCGAAACAATATCTCCGTAGAGGTTTTCGAGCAGCAACATGTCGTACTGATAGGGATTCATCACCAGTTGCATGCACGTGTTATCCACAATGTGCTCGCCATAAGTAATCTCCGGATATTCCTTCGAAACCTTCCGCGAACACTTCAAAAACAGTCCGTCCGACATCTTCATGATGTTGGCTTTATGGATACAATGAATCTTCTTGCGATTCGTTTTGCGCGCGTGCTCAAAAGCAAAACGCGAAATCCGCGTCGACGCCTTTTCGGTGATGATCTTCAGGCTCTCCACCACGCCCGGGATCACCTCGTGCTCAATCCCCGAATAAAGCCCCTCGGTGTTCTCGCGCACAATGATCAGGTCAATGCCGGGATACTTCGTCGGAATGTGCGGCAGATTGCGAATCGGACGAAAATTGGCAAAAAGCTCGAACTTCTTCCGCAGCTCGACGTTGATGCTGGAAAACCCGCCCCCAATCGGCGTAGTCACCGGCCCTTTCAACCCGACCCGCGTCCGCTCGATCGATTCGGTCAGTTCCTTGGGAATGTATTCGCGGTATTTTTCAAAAGCTTCGCTGCCGGCCGCAAAGCTTTCCCAGTCGAATTTCACGCCGGTTGCTTCAAGAATGCGAACGGTGGCCTGAATCACTTCCGGCCCAATACCGTCGCCAGGGATCAAAGTAACTTTATGAGTCATAAAAAGTCGTTGCTCAAAGGCTAATTTCTATTTCTACATCAACCTCGTTGTGCTAATTCGTGTCTCTATATCAGCTTTGAAAGTGCGCGGCCTGTTTAGCTCCTGAGGGAAGTTCTTGGAGCGATGCGAAACTCCACTCATTAAAGCCGACGTAATTGAAATGAAGATTGAACTCGCTGCACATCCACCCATGAAAACACCGTGTAAACTGCGCAGAAATCCGTATGCCTACTTCGGTACACTCTTGGTTTTCGGTTCAGCAGCATCTTTCGCTTTCAGCAGATCTTTCAGCTCAGTCATGAATTCCTGCACGTCCTTAAAGTCCAGATACACCGACGCGAACCGCACATAAGCGACCTTGTCATAGCGGCGTAGCCGGTTCATAATCAGCTCGCCGATCTCGCTCGTCTTGCGTTCACGCTCGGCCGATTCGATCACGAACGTCTCCGCTTCATTCACAATCTGCTCGAGCTTGCTGATCGGCACCGGCCGTTTTTCACATGCACGCATCAGCCCGTTGAGCACTTTCTGCCGGTCGAACCGCTCCCGCCGCCCGTCTTTTTTGACCACCATGTATGGGATTTCGTCGATGCGCTCGTAGGTCGTAAAGCGCTTCTCGCATTTCAGGCACTCGCGCCGACGCCGAATCGAATCTGCTTCCTTGCTTTCGCGCGAGTCGACGACTTTATCGTTTTCAAAGCCGCAAAAGGGGCATTTCATGAGTGTTTGAGTGTACCCATGATTGTAGCAGTTGAGGAATTAGGTATTCAGACCACGCGTCATTCAACCGGAATCATCGCACCAGGAGCTGTATTCCGGGCGAGCACCGGGACTGATTCGGCAAGCTTCAAACCCCGGAGGGGGCTAGCCTCTCACCGCTTCAACGTCTCCAGCACTTCTGCTTCCTCGGCTTCCGCGCTCTCCGCCGACAACTTCCTTAGCGACAGTCGCTCCCGATGAGCCAGCAGCAGCCCCACCGGAACCACCGCCACGAACGTAACCAGCCAGAGCATGATCCCGCAGCTCACCGCCAGTTCTTTCGGCGCGATGTGGAACACGTGATCCATGGCGCTGATCGTCGCCAGTTGCGATCCGCCTCCCACGCCCGGCAATTGCACCATCGACCCGATCATGCTCGACCCCATCAGCAGCAGAACCTTCGTCGTGCTCATCAGGTGCATCGGCGCCCCGTAGGCTGTCGTCACTTCTTTATAAGAAAGCGCGATGACCCACCACATCAGCACCGACACAGCCGACAATTGTAGAAACGCCATCGGCCCATGAATGGTATTGAGCCCCATCGTGAATTCCCGGATCTTCTGCGCAATCCGGTGCCCCAGATTTTCCGCCAGGTGTGCAAACCGTTCTTCTACCCAGCGCGCAATCCGATTCCCTCGGTTAGCAATCAGCACCGCCGCCGTAAGGAGTCCGAACACGAGCGCGATCAGCATGTATCCCGTGAGATAGATCCAGCGCTTCACATCGGGCGGCGCAGCCAGGGCAAATGCATGCAACTTGGATGGCAGAAAAATCCCTCCCACCATCAGCACCGTGAACCCGCCAATGTCGAATATCCGCTCCACCGTCCACACTGCCACCTGCGACGCGAAACTCAAATTCGTGTGCCGCGCAATCAGATACGGACGAATTAACTCTCCGGGACGCCCCAACAGCGCCAGTCCCGTGAATCCGATCACAGTAGGCGGCACAAGCCCTAACAAGGAAGCCTCCTTCTGAACCGGCCGCAGAAAGATCTTCCAGCGCACCGCACGCAAGAAATATGCGAAATAGATAAGGGCAACAGCGTGGAAAATATGCCGCCAGATCAGGTTGAAATGCAACAGAAGGGCCCAGTCGAAGTTTCTCCATGTGCGAAACTGCAAGAAAACAAGCCCCACCAGCAGCAAGAACACGACCGCGTAAGCCAGGTATTTTTTATTTTTCATTTTGTGCGGAGCGAATTCGCAGGCAGGCACACGGATATCGGGCACAGCCCTATTTGAAGGTAAACGACCGAGCACGCAGGGTCAACGTCCGCAAGCGGCCCAATCTGGGTGTTCATTCTGTAATTGGAGTCCTTCGGCAAACGAGTTCAACGCGGAGAGCCCGCAGCAGAATTCACGGCTACCTGCGAAGCGGCAGGCTTGCTGGTGCCAGACGCAGTTTGGACAGAAGCTTTAGCGGATCTCGTTTTTCTCCCGCTCCTGCGTGGCCCTTTCTTTGCCGCCACACTTCCGCTCCGCGCCCGTTCCGCTTTTTCCTGAGCCGTCTTCTTTGTGTTGTACTCGTGCACAATCCGCGCTACATACGCGCGCGTCTCGTGAAAAGGAGGAACGCCGTTGTACTGCTCCACGCGCTGCGGTCCGGCATTGTAGGCCGCCAGCGCCTTGATCAGGTCGAAGTCATAGCGTTCCAGCAGTTCGCGCAGATACCGGCTCCCACCCCCAACATTTGCCTCCGGATCGAACGCATCCCGCACGCCGAGTTCGCCCGCCGTTGAAGGCATCAGTTGCATCAGCCCCTGCGCCCCCTTCGGCGAAACCGCGCGTGCATTAAATCCGCTTTCCGCATGAATCACGCTATTCACCAGATCAGGATCAAGGTGATATGTCGCACTGGCGGAATTCACGACCTGATTCAGATCCATCGGCTTCAGGTCGAGTTGATTCAAGTGGGTAATCGCAGTGGCAGACGCCGCAGTCGAAATCGCGGGCACTGCCGGCGCCGAAAGGTCCTTCTCGTACCCAGTAATCTCGGCCGTCGATACGTCAGTAAAGCTTGAGTCGTCGCTCGAGAGAAAAAGCCGCGTCGTCTCGCCCATCACAACGTGATGGTCATGCCGGATCGTGAATCCATTGCGAAGCATGGCAATCTCGGACGCTTTGACTGACCCGGCAAACGAAAGGAGGACGAACGCGCAAAAAACTGCGGCCAACAAGTTCCCCGGCAGATTTGCCATTCGTCTCATCGGCTATACCTATTTAGTCCCCACCGCCTCGAGCCCTTTTCCATCTAACACAAACTCGATCGCCGCTGCCACCCCACTCTCGGCATTCGATCGGGTGACAGTCCAGCCGCGTCCCAGCAATTCTTGCGACGCATTCCCCATGATAAAGGGTTGTCCCGCGAAAGCGAGCATCTCAATATCGTTGTAGTTATCACCAATGGCCATGACCTGTCCGCGCCCAATCCCGCGATAATTTGCCCAGCGCTCCAGCGCGTGCCCCTTCGAACAGCCTGCATTCAATACATCAACAATCGAAAGATCGCGCCCCGGATACTCCGTCCTCAGCACCGTAATCGGCAGCCCGCAACTGCCCAGTACTCCCAGCGCTCGCTTCATCCGTTCGACCGGCCCGCAGAACATCGCCTGCACCGGATCGGTCGTCAACGAATCCTCCAGCGGCGCCACAAACTGGATGTACTCCATATTTTTTTCCAGCCACCTGCGAATGCTTCCCTCTAGCTCCCGCAGGTGTTCGAGCACAATCACTCCAGCCTCATGGTTGTCGAATGTAAGAACGGTCTGCCCCCGGAATTCTTGCATCACCTTTACCAGTTCCCGGCACGTAGTCTGCGGCATCAAGTCCCGGTGAAAAGTCTCCCCGCCGAGCGATCGCGTGATCGCCCCGTTCGAACTGATCAGCCACAGATCAAACCCCAGTTGTTGTGCAATCGGCAACGCGAACGCATGCCGCCGTCCGGTCACAAGGATCACTTCAATGCCCTGGCCATTCGCGCGCCGCAGCGTGGCGAGGTCGGTCTCAGAAATCTGGAATTGGGGATTCAGCAGGGTACCATCAATATCAATGGCAATCAGGCGCAGGGAACTGGCGGTCACGCTTGATTTTAACATTCCGTGTGGCGCGGGTATTCCTGCCCGCGTTCCCCTGAATGGCTCTCCGTGAAAAAGTTTTCCACTGTGTCCCTTCGCGGTGAAAGCCTTCCCGGATCGAGTCATGCCCGCCCACCAAGGTCTCCGCCCATTCCCGCCACTCTCGTGCAACAATGCTCACCACGGAGGCCTTCATGAAACTCACATTCCTTCTCCTGTTCCTAACCCTGCTGCCAGCCACACTCCCCGCGCAAACCGCCGCTGAGAATTCCGGTAAGCCATTTGTGATCGAGTACTACTACAAAACCAAATGGGGCTACGCCGATGAGTTCCTCCAGCTCTTCAAGAAGAATCATTACCCGCTCCTCAAAAAGCAGGTCGAAATAGGCCGCATGCTCAAAGTCTGGATGGACCAGCCCCGCTATCACTCCACCGAAGACGGCCGCTGGGATTACCGCGTGACCATCGTCTTCAAGAACTCGGCTGCCGCCAACGAGCCTTTCGACGAAGACGCCCTTAAGAAGCAGCTCTGGCCCGACCAGCCCACCTATTTAAAGGAAGAGCAACGTCGCTTCGCCATCCTCGATGGTCATTGGGACGTTCCGATCAAGACCGTGGAACTGGACACGAAATAAGGGGAGACACGCGGCCGCTGCGTCCATGCCGTTTGCGCAACCACCCTGGACATGGTCTGAGCTTGGCCGCGTGTCGACTCACTTTTCCATTCGACCGATGGAATCGCCGGTTCGAGACCGCTTTCCGCACTTTAGCTGTCGGCGTTTGCTAAATCGCTTCCAATGCGAGAATATAACCTGGCAGCTCGGTGACCAGCCACCGTCACCAGGAAAGGCGAGTTCATGTACCAGAAGCAACCCGGAGTGTTCATGGCCGACTGGTGGGATGCGGACGGCCGCCGTCATCGCAAACAATTCTCAAGCTCGCAAAAAGCCAAGGAACATGAGCATCGCGAAACCGCCCTCGCGCATGCCGAACGCGCCAGCCGGGAAATGAAACTGGCTCGCGGAGGTGGCAGAATCCAGTCCTCCGAGAAGACGCCTGTCGCCTCCATTGCGCCCGCCAAAGGCAAACTCGGCGTCATGATTCCCGGCATGGGCGCTGTCGCCACTACGTTCGTCGCTGGCGTCGAAGCCGTCCGCAAGGGCATCGCGTCGCCCATCGGCTCGCTCACCCAGATGGGCACCGTCCGCCTTGGCAAGCGCACCGACGGCCGCTCGCCCAAGATCAAGGAATTCGTTCCTCTCGCTGGACTCAACGACCTCGTCTTCACCGGCTGGGACATCTTCGAGGACAACATGTACGCCGCCGCCCGCAACGCCGGCGTCCTCGAGCGCGACCTCCTCGACAAAGTGAAGTCCCGTCTCAGCTCCATCACGCCCATGAAAGCCGTCTTCGATCACAACTACGTCAAGAAAATCGATGGCCCCAACGTCAAGAAAGGGAAGAATAAGCTCGACCTTGCCGAACAGCTCCGCCAGGACATTCGCGATTTCCGCAAATCAAGCGGCGCCAGTCGTCTGATCACCATCTGGTGCGCCTCAACCGAATCCTTCATCGAACCAACCGCCGCTCATCAATCCGTGAAGTCGCTCGAAAAGGCGATGAAAGAGAACGACGAGAACATCGCCCCCTCCATGATCTACGCCTACGCTTCGCTCATGGAAGGCGTCCCGTTCGCCAATGGCGCGCCCAACCTCACCGTCGACATTCCCGCCATGCACGAACTGTCACGCGAGCGGGAAGTGCCGATTTGCGGCAAGGACTTCAAGACTGGCCAGACTCTGATCAAGACCGTGCTAGCTCCCGCCTTCAAGGCACGCTTGCTCGGCCTCAGCGGCTGGTATTCGACCAACATTCTGGGCAACCGCGACGGCGAAGTCCTAGACGATCCAGGCTCCTTCAAGACGAAAGAAGAATCCAAGCTCGGTGCCCTCGAACACATTCTCCAGCCCGCCCTGTATCCCGAACTTTACGGCAACATCTTCCACAAAGTTCGCATTAACTATTACCCGCCGCGCGGGGACAACAAAGAAGGCTGGGATAACATCGACATCTTCGGATGGCTCGGCTATCCCATGCAGATCAAAGTCGATTTCCTTTGTCGCGATTCCATCCTAGCCGCGCCCATCGTCCTCGACCTGGTCCTGTTCCTCGATCTCGCGCAGCGCACTCCCGAACTGAAAAAGCTCGGCATCCAGGAGTGGCTAAGCTTCTACTTCAAGTCACCCATGACCGCCCCCGGCCTGTATCCCGAGCACGACTTGTTTATTCAGTTGATGAAGCTGAAAAACACCCTGCGGCATTTGAAGGGGGAAGAGTTGATCACGCATCTGGGACTGGAGTATTACGACTGAGGGAGAGCTAGCTTGTGTGGTGACGGGCCTCTGGCCCGTCCTGCACTTCTTGACGGACGCCGCTGAGCACTCGAAAGGCGAAAAATTGAAACAGTAATGTTGCCGCACCCGCGATAACTACGCGAATATGGAACGACGACTTCGTATAGTGCGCTAGCAGTTCTGGCAAGAATGAACAAAGCGCGACGGCTACAGTGCGGATAATCAGGGCGGGCTTGTCAATCGGTCCGTCGGGCTCCGGCCGAATCGCGGTGTTGTCACTTCTCCACGCTCGCACACTGAGCGCAAGCGAGCCGACAACGAAGATAACGAGCAGAAAGATGCCCAAGGGCTCACCTCTCGAACTAAGTGTAAATGTGTAGATTGAGCATTACCACACCGTCCTAACCAGCGGACTCCTTCGTATCCGCTCATCTCGCGTCACCAGCGTCATCCCCTCCGCCCGCGCCGTTGCCCCAATAATCCGGTCCGCAGGATCATGTGGATAATCGTCGGGGAACTGCGTAGCTAATACGGCGATCTCCGGCGTAATCGGCCGTACTGTTACTCCGTCCAGAAATCTGAGCAACGAAGCCTCGACCGTACCGTATCCCTGGACTCTCCCATTCGCAATCTGCCAAGCGACTTCGTAGGCTGATATGGCCGATACCGCTACACCACCGCCGACCCGCGCGCGACGAATTGCTGTGGCAGCGGCGCCCGATAGGCGTCTTGAATCAGAGACGGCCCAAATTAGTACGTGGGAGTCGAGCAAAATCACTTAGTTTCCCACCCTTCGATGGGAGACTCGATATCACCCACCACCTTGTACACTCCATCGAGCCTGCCGATCCAGTCATCTTTCTTCTTATCTACAACCGGCACCAGCTTTGCCACCGGCTTCCCGCGCTTGGTGATAACGATCGGCTGCCGCGTCGACCGCACGTCTTCCATCAGCGCCAGGCACTTTGCCTTGAACTCTCCCGCCGCAATTGTCTTCATGGTCATATCATAACATGCATGGTCATATCGAAATGACCATGGACAGGAGCAACGAAACTGTGTGCCCTGTCTTTGGGTGGGACAGTGTTTTCAGCGCTGCGATGAGATTATCTGGTTTGAGGGGCTTTAGCCGCCGAGGTCGGGAGATCTACTCATCCATCTCCCACGCCCTCTTCATCCACTTCTTCAACTCCTCATCAATATCCGCCTTCACCTTCACCTCAATCCGCCGCGTGATCCGATCCTTCTTCTCAAACCCGCCCGTATCAATCAATCGCTTCGGCGTCTTCATATTCCCCAGAGCCAGCCCCACATCCATCCGCGTATTCGTCGACGCCTTCAAATTCGCAAAAACATGATTGCGATACAGCGATACCGCGGTCTTTCCGGGCGATGCCTTCCCACCCAGCCCAAGCGCGATTTTCAGCAGCTCATCATAAAGCGGACGCAATGCCGCGCGCGGCCCCGAAAACATGGCTTCAACCCATTGCTCCGCCGCTTGCAAGTACCCTTCTGGAGTGTCGTCTTCCGTACCCTTACCCTCCGCCCGTTCCGCAATGCAATTTGCGGAATTCGTGCCCAGCCCATGCTCCTTCTTCAACCACTCCCGCCGTTCCTTCTCCGTCGCAGGCCCTGATTTCCGCGTCAACTCGATCCATTCTTCCACCGACCGCCCAGTTTTCTGCGGCAACTCCCGAATCCACTTCTGCACCATGGCAATGCCAGGATGAACGCTGTATAAGGATTTCCCAGCCTTAGCAGCCGACATCACTCACCTCCATCAAAGAAACAAAATGAGCCAGTCCCACCCATCGCTTTTCTCCGTGCCCCCCGTGGTTATCGCTTTTTTCTCAGCCGAACCAGATCGGCCAGCCATCATACCCAATCCTCCCGCTTCTCAGGATAAAATCACACGATGCCTGAGAGGAAGAAGAAAGCCGGAGCCGGACACGGCACCGCCTATGTGCGCCTTCAGAAGAATCATTGTTTCGCCTGCGGCAAGAACAACCCCGACGGCATGATGCTGCGCTTCACCTACGACAAGGAGCGCAATCGTTTCATCTGCCGCTTCCGTCTCGGGAAACGCTACACCGGTCCTCCTGGACATTGCCACGGAGGCATCATCGCCACCATCCTCGACGAAGCTATGGGCAAGGTGAACAAGCTTCATCAGGTCGTCGCCCTGACCTCCGAAATCACCGTGCGCTACCTCAAGCCGGTCCCGCTGAATAAACCTCTGCGTGTCGAGTCCCACGAGGAAGAAGTCGCCGGACGCCGCCACATCAACGTCGCGGAAATCCTGAATCAGAAAGGCGAAATCCTGGCCCGCGGCCGAGGCCTCTTCATCGCTATCGATCCCCACAAAATGTTCGCCAGATTCGTGGATCGCTAAGCCGGGAAGGGAAGATCGAAGACCGAGCGAACCATCCGTGTCTGGCGGCGAGCGGCGAATACCCGGCGACCACTCTATGATCCTGACGGTGACTGCAAGCTCAGACATACGCGCCCACATCTCGCGCCGGAAGGGCTTCCTTCCAACCCTCCCGATCTTTGTTCGATGGCTTGTCCTCGGTGTGGCGCTTCTCTGGTTGCTTGCCGCGCTCACCCTTCTGGCCGCCCGGTGGATCGATCCTCCATCAACCGCGGTGCACATCCAGCGCCGCTTGCAGGCCTGGGCTCACCACAAACCGTATCGCGAACACTACCGGTTTATTCCGCTCAGCCAGATCTCGCCCGATCTCCAGCACGCCGTGATCGCGGCAGAGGATGCGCGCTTCTACCAGCATCACGGGTTCGATTGGCACCAGATCCAAATCGCCGCCGAAGACGACTTGGAGGGCGGACGCTCTCGCGGAGCCTCCACCATTACGCAGCAACTCGTAAAAAACCTGTTCTTCGGAACCGCCCGCTCTGTCCTTCGCAAGGGTGCGGAGTTCACCCTGGTACCAGTGGCCGAAATCGTTCTTGGCAAGCAGCGCATTCTCGAGCTCTACCTCAACGTGGTCGAATGGGGTCCCGGTATTTATGGAGCTGAGTCGGCCTCCCGTTATTACTACGCAACCCCGGCCCGCAATACTGGCCGGCAAGACGCGGCTCGGCTCGCCGCGATTCTGCCAGCTCCCCTGAAGCGGCGGCCCGAGCGCATGAATCACTACAGCGAACTCATCCTTGAGCGAATGCGCCAGATGGGTTGGTAATGGTGAGCACGCATACTTTGCGCCGCTTCGTTACAGGCAATGCGATTTGTTTCTGTAAGGATCCGTTTCGTCCTAGTGTCCTGTCCCGGAAATACGCACGACAAGTTCTGGTGCTTTGAAAGGGCGCGGCTTCAGCCGCGCCGTGCTGAGCATTTGAAAACAGCGGCTTTAGCCGCTGAGGGAATGGAACCCTGACACGCGGATGAGGATAGAACTTATGTCGTGCATTTCCGGGACACCACACTTAGGAGGCTGCGGGAAAACTCACGAATGCCTGTGCCATTGTGGAAGAGCGGCCCTTTAGAGATCACTACCCGAACGCATTCCCCGTAAGATCTCTGATTGACTTCCGCTCGTCGAATATCCCCGCCAGTTCCTCGACTCCTCGCCGGATCTCTTTTGGACCAATCGCGGCAAACCCCAATACCAGCCCATTCCCCGGTGCACGCACAGAGTAATACCTCCCCAGCGATTTCAGCTCGACATCTCTTTTCGCCGCCGCTTCCACAACCTTATCCGCATCGAATCCTTTCTGCATGCAGCCAACGGTCTGCAGTCCGGCTTCTACGTTCGAAATCTCAATTGCGCCCGCAAGTTTTTCATTCGCTGCTTTCAGCAGAACCCCGAGCCGTTCCGCATAAACCTTGCGCATCCTCCGGATGTGCCGCGCAAAATGCCCTTCGTTGATGAAGTCGCACAGCACCGCCTGCCCCAGCAGCGGCGGATGGTGTGTGCTCACCGACTGCGCCGCCGCGAATACATCCACCAGTTCCGGAGGCACAACCAGGTATCCCAGCCGCAGCGCCGGGAACATCACTGCGCTGAAACTCCCGCCGAAGATAACCACTCCAGCGCGATCCAGTCCCTGCAGCGCCGGCACCGGGCGCCCCGAATACCGGTACTCGCTGTCATAGTCGTCTTCAAAGATGAACACGCCCGACTTCCGCGCCCATTCCAGCAACCTCAGCCGCCGCCGCAGGCTCATCGTCACGCCCAGAGGGAACTGGTGCGCCGGCGTCACATACACGAGCTTCGGAGAGGGGTAGCGCTCAATTCCATACTCAAGATCGAGCCCTTCTTGATTCACGGGAACCCGGCAGATCTTCGCCCCGGACGCCTGCAACACGGCCGCCGCCGCCGGATAACCCGGTTCTTCGATCCACGCCGGATCTTCGGGATTCAGCAGCAACCGCGCCGTGCGGTCCAGCCCCTCCTGCGCGCCCGATACGATCAGCACTTGATCGGCTGTGCATTTCACGCCCCGCGACGTGTTCAGGTATTCGGCAACCGCTTCGCGCAGCGGACGATATCCCAACGTCTCGCCTCCCGCCAGTAGCCTGGCCGATGCCCGCCGCAGCCGGCTTGCCGCCACTTGTCCCCAAAGCGACGTCGGAAACAGATCGAGCGCCGCCTGGTTGGCGCGGAACGCCCGCACCGGTCCAGCCGGTACCGGACGAAACGGTTGCAACCGCTTGGCATAGGAGGAGAGCGAGATGCGCTTGTGCGGCAGCCGCCGTTGCGCTCCCGAGTCAGTCGGTCGGCGTTGTGCGCTCATCTCCGGAGCGTGCAGCAGCTGTTCCGGAAGAACCTCGCTCACATAGGTTCCCGAGCCGCTTCGTCCCTCCACATAGCCCTCGGACTTCAGTTGCTCGAATGCTGTGATCACAGTCGTGCGCGAGAGTCTGTAGGATTCCGCCAAATCGCGCGTGGCCGGCAGCCGAGCCCCGGGATGTAATCGTCCCTCCAGAATTGCCGCTCGTAACTGCTTGTAAAGCCAGTCGTAAAGGGAAACTCCCGCCACCGGCGCAGGAAGACTCAACGGCAGCGATGTGGTCTCGCGAGGCATGACTAAGCGGTATGGTCCATTGATGGTAAATGGACGTTTTGAGAATACCACTCTTCATGTACCCTAACCCTGTTCCCAACTGAAGGGGGAGATCACATCATGTCGCAAAATAACGGGCATTCGAACAACGGAAATACCAGCCTTCGTCTGAAGACGGGCTTGGCTGAGATGCTGAAGGGCGGCGTCATCATGGATGTCACGGACGCCAAGCAAGCGGAAATTGCGGAGAAGGCAGGCGCCGTCGCCGTCATGGCACTCGAACGCGTACCGGCGCAAATCCGCGCGGAGGGCGGCGTTGCGCGCATGGCTTCGCCGAAAAAGATTCGCGAGATCATGGCGACCGTCGACATTCCGGTGATGGCCAAGTGCCGCATCGGCCATTTTGCGGAGGCGCAGATTTTGCAGGAACTCGGCGTCGATTACATTGACGAGTCCGAAGTACTGACGCCTGCCGACGAAGCCCACCACGTCGACAAGCATGCTTTCACGGTTCCGTTTGTGTGCGGCGCACGCAATTTGGGCGAAGCCCTGCGACGCATTGCCGAAGGCGCAGCTATGATACGCACCAAGGGCGAGGCTGGCACGGGTGATGTAGTGCATGCGGTAAAACACATTCGCCAAATTGTGCAGGAGATGAAGATTCTCACCGTGCTCGGCGAAGAAGAACTGTATGCGAAGGCCAAGGAGCATGGCGCTCCGTATGAACTGGTGCGGATGGTCGCGCGCGACGGCAAGCTGCCGGTACCGAATTTTTCGGCGGGCGGAATCGCCACGCCAGCCGACGCGTCATTGGTCATGCAGTTAGGCGCCGAAGCGGTGTTCGTGGGCTCGGGAATCTTCATGAAAAACTCGACCGAGTTCGCCGATCCAGTCGAAGCCGAGAAACGCGCGAAGGCAATCGTGCAGGCCGCCACGCACTACAAAGACCCTAAGGTGCTACTTGAGGTGAGCGAGGATCTGGCTGGGGCGATGAAGGGTCTGGCGATTTCGGGGCTGGACGAAGCCCATATGCTGCAGACCAGAGGATGGTAGGCCGGACTCTTCTTGCACACGCATAGTGGATTGATCAATATTGATGCGTCCCCGGCTTTGGGAAGAACGACTCTGAGTGAACGACGAAGAGTAACATCGAGCGATCACTATGACCATCGGTGTCCTGGCCCTGCAAGGCGATTTCGACGCGCACCGCCGCCGGCTCGAAGAGCTGGGCGCGAAGGTTGTGCTCGTCAAGAAACCGGAGCAGCTCGATTTGATTGATGGACTGGTGATCCCCGGCGGCGAGTCTGGCACGTTTCTTAAATTGCTGGGCAAAGAAGGATTTGCGAAGCTGCGAGAGTTCGTCCGCCTGAAACCGACGTTCGGCACATGCGCGGGTGCGATCTTACTTGCATCAGAAGTCGAGAACCCGAAGCAGGCTGGCCTGGGCGCGCTCGACATTACAGTGCGGCGCAATGCCTATGGACGCCAGATCGACAGCTCGATTCGCGAAGGCCGATTCCGCGACCATCCGATCGAGATGGTCTTTATTCGTGCGCCCAAGATTGAACGCGTCGGCAAAAACGTGGAAGTGATTGGCACGGAAGGAAACGATCCGGTGCTCGTGCGGCATGGCAAAACGCTGGCAGCGACGTTTCACCCGGAGTTAAGCGACGACCCTCGCATTCACAAATATTTTCTGGAATTGGTTGCAGGGTGAGCGAGACCGAATCGCTTAGGGTTCGATGAGTGCACGAACCTCACGCTAAAACGGCGCGCGCCCGAAATCGCTGTATGTAGGGCATCGCACACTGAACAGGAACGAACGGAATTGCAGGAATCCCGAGGGCTCTCGGGCAAAGACAAAGCTTACTTCGAAAAGCGATTACGAATGAGTGTTGCCAGACCCACCAGCCCTCCACCCAACGCAAACAAAACGCCGGGTTCAGGTACGGCGGAGGCGGTCACGACATGGGGAGCTGCAAAGGAATTTGTCGCCAGTACTAAAACAACAACTACAGGGGCCAAGTTGCGCACGGGTCACTCCCTTTCGTCCTTAACAGTCGCAACTGGCTTTCCACTCCTGGTGGATTTATAAACCATTCA
>JBELAC010000102.1:0-14987 GCA_049509215.1 Terriglobales bacterium
CTGCTAGCCGTCCTGTCGGTGCCGGGCGTTCCTGCCAGGGCCATCACCCTTGTTCTGGTCTATTCCCTGGGTTTAATGGGCGTCCTTACTCCCTACGCCAGTGGACCTGCGCCAATCTGGTATAGCAGCGGCTACATTCCCACCAAAGACTTCTGGAGGTTAGGAGCGATTATGGGAGCACTGTATCTGGTTGTGCTGCTTGCGGTCGGTATGCCCTTCGCCACGAAACTAGCACATTGAAGCTAACGGCCACCGGATGCACGATTTTCATGCTGCACCCAACCCGCACTTGCACCAGTTGAGCATGTGGCCACGAGCGGTGTTCTCGCTTACGTCGCAGGTCTCGATGTTTCCTTTTAAAACAAAATTCCAGGCATGTCCTTAAAGCCGAGAACCAACGATGCATCGGATCTGGTCCACGGCTGTCGACCTCTGATGTTTCGACTTCGAAATAACACAACGAATCTGCGGATGAGTCCGTGCCCAGATCTGCATCTGGTTATGACCTTTTGAAGGCATCTGCCCTCATGCGGGCACACGCAAGCCGACTTGAATCGTCCATCTCCCTCGCCTAGAAGAAGTTCCACTTGGTCCCCAAAATGCTTTTATCAAAAGCGTTATGGCAACTTTTGACTGCCCTTCCGATTTAGTTCATCGCATTGCATACCCGTCTCTCGGGAGACCGGGGTTGCGAACTGATTCGCGGTGCCGCCCAGCATTGCCGGAGGAGGAGAAAGAACGGCCTTCTGCTTCCTCCAGCCTGCAAGGAGTAGATGCTGGCGACCTATTTCGCGAAAGTCTAATTGCATCGGGGAAGTCAAGGCCGCGAAATCCCTGGGCGGCAGTTGGAGCGCTGACCTTTCAGGTGCTCCTCCTGCTAGCGATGGTTGTCATTCCGTTGTTTCTCACGGATCCGCTGCCCAAAAAAGAAATGCTAACGATGTTATATGCGCCGCCTTTGGCAGCCGCCGCTTCCAACGCCACGAGGCTTGAAGCGCCCGCGCCCACGTACAACCCGGCAAGCATTAGCAGTCCTTCCCCAAGGTCTACGCAAGAAGTGCCACCGGCTCCTGCCAACACAACGGGGGGAGTGGTCGGAGGAGTTCCCGGTGGAGTGGTTGGGGGAGCTCCCAGTGGAGTGTTTAGCGAAGTGCTGAGTAGCACACGCAGCATGCCCGTTCTCGCGAAAACGCCCGAGCCCGCCCCCGTCAAAAGAATCCGTGTTGCTGCTCGAGTAGTCGAGGCAAACCTGATCCGCGACGTTGCGCCGACGTACCCACCCGAGGCTGGGCGGGCGCGGATTGAAGGCGCGGTAGTGCTGCTGGCCGTGATCGGCAAGGATGGGAGCGTGCAGGATGTGCGAGTCGAAAGCGGTTTGCCGCTGCTGGCGCAAGCCGCAATCGATGCGGTGAAGCAATGGCGCTACCGGCCGTACCTGTTGAATGGAGAACCGGTTGAAGTCGACTCCCGGATCACAATTAATTTCACCCTGTCCAGAGGCTAGAAATGTCGCCCATGCACAACCATACACCTACGACGCCTGACCGGCGACTGGGAGCGTTCCTGAAAGTAACACACATGTTGCTGCTGATCTTCCTGGCTGGTGGATTGCTCCTTGTTGTACCTGCGTCCGCGCAGTCTACTGAAGCGTCAAATACAAAAACAGGAAGCGTCC
Organism: Terriglobales bacterium; assembly: GCA_049509215.1. GTDB lineage: Bacteria > Acidobacteriota > Terriglobia > Terriglobales > Acidobacteriaceae > Acidiflorens. The sequence continues at coordinate 1,676 of JBELAC010000102.1, forward strand.
TGGGCACGGTTGTCGATACCACCGACGATCCGATTCCCGGTGCCACGGTAGTCCTTCAGGGGCCGGCCGGCGAGCGTCTCACAGAAGTAACAAACGAGTATGGATCCTTTGCATTCCACCATCTCACGGTGGGAGCTGCGTGTCAGATCACCGTCACTGCTGAAGGATTTGCAGAGTGGGGTTCGTCCATTGCAGTCGAACCGGGGCAGGAGAAAACTCTAGCCGACGTCAAACTCCGCATTTTGGCGGTGCAGCGGGCAGTTACTGTGAGTTATTCCGAAAAGGAAGTTTCTGCGCAACAGTTCAAGGCTGAAGAACAGCAACGCATTCTCCGCTTTATTCCCAATCCCTATGTGGTTTACGAACCTCACCCCGAACCTCTTAGCACGAAGATGAAGTTCGAGCTAGCCTACAAAGACCTCACCCATCCAGCTTTCTTCGCCCGTACAGCTGTGTGGGCAGGCGTTCAGCAGGCCAATGGCACCCCCGATTATCGCCAAGGTGCAAAAGGATATGGTGAGCGGGTAGGGGTTGGCTTCGCCGACGCCTCCACCGAGGGCCTCATCGGCAACGCTATTCTGCCATCGCTCCTGCATCAGGACCCTCGTTATTTCTACCAGGGCACGGGTACAAAGAAGTCCCGGGCTCGCCACGCAATGTTAGCTGCATTTATCTGTAAGGGAGACAATGGAGCGTCCCAGCCGAATTATTCGACGTGGGGTGGCAGCCTGATTTCAGCTTCCATTGCGAACGCCTACTACCCAGATTCGAATCGCGGTCCCGGGCATGTATTCAGGAGTTTTGGGATTGGCATGGCTCTGCATGTCGGCGGCAGTTTGGCGCAAGAATTTATCTTGGACAAGTTTACAAGCAAAGGTAAGCACTAATCGCTTATGGGGAAGGAGAAACGCCTGAGTGAAAAAGCAACACCGACAAGACGTGGAACTGGTTGCATCTGTCGAGCAACTTCCGGAGAGCATTCGGAAGCGCGCCTACGTGCTTTACGGACTCCGCGACAGAGGAGATGCGCTCGATCGTGACGATCGGCTTAAAGCCGAATCGCAGGTAAGCGGAAACGCTGATCGGCAATAAGCCATTTGCGACTGTGCATGAGTTTATGCCGGCCCGCCGGAGGCGGTGACAAGGGCGAAAATTGCGACGCGCGTTGGTCGGGGCCCTTCCCCATCCGCCAAGAGGCCACACGCATCGCTCGCCCCTCCGACGGCCCGAAAGCGATTCTGCTCGAAAATCTTGAGGAGGCGTTCGTACGAAAATTCTCTATTTCAATCCCGAATCTGTCCATGGCAAATACCTCAACATCATCAGGCAGCGGGGACACGATGTGGTGACCGCGAGCAGCGGCGTCGACGCCCTCGCAATGATGCGCAGACAAATCTTTGATGCCCTCGTGATCGATTGTGCGCAAGATAGCCTAGACATTCAGAACTTCACGGCTAGGGCGCAAGGCTTGCAACCATCGCTAGCGGTGTTTCTCGCTGACGAGTGGGGTGATGAGCTTGCAACCGGCATGGAAGAACTTGGGCATGTGCTTACGATGTTGGAAGATGATGAGTGTGCCAGGCTGGCGGTTGAGAGCCGATAGCCTGATGCCGAACGATAGGAGGAGCTCATGCGTGAAATCTGTTTTCGATGGACCGGTCTTGCGCTCCACTCTTTGTGTCTCTATAACGATCGTCGCCCACGCGGCTTCTAGGCAGTCCTTTCGGAATTGTTCCCCGTAGAAGAAGTCCTTCGCTTGGCTTCTATTTCGTTCATAGCCGCCATCAGTAGAATTTCCGCGAGAGTAAAGCCCTTAGTCGTGTTTTGCGTGATCTTGAACATAAGCACCTTATCCTGATGCACGCCAGAGATATTGCAGTTTGTTGGCCAGTCCGGGATCGCCCTAAGTGCCCAACACGTCGAGGGTGTGAGCAGTCTGGCGGCAAATCGCCTGCCGGCTGAGGGTCAATGCCTCAATAGGGGCAGCTCCGGCAACAGTGGTAATTTCTATGTCATTGCTAAGAAGCGGCTTTCGATGGGACCGATTTGGAAACCAGCTTGCGATCACCTGCCAGGCAGACGCCTTGGGAAAAGCCTTCGCACGGCAGAAATCAATTTAGGGGAGGAAGCCGTATGCATCGATCTAGGATTTTCTTACCGCTGTGGCTGTTCCTCGCTGGAGCATGGATTTGGCCATGCATCGTGCGGGGACAGTCGACCGCGCAGATCGAGGGGACCCCCGTCAGTTCCCATACTTCGACACAGCCGGCTGTCTGCGGTGAATCCATGCTCGAGGAAAGCGGGAAAGCAGCTCTCCGCCTAATATGCCTTGGAGAACGCGGGAGAGGGAACATCGCTGTGCGGAACGACATCATTATCGGGTTTGTTGGAGGGTTCGTGAGGAGCGATGACATGAACCATCCTGAAGTGCAGTTCGCTGAATATCTTCGTCAGACTTATCCCTCTATCGTTCACGCTGAAGTTTTTGCGAACCACGACGGGAAGCGCGCCCTTCGCCGAGTGTTGCAGTTGCTGGATACCAACGGGGATGGCGTCCTTGCGCCCAGCGAGAAAGAACAAGCCAGCATCATCATTTATGGCCATAGTTGGGGTGCTTCGCAAGCTATTACGTTGGCCCGTGAATTGGAAGGATTGGACATTCCGGTATCGCTCACGATTCAAGTCGATAGCGTTCATAAACCCGGCCATGAGGATGTCGTCATTCCTTCCAACGTACGAAGCGCCGTCAACTTTTATCAAACGAAAGGTGTCATCCATGGGCGGCCGCTCGTTCGCGCATCGGATCCGCAACGGACGACCATCATCGGCAATTTTCGGATGACCTATCAGGATCGTCGAATCAATTGCGACAACTATCCATGGATTGCGCGCCACCTGAATAAACCACATCACGAAATCGAGAATGATCCCATGGTGTGGGAACAGATTGTATCGATGATCGACTCCGAACTGTCAAACAACACGGTAGCAGTTGAAGTGTCCTTCACTTCCATCTCCCCGGTTGTGAGATAGGGCCAAACATGAAGGCGGCCTCTCCGGCTCGTGTGAAGAAAAGAAGACAAATCTCAATAGGCAGTTCCTAGATAGGAGGAACGACCATGTGCTCTTCAATGCTAACTGTGCAAACAACGAACGGAGCCCTAGGTGTACCGGGCGTTTGCTGCGGAATCGCTCAGATTCACCAAAGGTATGACACCGAACTGAATGCCCTACACATGACCCAGGTCTTGGGTGACAACAAAACGAAATCCCCAGGCCCGAATGCGATGGCTGGTTGAAGGACAGGTATGACGACATCGAACCCCTATGTACGATCTGCATCGATTGCTCTTCCATCCGCCGACGGCTGTCGCTCTTCAAGTGTTGCTGCTTTCGGCTGTGTACTCGTCGTGATCAGCGCATATTGTTTTTGTCCGAGCGTATTTGCGCAGACACCTGATTTCCGAACGGGGGACGAACCGAACCAGTCGTGGACGGCCACGACGGACGTGAAGGCCGAAAATCTCAATCCCGCACGGATCATTGAAAGCCACAGCTGGAATACCAATCACACAGTGGACAAGCGATCGGTCGAGATTCGCGGGGTCAACGGATATCTCGAGCCATATCAGGATATCGAAAGGGAGATCCTGCAAGCGGACGATACCACGATGCGAACCATAACCCGCACGTTCGTTCGCGATGTGAATGGGAGGAAAACACTCGTGCAGGTAATAGAAGAACAGAAGCACATCCTGTTCGAGGGCGACTCAAACATAGTGCGCACTACCTCCATCGCAGATCTCAATGGAACGCTTCAGCCAGTTCGGAGCGAAATCGTGGAGACAAAAAGCATAGGTGCGGATATGGAGGAAACGAACACTACTGTGATGCTCCCAAGCTTCTACGGTGGCTTTGCTCCCGTTATGAAGGGGCACGAACTTCAAAAGTCCGGCGCGAAAGGTGCGATCGAATCTCAAGAGACCATGTTACTTCTCGATGGCGCAGGAAATTGGCAGGCGCGCGAAATGCGGCAAAGTACTATCAGACAGGTGGTCAATAACCGCAATACCGACGAACACAATTTTCGTCGCGACGCTGAAGACAAGCTCAGCGAGTTCTCTCACGTCGTGAGAACGAATTCGGAGAGCGCTGCCGGACAGACGCGCAGTGTGATGGAAATCTATTCCCTCGACATCCCGGGCACAACTCCCGATGGGAGCCTGCACCTAGTTGAGCGCTCTACCAGTACTCATCGCACCAGTGTAACTGGTGAGCAGCTCACAGAAAAGCAAGCGGATCAAGTTAATCCCGGCGATCCCGGTTTGGATCTCCGCGTGTCCGTATTGGTCGACGGCAGGATGGTTCCCGGCCCTTCGGGACAACAGTCCACCGTAATTATTCGAGAGCGCGACTCGAACGGGAATTTTGGCGTGGTCTCGGTTGAGACGACAAAGTCGGATCGGATTCCCACCATTCAGGTTCAGCAAACGCCTGCTGAAAAGCCGTAATAAAAGGTAGTGCAGATTGATTCTTGGCCAGTCCAAGTACAAGTCAGCGGTTGGGACTAACCTCGGCTTGGTGCCCAGACTCGGTCAGTGCCCTTGGCGCGTCATTCGACGTTTGTGCCCAGAGCTTCCGATCCAAATGGTAAACACGTATTTTCATCGACTTGCAGATGGCCACTTCTGGCAGTCGGATTGCGAATACGAAGTGCGACCTTCAAATTCCTCTAGGGGACTAGGCCATGCTCGGAGAACTGATGAACATCCCGACTGACACGCTCATTGACATGCTGTGCGTAATCTTCGGCGGTGAAGCCGTACTGACGGCAACTGATGCAGTGGAAATCGAACAAATTCAACGCGAGTTGCAACGTAGGAGTGAGGAGCAATGCTGGAGCCTTCAGGCTGTCAACTGAGAGAAACGCAAAATCATTTTGTGGATGAGTGTTGAAGACGACGAAGGCGGACGCTTGCTGAACCCAAAAGTGTCGAAAGAGCACAAAGGACGAGTAAGGAATGGAAAATGACCTCACTAACAGGAACTGAAGAACTAGCCGGTTCCCTGAGTGCCGAAGGGATTGCACGATCAACTGTTGAAGGTGCGCCGCTAGGCGCCGATGAGCTCACTCGAATCGATGCTTTTTGGCGCGCGTGCAAATACCTTGCTCTGGGAATGATCTACCTTCAGTCGAATCCTCTCTTACGGGAGCCTCTCAAACCAGAACATATCAAGAGCCGACTGCTCGGTCATTGGGGCTCAAGCCCAGGGCTTGCCTTCATCTACACCCATCTGAGTCGTCTTATAAAGAGAGACGACCTTGAGATGATTTTTCTTGCAGGCCCAGGACACGGGGCGCCGGGAGTCTTAGCGCCTATATATCTGGAAGGCACGTACAGTGAAATCTATCCGGAGAAAAGCGAGGATGAGAAAGGTCTGCGAGAGTTCTTCAAGCAGTTCTCATTTCCCGGCGGTATTGGCAGCCACTGTACTCCAGAAACGCCGGGTTCGATTCATGAAGGCGGCGAACTGGGATACGTCCTCTCGCACGCTTGCGGAGCCGCATTTGACAATCCCGACCTGATCGTGGCGGCGGTCGTGGGTGACGGCGAAGCCGAGACCGGCCCTCTGGCCACCTCATGGCACATCAGCAAATTTCTGAATCCAATCCGCGATGGAGCTGTGTTACCCATACTTCACCTCAACGGATACAAGATCAACAACCCGGCGTTGCTGGCACGGATCACTCACGAAGAACTGGAAGACTTGCTACGCGGGTATGGCTGGAATCCCTACTTCGTGGAGGGATCGGATCACGACAGCATGCATCAGGCGATGGCCGCGACGTTTGAGCAGTGCATCGCGGAAATTAAAGGCCATCAGCAGGAGTGCCGGAAGAGCGGTCTTGCCACGCGGCCGCGCTGGCCGATGGTGGTATTGCGATCGCCAAAGGGTTGGGGTGCACCGGCCCTGATAGACGGGCATCACATCGAAGCCTTCTGGCGTTCGCATCAAGTTCCCCTGACCGACGTCAAGACGAATCCAGAACACCTGCGCCTTCTCGAGGCCTGGCTGCGATCATTCAAGCCAGAAGAACTCTTTGATGAATGCGGAAGAGTGCGACCGGAGATCGCTGCATTTGCGCCGAAAGGGCAGCGCCGCATGAGCGCCAGTCCGCACGCGAACGCAGAACCCAGGGAGAGACTGCGCTTGCCTGACTTTCGCGATTGTGCGCTCAAGGTTGACCGCCCAGGAACCATCGAAGTCGAGAACGTTCCACCGCTCGGTGCTTTTCTGCGGGACGTCATGAAATGGAACATGAACAGCTTTCGGGTGTTCGCGCCAGATGAGAACACTTCCAATAAGCTCGATGCGATTTATGAGGTCTCGAAGAAATTCTGGATCGCTGAACGTTTCCCCGAAGACAGTGATGGGACAGAATTAGCTTCAGACGGGCGCGTGGTCGAAATGCTCAGTGAGCACACGATGGAAGGCATGCTTGAAGGCTACTTGCTTACGGGTCGCAACGGCTTTCTCTCGTCTTATGAAGCGTTTGTGCACGTGATCGACTCGATGTTCAATCAGCATGCCAAATGGTTATCGATTTGTAACCATTTATCATGGCGCCGCAAGATTGCATCGCTGAACCTTCTTATTACCTCAACCGTGTGGCGTCAGGATCACAATGGCTTCACACACCAGGATCCGGGGTTTCTGGATGTAGTGCTCAACAAGAGTGCCGCAGTAACCCGCATCTACCTCCCGCCGGATGCCAATTGTCTGTTGTCCGTAGCCGACCATTGTCTGCGATCGGAAAACTATATCAACGTCATTGTCTCGGACAAACAGCGCCATCTGCAGTACCTGGATATTGATGCTGCCATTACCCACTGCACAAAGGGTATCGGTATCTGGAATTGGGCCAGTAATGATGAAGGCCAGGAACCCGACGTTGTTCTTGCGGCCGCGGGCGATATCCCCACACAGGAAGCTCTGGCTGCAACCGCACTGCTAAGGGAGCACTTCCCGAACCTCAGAATCAGATTCATCAATGTCGTTGACCTGTTCAAGCTGCAACCGAGCACGGAACATCCGCATGGCTTAACGGATGCAGACTTCGATTCTTTGTTTACGACCGACAAGCCGATTATCTTCAATTTCCATGGCTATCCCTGGCTAATTCACCGCCTCGCCTACCGCCGCACGAACCATCGGAACCTGCACGTACGAGGTTACAAGGAGAAGGGGAACATCAATACACCGATGGAGCTGGCGATCAACAACCAGACGGACCGGTTCAGTCTCGCGATCGACGCGATTGACCGCGTTCCGAAACTGCAGCGGATCGGCGCGCACGCCAAAGAAGAATTCCGCGATCTTCAGATCGCATGCCGACGTCATGCTTACGAGTACGGGATCGACAATCCTGAGATCAGCGGTTGGAAGTGGCCTTATGAGAAGAAATGAATGAGGAATTCGCAACAATGCCCTGGGACGGCGGCGCTTTGGGATCCCAATGAGCGCGAATACAACCTTTCGATCACACCAATTGTCCGGTGAGATGTTGACCAGCTGACGCAAATTCTGTAATGGGAAAGGACTCGATCATGGTTACTAAGGCTGTAAAGCAGCGCGCAGTACCGGTTACCGAGAAGCTGACTGCGAAATACGGATGTGGTCCCGTGCACTTCTCCGGGAGAGACGAAGCGCTGTATGAACGGCACCTTCTCTTCGACAGCGGCGTCGATGTAGCAGCTGCGACTGCACGTGACCGGTTCGAGGCCCTTGCGCGATCCGTGCGAGATGTTCTGTCCCAGCGATGGCTCTTGACGGAAAAGACGTATGAGGAGAAGAACCCCAAGCGACTCTACTACCTATCAATGGAATTTCTAATCGGCCGCTCACTCGCAAATAACGTCACGAATCTTCTGCTCTCTCCGCTGACAGATCAGTTTATCCAGGACAAGAAACTCAATCTGCTGGAGATTGTGGAACAGGAACCCGATGCGGGACTTGGCAACGGCGGCCTTGGACGCCTGGCGGCCTGCTTCATTGAATCTGCCGCGACGATGCAGCTACCGGCGATGGGATACGGATTGCGCTATGAATATGGCATCTTCAAGCAATCCATCCAGAACGGATGGCAGCAGGAAATGCCGGACAACTGGCTCCGTTCTCCCGACCCATGGGAGGTGGCCCGCCCGAATGAGAAGGTGGAGGTCAGTTTGGGTTGCTCAATCGAGCTCAGTGGAGGCAGTCTGCGCCCCGTGCCGGGGCGTCCGTCAACTCTGATCGGCATCCCATTCGATCGGCCTGTAGTCGGCTACGGAGGTTCCACGATCAACACGCTCCGTCTCTGGTCCGCCGCTGCACCAGACTACTTCAATTTTGAAGAGTTCTCTCACGGCGATTTTGTGGAGGCGTTTACTGGAACGCTCGCGGCCGAGACGCTGGGGCGGGTCCTTTATCCCGATGATTCAAGAATCATGGGGCAAGGTCTGCGCCTGTTGCAGGAGTATTTCCTTGTTGCCTGCTCGCTGGCAGATGCCGTCCGCCGCTTTCAACGCTCCAACTCAGATTGGAGTTCGTTTGCGGACAGAGTCGCGATTCAGATGAACGACACGCATCCCGCTCTGGCCGTACCGGAATTAATGCGAATCCTGGTTGATCAGGTGCACCTTGAATGGGATGAAGCCTGGCAAATCACGCAGAACACGCTGGCCTATACCAATCACACCTTGTTGCCCGAAGCGCTCGAAAAATGGCCGGTAGCGTGGTTCGAAGACATGCTGCCCCGGCAACTCGAGATCATCTATGAAATCAACCGTCGTTTTCTAGGACATGCTCGCGCCAGTTTTCCGGCCGACCAGGAACGGATCCAGCGCGTGAGCCTTATTGAAGAGGGGGACGGTCGAGCCAAGAAGCTTCGTATGGCCAATTTGGCGGTCGTAGGTTCCCACAGCACCAACGGGGTGGCAGAGATTCACTCCAAGCTGTTGCGGGAGACCACGCTCAAAGACCTGGCGGAAATCTTTCCGAAACGTTTCAACAACAAAACGAATGGAGTCACGCCCCGTCGCTGGCTGCAACTATGCAATCCCGCACTCTCTGGACTCATCACGGATGCCCTTGGAGATACCTGGATCCGCGACCTGAGCGAATTAAGCAAGCTCAAAGCATTCGCCGAGGAAAATGGCTTCCGTGATGACTTCCGCAAAGCCACGCGAAATGCCAAGCGACAATTCTGTGATTGGCTCCGCTGGTCGACCGGGCAGACCGTCAATCCGGAGTCAATCTTCGATTGCCAGGTCAAACGCATCCACGAGTACAAACGCCAATTCCTGAATGCACTCCGGATCGTTGTGCTCTACAACCGGCTGCGCCAGGACCCTGGGCTCAACCTGCACCCACGCACGTTCTTTTTCGCCGGCAAGGCCGCGCCTGCCTACCGGCTCGCCAAGGTGATCATCAAGTTCATTAACAATCTGGCCGCGACCATCGACGGTGACCCCACGGTACGCGAACGGCTTAAGGTGGTATTCCTGTCCGACTACTGCGTCTCGCTGGCGGAGCACCTCATCCCTGCCAGCGACGTCTCTAACCAGATTTCCACTGCCGGTTACGAAGCCAGTGGCACAAGCAACATGAAGTTCATGATGAACGGCGCGTTGACGATCGGTACACGCGACGGCGCGACGATTGAGATGGCCGCGGAGGCGGGCGAGGAGAACTTCTTCCTCTTCGGTTTGACGGCCGAGCAGGTGATGGGCAGTCGCGGATGGTACAACCCGCGCTGGCACTACGAACACGATCCGGAGACCCGTCAGGCCCTGGACCTGATTTTTTCGGATCATTTCAGCCGCGACGAGTCGGGTGTCTTCGAGCCCTTGCGGGACATGTTGCTGACGCAGGGCGACCACTATATGCACTTGGCGGACCTCAACTCATACCTCGCGGCAGACGCGCAGATGAACGCGTTATATGCCGATCCCGATGGGTGGGCGCGTAAGGCCATCTTGAATGTGGCGAGCTCGGGGAAGTTCTCCAGCGACCGCACTATTGGCGAATATGCAGACGAAATCTGGAACGTGAAACCATGTCCAATACCATAGAAAGCGTAAAAGAGGACGCAGACATAAAGAACAAGGAGATACGTGAAACGCAATTTGTCGCCGGTTGCGGCGGAACGGAAGGTTCGGTCGGCTATCTCCTACACCCCCGAGCAAAGTCCGTGGCCATGCAAAACTGAAAGCGGAAATTTATTGATCCAGCTGCCGCTTGCCGCCTCTAATGAATATGGCCAGGTGGTGATTTTGATCGTTTCATAGAAATCATGCAACGCGTCCGAATTGCAAAAAGCATTGCACGTATTGGTTTAGTCGCCGCGTTTCTGCTGCTCTGCTCCGCCCAGTCTTTTCAGCCGGCACCGAACCTGTATTGCGCCAAGCGGAAGGACGTGCCGCCGTGGGCGGAGCAGGGAAATTTTCGTTTTATCCGGCTGGACGGCGGACAAATCGAGAGCTGGAAGGCCGAGCGGACGTGGTGGGGCGACAAGTTCAGCGCCGAAGAAAAGGACGTGCTGACCCACATCTATGACCGCGATTTCGAGCAAATGCTCGGCTTGCTCAAGCAGGCGGAGTTCAATTGGATCTGGGTCACATGGAGCAACGGCTGGTCGCTTAAGGACGAGGACGAGAACCGGGAGAACCTGAAAAAGGTAATCGCCCGCTGCCATGAGAACGGCATCCACGTGTCGGCTTACATGTCGGCCTCCAACATGTTCTGGAAGAGCGCCTACCGCGACGACCCGGAAACGAAGAAATACGGCTTGTGGAAGCACGGCATCCCCATGTTCTACGCAGGCCCGACCATGACCGACCTGCAGATCTCATGGAAGCGCCGGCTCGCCGACGCGCGCGAGCCGGGCTGGCGGGCTTATCTGTTGAAGAAGGCGGAGATGGCGGTGGACGCGGGCGTGGACGCGATCGCATGGGACAACATGATCGGTCACAACTCCGGCCTGGCCCAGTTGCTCGATGACACCCAGCGTATGGCGGAGCGGAAGGCGCGCGAGACCGGCCGGCCCAAGGTCATGGTCTATGCCAATATCCATATTTCGCCGGACCGCTTTAGGATGAACGACATTAACGAGGCGATCTGGGAGGAGGATGGCAAGGACACTCCAGGTGTGTGGAACGGTAATTGGCAAGTGGGTAACGCGCGCAATATCAAATTCCTGAGCGGAGAGAAGCAGCCTTGGCAGCCCCTGAAGTATGAGAACGACCTTTACCACTGCGGACCCCGCGAGCGCTGCATCCCCAGCCCGGCCGAGCAGAAGCTTTCCATCGCCGAGGCCTATGCGTTCGGCGCGGCCACCTCGCGCAACATTGAGGGCCGATTTCTTTCCGCGCTGATCAAGGGCGAGCCGAAGGCCCAGGAGGCCTGGACGGCCATCGCTCAATACAACCATTTCCTGGTCGAGCATCAGGAGCTGTATCGCCAGGCGGAACCGGCGGCGCGGATCGCCTTGATCTCCGCGGAGGCAGACAACGCGCTAGCCAGAGAATTCCTAAAGCAGAGCGTCTTCTTCGAGACCAAAGTACTCGCGCATCTGGACAAGGGAGTCCCACTGTCCCGGTTCAAGGTGCTGGTCATGCCGGCTGATCTGCCCAAGCTCAGCGCCGACCAAAAAGCCCGGGTGGATGAGTTCACTGCTGCCGGGGGCGTCATCATCAGGGCCGGAAAGGCGGAGCCGGGGATTGCGACACGCGCCGAAGCTGCGGCCGAAGGGCCTCGCCTCACCCTGGAGCCGCGCGGTTACGTGCTCGGCCAGTTGACTCGGAAACCCGATGGTCGGACTTTCATCCTCCACTTGCTCAACTATGATCACCAAGTCCCGGCAAAGAACGTGAAAGTCCGGCTGAACCTGACCGGGCTGGACCTGAGCGGGCCGGACGATCCGCAAGAAACCAAGGACCTGAGCCGCTGGGACGTAAAAGTCCTTTCGCCGGACGAGGCCCAGCCTCAGTTCGCTGGCCTCTCTCTGCACAGGAGCGTCTGCGAATTGACGCTGGGCCGGATCGAGCACTATACCGTGGTGACTGTCTCGGCAAGGCCGGCTCCGTAGTTTGAAAGTAGTATTTTCGCGATGCCCTTGAGAAGGGCAGGAAGAGATTCCCCCTCCCAGGCAACATCCGATATGGCCGCTACCATCAGGCCGTAGCAGGAGTTTTGGGCGCAACGAAGGGACGAACAAACGGCGCAAGCTTGCGCTATCGCGGGATTAGGCATTTGACGCAGGTATAGCACGCGGAGTACCATTCCGCGCATGACGACAAGGGCAATCTTATTTATGTACGGATCAACACTACTTGGCGTATTTGTCGCTTGGATATTTGGCGGGACCATTGGTGGGATCGCAGCTGGGCTGATAGCTGTCGTCATTTTGGTGGTGGCTCACAAGATGAAAGAAGAAGGAGAAGAGCAGTTCGAGGGATACAGTCTTTTCGACGGGGCCATTACCAATTCGGACCGTGGCGCAAAGGCGCATCCGAAGCCAGCAATCACTGGTGAACTAACTGCAATCTTTTGGAGTAAACAAAGAGATACAGAAGCAGATTGCAAATTTGCAAGTAGCAATTTTTTCGTCCGATTGAAACTAGTCAATCACGAAGATGTACCGTGTACGATTGATAAATATTGGCTTACGCTGACGCTTGAAGGTAACGAACGACGATTGGTCGGGTATCCGTCCAAAGCCGGTAAACTTCAATATCGCTCTCCTATTGATAATGCGGTAACGGAAGTAGAAGTTTCTCCACTAACTGTTAACTACGATACGCCGTTAAGACGGGCACTCAGTAGAGAAGGATGGATTACGTTCCATGTCATCTACTATGACGCTCCTAATGCTCCTTTCTGGAATATGGATCTAAAGTTGGTTGTCACGGACTCTCTAGGGAATGACCACCCTGTTGTGTTCAGGTCCGTCACTATATTTCCGGCTGACGCGGCAACAAAGGTGAAACCGCCACGTCTGAAATGTGACGGCTATGGATTCAGAGACGCTGCAATAGATCACGATGCAGGTGTGATTCGGGAGCACCACGCCAGCAAAAGATTGCCATGCAAAGCGGTAGTCTTGGTTGTTGAGAATAGTGTCGATGAGAGTGGGAAGGGAATATCGGTAAAGAATGTTAGAGCTCAAATTATATGGACGTATGATTCTGGAACGATTGGGCCTAGTTTTTCTCCCGCTGCTTGGCTTGATGAAGAATGTGGTTTTGTAGACATTCCTCTTGGCTGGACG
>JBELAC010000103.1:0-14951 GCA_049509215.1 Terriglobales bacterium
TGCGATGGACTGGCCTGCGATCCGCTGTTGCCCGGCATGGCGATTTTCTGCAGCAGGGCAGTTTCCAAATAAGGACTACTGAGCGGCCCATCGACGCTCGCCGCCACCAGGGACGCGTTCACATGCTGCGCATCAGCCTCGGAAAGCTGGAACACGCGCACCATATAGCTATTCGCAGTCTGATACGGGTGCCACAGCGAATATTGCTGGTTGATCTGATTCGGCAGCGTGAACTTGATCCCGCGGCTGTCAACCGTGGTGTGATCCGTAGGGATGGCGCTCAACGACTGCACCGAGCCGTCGCCCCAATCCACGAAGACGTTGTCGAACGTTATCAGATTCACGCTCTTGATCAGGCCGGTGCCGGATTCCTGCGGCGTGCCATTGGCGCGATAGGGCGAGTTCGTCAAGTCCACCGTTCCCGACAGCAGCCAGCGGTCAAGAACATAAGCGTTAGGATCGGATTGAGTTTTGTCGGCGTCGGTAATATTGAGCCCATTGCTCATGCCCGAGCCGTTGCACTGCAGGCCGGTTGGCGCCTGGGTCGTGCCCAACTGCGAGAGTGTGGAGACTTCCACTTCGAGGCTGGTTGTCTCGGCTGGTTGCTGGTTGGCGCCCGCCGGCTGGCTCCCTATCTGCGTCTGCACGATGCTTTTCGCCGCAATGTTCTGCGCGACCTGCCGCGTCATCACGCCGTTTTTCGTGTAAGTATGAAACCCCGCCACCTGCCAGTAAAGCTGGTGGTAATCAATGATCATTTGCGGCTTGCCGTTCGCGAGAGCGGAGAACCGGTTCTGCAGCACATTTGTCAGGAACACGGAATCCGGACGGTAGTACGTAGGAGGAAGCGCAGTCTGCCGGCCGTAATAAAGTACGTTGGGGCCAGAGATTGTCTTTTTTGTGATCAGCGATTTTTTGTCTTGCGCGTAAATGCGCAGTTCGTAGTAGTCGGCGGTTCCGGGATTCTGTTCGTGCCATTGAAAAACCGCATCGTCATCCAGCAGAGGAACGACCGTTGGCCCGCCCTCATATGCCTGCTTGACCAGCGGCGTATCCAGCGTGATCACGCCTTCCGGAAAAGTCTGCATCGTGATGGGTGGAATTTTCAGCACCGTCGGCGGTCCCGCTTGTTTGACCGCCTGCACATTCAGCATTCCCTTGCCCACCACCGCCTGCTGATTGGGCACTTGCAAATTGACGTCCCGCCCGCCGGGGAGCGCCGAGGAAAGCGCGCTGACGGTGACGTGCATCTCAGTACTGTTGATGTAGCGCGCAGGCCCCGCCGAAAAGACAGCCGCCAGAACTCCAGCACCCACTGTAAACGTCACCTGCGTTCCGGGCGAGAAATTCGTGCCTTGCAGAGTGAGATCTACATTCTGGCTCCCAGCGGTAATCTGGTTCGGAATCACGCGCAGAATCTGTGCTGGCTGCGTGCGAATCTGGCTCCCGACCACGGTGAATGTATTGGGCGCGGCCGCACGGGTCGCGCCTTCGACTAACACGACTGCGCGCGCTCCTAAAGGAGCATTCGGCGCAATACTCACCTGCGCGTGGATCTCATTGGCAGTAACCACCGTGGTGGACTGCACTGTGATTCCGGCGCTTGGTGTGAATTGCAGCGTGGCAGGCGAGGCGAAATTGACGCCGGTCAATGTCAGCGCGACGGTGGATCCCTGCGTTCCCTGCAGCGGCGAGAATTCGCGAATGGCCGGACTTTTGGGCCCGCTCGGTCCACAGTTCGTGGTAGCGGCCAGTACTGAGCAACCTGGTGGCGAAATAATCGTGAAAGGCGTCGGCGACCGTAAACTCAGGTCGGCATCCACGAGCATAACTTGGCGAGTGCCGGGTTGCGCGCTCGCATCAATTTGAATTTGCGCGGTGATCTGGGTCGGAGAAACCACCTGTAGGTTCGAGACCGTGAGCCCGGCATTGGGCGTGAAGATCAGGTTTGAGGATCTCGGGGCAAAATTCATCCCGGTGAATGTGATGGTCAGCGTGGATCCGGCGGCTCCCTGCGTCGGGCTGAAGCCAATCAGCGTTGGCTTCGACGGCCTCGCCTGCGCGGCGGCGAATCCAGAAAGCGCACACGTTACTGCCACCACGCATAGCAGCCACTGCATGGTCGCAACACGCGCGGTCTGCGTCTGAGTAATTCGCATCGAATGCATCGAGAACCCAACTCCGTAATTCAAGCCGTGCGAAGCCCTATCCCCTGAGTTCAAGCTGTGCGCGAGCGTCGCAAAGCCTCAGAACGTGTGCTTGTGGCCCCAAGTCGCCGTCCACAACACCAGCAACTGCGTGCTGCGGTGGTCGAAATTCATGATGTTGTCCTGATTCTGGTTGTAGCTTCCCTGAGCCGACAGCGTGCTGAACTTCAGTACGCCCGGCAGCGTCCAGGAAACTCTGCCGCCGTATTGCCCGGTCAGCGTGTCGCTCGTCAGTGAGCCATTCGCCAGAATCGTTCGCCCCTTCATCACCGAGATCAGCGGTGAAACCTGCAAGGCCGGCTTCTTCCAGACAAATGCCGGCTGCAGATAGAGGGTAATGTTCCGGTTGGTGCCCGTCGTCAATCCATCCGCCGCCACCCAATTCGTGCTGAACTGTGAATTGAGCTGGAAAAACCGGCGTGTTATCCAATTGGTGCCCAACGTCAGCGATGAAGTGATCGTGTCCGCTGTGGGAAAATAGTTGTTGCGATTCCAGTCGCGCGTGCCTCCGACCGACATGGTCACCGTGCCAACCTGCCGGCTGAGGTTGATATTTCCGGAGACGTCCCGCGAATCCTGGGCACCGGTCTGCTCCGGAGGCTGGCCTTGCAACGCAGCGGGAATTGTGCCCGTCTGCGTGAGCGACTGCCGCGCGTCCACCACGATGTTGGTCTTCGGATCAACCTGCTTGCTCCAGGTTTCGTCGAAAGTATGCAGCAGCAATTCGGCGCTGGTGGTGGGCTTCACGTTGTTTTCGAGAAAAGTGTAAGTCAGGCCGAATGTCCCGGCCTTCGTCGTTTCCGTTACTCCCGAATCCATGCCGCGCAAATTGGGTTGGCTGGCTTGGGTCAGGCTGGGGTTCGCCGGATTTCCAAAATTCGGCCCCACATCGCGATACGACACATTGGCGTTGGTTTTCCCCGTCTGCCCGGAGATGCCCGTGCGCCACGCGCGGCCAAATTCCGTTTGAGAAGTTGGATCTGCGGTATTGGCATTCTCACGGCTGAAAGCATACTCCGAGGACCACAGCCATTTCTGCTTCAAATGGATATTGAGCAACGCGCCGTAGACATCGCCGCGCGCCTTCGCGGCCACAGGGTTGGGCAGAATGATCGGATTGCCCTGCGAATCGTATCCCACCGTCGTGGGCACACCAATATCTTGCGCGCTGAGCCACATCAGACGGAACTGCGCCCACTTGGGCAGTGGCGCCTGCCAACTAGCCCCCATTATCTGCTGATGAAAGCTAATCCCTGAGCCGCCGCCGAGCGCCTGGTCGTTAGTGTTAACGAAATAGCCAAAGGTACCGGCGCGCGTTGTCAGCGTGGCCTCAACGCCCTGCCGCGGTGTCGCTGCGGTTACGAATTGGGCATCCGTATATAAGACGGGCGACACAGTTCCGAAGCGCAAATTGGCGCCCCAACCGTCTCCTTTGTAACCGAGCTGAAATACGTAGTCGTTGACCAATCCGTGACTGGTGCGTTGCGCCTCAGGGTTGAGAACGGAATTGAGCACGCCGCTGCCGTTCGCCTGGAATTTCCAAGGACCATCTTCATACATCACGCGTTCTGAAACTGAAAAGTCATTCGAGTCAGGAGGATTCGATCCTGAAGCCCACTGTGTATTCGAGCTGATTTGGCCTTCTTCCGACCGACCAGCCTTGTGAGTCTCGGCCGCCGGTTTCGGACCGGCCGCAACCGCATGAACCGCCGCAATGGAGGCAGATGACGGCAACACTCCATAGAGGGCAGGAGGAGCTTCCGAATCGTTGCCGGACTGAACGACGGCGGCTGGCGTAGCCGGAGCTGCTGCTGCGACCGGCGCCGTCGCGGCCTCCGTGAACTTCCACGAGGCAGCTTCGTTACCGACTGTTAAATTGACATTGTGATCGCCGCCGGCCAGCGCCAAAGGCGGCGTGAAAGCGACTTTGACATCGCTCACCTGCGCCAGAGAAGTGATGTCAATATCGTCCACTAGCAGGCTGACATCCGGAGGATTCACCGGCGTTTGAAAACTCACCGAGATCGTTGGCTTCGGGTCGTTGATATTGCCGTTCGGCGGCGGTGTCCGATCGGCAATCTGGGACACGAGATCGAAAGCTGCAGGCAGGGATCGCGGGCGTCCCAGCGAAGCCAGTTGTACTAAGTCGCTGTTCCCAGTCAGGCTCGCCTTCGGAACCATCTCGGAGACAAAACTCTGCGGCGGCCCAGACATGATGATCTTCCCGTTCGGCGCAATCGCATCCACGCGCCAGAAATAGGTCGTGCCGGGAGCAAGCCGGCCATCCACCGCGCGCAGGTCCAACTGAGGCTCTGCGGTCAGATATTGCCGAATCCGATGGTCTCCCTCCGGATCGCTGCTGATGAGTATGTAGTAGAAGCCATTCTTGAGTGCAGGCTTCCACTTCAGCAGCGTATGTCCGGCGGGAGTCTTGGCGGGAACTGGACGAACAGAAATCAACCCACGCTCTGGCAAGTGGTAGATACTTCTCATCGGCTGAGGCTTGCGCGTCTCGCCAACGCTGCCGACAGCCCTTACTGTCCAAAAGAGTTCGCCTACCGGCAAACTCTGCCAGAGGCGCGCCGGAGCCTCCCACTCGTTGTCGACCGCGTCAAACCAATTGTGAACGCTCGAAAGATAGGGCTGATCCGAGAACCCAACCTGATATTTTGCGGCTCCCGGCACCGGCGCCCAAAGCAGCCGTGGAGGGTGATCGCCCCCGAACGCCGCGCCATATTCGGGCTGGATCAGCTGTTCCAGCTTCCACTCTCCAGGATTCACCACGATCACAACCGGCTTGGTTGCGATCTGATTCGGCTGCACGATCCGCAACTGCAGCGCGTGACCGCCGAGAAACCACGTTGGCAGCGACTGCTGCATTCGTATCGTTGTGCTTTGTCCACCGACGATCGCAGCGGAAAACTGCTCGACGACATTCCCATCCCAGACCCATTGCCCAATGACCGTGCCGGTGCCCGTGCCGCCGAGTACGGCTTCGGCGCCCAGGTCCTGGCCCAACGTGACCACCGTTCCGTCACGCGGATGCGTCAAGGCCATATTCACTACAGACAGCGGGGCTCCCAGCGAGTTGGACGACCGCACATAAATCGGCTGCGACGTGCCCGGGCCTCCAGTTGGAGAGCCCGCTGTGCTCGTTCCGTCGAGATTCAGAACATCTACAGCACGCAGACTGAGCACCGCCGTGGGACTGACGCTAACGATAGCCGTCATCAAGCCGCTGTTCACAACAGTCACACTCAGCACCGCAACGTCCGCAGCGCGGGTGTGACCGTTGGATTGGCTCACGCTCTGCAGTGGCGGAGAAACCACAACAGTCGCCCCAGGCCTGAAATTCGATCCGACAAGGGTCATCTGCATGCGGTTGGCACCTTGCGTTGAAAACTCCGGAGATGAACTGATCAGGACCGGAGCTGGCGCTGCGCCTACGACGAGCGACACTGGATTCGAGGTAAGCCCGCCACCGGCGGCGAAAGGATTGAATACGGTCACCTGCAATGTGGTGGGCGATGCGATGTCCGAGGCAAAAACCGTGGCGGTGAGCTGTAAGGCGCTTCTGAAAACAGTGGGACGGTTGCTCCCGTTAATTTGCACTACGGAATTCGATTGAAACCCGCTGCCGTTGACCGTCAAGATAAAGGTTGGTCCCCCTGCCGTAACGGAAGGTGGAGAAAGTGCAGTGATGCTGGGCGTGGTCTGAGCACTCGCGCCAAAGGGCAGCAAGAGCGCACACCCCAGAAAAAGCACACATGCAGATCGAGCACGCGCGCGAGGCAGCATCAGGAACGATGAGAAACCGCCGTTACATACGAACATCGGTTTAGCGTAGAAGCAAAAGCCAGACTGGAATTCCCATTCATTATTGCCCGAACCCTGTTTCCACACAGCCTTAATGTGGGCTCCCAGAACCGAAATGGGTACCTTTGGTAACTACGAACAGAATCGTAGCCGCGAGGATGTCAACGCAGTTACTGTGCTGAAGGGTATGTGCGATCTCACCGGTTCGCAATGGGTCGCCTCGAACCCTATATCGCCCGGTTCGATCTCGTAACCTTCTGTCTGTGGGGGCTCTGCGTCATCCAAAAGCGTGCGTTGAGATCGCCGTGCTGCCATCGGCAGCCCGATCTCGGACTCAGCACCACGACGCGACTGGGCGGGAAGCCAACCCCGCTACAATCCAGTAAACGCCTCTGTTTGCTGTCGTGTGGATCTGGTGGCGGCGGTAGGACTCGAACCTACGACCTACGGATTATGAGACCGTCGCTCTAACCACCTGAGCTACACCGCCCATCCGGAAATACTCGGAAGAAAAAAGGGACAACCCAGAAAAGGGGTACAAAATCCCGCAGACGCGGGTGGAAGCGTCCCTTATGATTTTAAGAGGGCGTGGATTCAAGTGTCAAACCGTCCGGACCCGTGCGAAACTGGTGTCCCATGAAAGTTGTTGCTGTGATTCCCGGGCGGCTGGCCTCCACTCGCCTGCCTCGCAAGATGCTTCGTGAAATTGCCGGCATCCCGTTGCTGGCCCGCGTTTATCAGGCTGCGCGCCGCGCCTCATCGCTCGACCAGGTTATCGTCGCTACCGACTCCGAGGAGATTCTGCGCTTTTGCGAGGCGGAACATTTTACGGCGCGCATGACGTCGGCGGCGCACCGATCCGGAACTGAGCGGGTGCACGAGATTTCGACCGCAATCTCCGCCGACGTTTATCTGAATATCCAGGGCGACGAACCCCTGACACGGCCCGAGCACATCGAAAGCCTGATCGCCGTGATGCGAAATCCGGAAGTCGCCGTAGGAACGCTGAAAACGCCTTGCGCCGACGTGGATGTGAACAATGCCAGCGCGGTCAAACTGGTCACGGACAGTCTGGGACGAGCGCTTTATTTTTCCCGCGCCACCATTCCGCACGATCGCGACGGCATTGGTCCGCCGTATTACAAGCATTTGGGATTCTACGGGTATCGCAAGCCTGCGCTCGACCAGTTCGTGCGCTGGCCGGAATCGTCGCTGGAGCGCAGTGAACGGCTTGAACAGTTGCGGTTCCTCGAAAACGGAGTGCCGATTTACGTGGCGGAAACGCCCCACGATACGGTGGGTGTCGATACCGAAGAGGACTTGCGGCGCGTCGAAGAAATCCTGCTAAGAAAACAAATCTAGAACGCAGAATTCCGTAAACGTCTCTCGATTGAAATGTCGCAGAGGTAGAGACGAATGCGGGTGGTTGCGAGCAGTTGCTGTGGGGGTTGGTTGCTATGTCTTCTTCGCCAAGCCGGTGGCGGCAAGTCGAGCGGTTATTTTATGAAGCCCCGGAATTGCCGCCCGACGCGCGCTCTGCCTATCTCGATCAGAACTGTGCGGGAGACACCAAACTGCGGGCTGAAAGTGAAAGCTTACTGGCGTCCGCCGAGAAGCCGGCGGACTTTCTGCGACAGTCGGTGCGGGACGCGGCGCACCGCATGATGGCAGACGATCGCCGCGAGCCCGAATTTCAGACCCTGACCAAGCAGGCTTTCCAGCGGCACAATCAATTCAAGGCAGCATTCTGCTGAGAGGTCTCGCGGAGTTAGTGCGTTCTTGCCCAGCCTTCTGCGGCGGCCACGCGTTTGGTGATCGCCGGGTGAGAATGAAAAAGCAGCTCCACCCAGGGCGACGGCGTCTTCTCGGCAAGGTTCTGCTCGGCCAGCTTATTCATTGACGAGATAAATGGCTCCACGCTGGCGACGGACTGGAAGCAATAGCGGTCGGCCTGCCGCTCGTTGAACCGCGAATATGCGTTGAGCGCGGGCATCAGCAGAAACGACAGTACAGTCGAGACCAGAATCAGCAGAGGAAGATTGGCGAAATCCGACATCGTTTCAAACATGTGCCGGCGATCCACGGAATAGCGAAGAACTTCGTTCGCCAGCCAGAAGCCAAACAAAGTGATTCCGGCTTGCACGAAAATGCTTTTCAGAATGTGCCGGTGAACGTGGTGGCCCAGTTCGTGGGCGAGCACAGCCTCAATTTCATCTTCCGAATAATTATCGAGTAGCGTGTCGGCCAGGATAATTCGCCTTGTCGCACCCAGTCCGGTGAGTGCGGCATTTGCCTTCTTGCTTTTCTCCGAAAGGTGCCAGCGGTAAACTCCGCGCACGCGCGTTCCGGCTCGCTCCCCCAAGACAATCAGCCGGCGCTTCAACTCCTCATTTTCGAGGGGCTCGAATTTGTAGAAGATAGGAAACAGCACGACTGGTGCCAGTTGCGCGAGCAGCACCATCAGTCCCAGAAACACGGCCCAAGCGATCATCCACCAGTATTGCGGAACTTGACGTATCAGGAAGTAGAGCAATTCGACGATGATTGTTGCCATCACCAAACCGATCAGCAAACCCTTGCACTCGTCCCACGACCACGAGCCGAGTTTCTGGTTTGAAAGATGGAAGCGGTGCTCCAAGCGGAATCCGTAATACTCCAGCGGAATGCCGATCACTTTGCTGATGAGCATAAGCATCAGCAGGTAGAGAAACACGGCGAAGCCATAGTTGCGTGCGATGCCATGATGCTCGAGAGCCAGGTCGCGCAGTGTGCCTGTCCAGCCCGTAGCCAGCAGCACAACAAGAAGCCCAAATCCGATTACGAAGTCGCCCATGCCGATCCACCGCTTGATGCGGTTGTAGCGGCGTGACTCCTCCGAATCGACTGGAATGGTTTGCGTTGTGCTCATGATCCCCGAAGTGTTGTCATTATTTTATCGTGTTTGCGCGCTCTGCCAGACGCGAAAGTGTCATGAACGCGGTGTCCGGTAGTCAGGGACAGGCTAGTTCAGCAGCGGACAAAACACCGCAACAGCTAGCCCTGAAGCGCGAAGCGTTCGGCGTTGTTGAGAATTTCAGTGACCAGTTCCGGCGATGCCGCCTCGACGTAAACCCGCAACAGGCGCTCGGTTCCGGACGCTCGAAATAACACCCAAGCATCGGCGCCATCGCCATTTTTCGGAGCATCGAGGAAAAACTTCACGCCGTCGAGATTTTCTTTGCGCAACACGTTATAAGGGCCAATCTTCGTGGTTGCGGGATCGGCTGCGCGCCGCACCGCTCCATTTTTCAGTTCGTCGGAAATATGCAGGTCGCGCCGTCCAAAGTAATGCGGTCCATATTCGCGTTGTAGACTGGCGACCAATTCGCCCAGCGGCTTGCCTTCTTCCGCCATCACGTTGGCCAGCAGCAAAGCATTCAAAACGCCGTCGCGCTCCGGCAGAAAACGCCCGTATCCGATGCCGCCGGATTCTTCTCCCGCGATCAAAACTTCGCGTTCCATCATCACGTCCGCGGCGTATTTGAATCCGATGCATACTTCGTGCAACTTGCGTCCGTTTCTGGCGGCGATGCGATCGAGCATGCCAGTCGTGTTAAACGCGCGCACAACGTCGCCCGGCCACTTCTTGCGCACCAGCAACCAGTTCAGCAAGACTGCAAAGCATTTGTGCGAATCGACGAAACTGCCGTCTTCGGCAACCGCACCGATGCGATCGGCGTCGCCGTCGGTCACCAGGCCCGCGTGGCATTTCTCCTTCACCACGGTTTCCTGCAGAAGGGCCACATGCGGCAGAATCGGTTCTGGATTGATTCCCGGGAACAGGGGGTTCACGTCCTGCCGAATCGCGACGTACTGAATTCCGTTCTTGTCGAAGATGCCCGGCAGCACTCCTCGTCCTGAGCCATACATCGAGTCGATTGCGAACTTGAAGTTCGCCTTGCGGATCATGTTCAGGTCCGCGAACTGACAAACAGCTTCGATATAAGCAGGTTTGAGGTCGACTTCTGCGATCGTTGCGGTCTGGTTTTTCGGCATCGCGTCGGCAGCCAGCTCGCCTTCGATAATTTCCATGATGGCGGGAGTCGCTGAGCCGCCAAATTTGGCCTTGAACTTCACGCCATTCCAGTTCCATGGATTATGGCTGGACGTCACCATCACTCCGCCCGCCGCGCCGAGTTTCTTGACGTTGAAGGAAACCGTTGGCGTTGGGCAGTAGTCGTTCGACAACCGCACGGGAATTCCCGCGGCCGCAACCACTTCCGCGACTGCTCGCGCGGCACGGTCCGAGGCAAAGCGCGTGTCGTAGCCAATGACGACGCCGCGAGTGGAGTCTTCGTGTTTCAGTACATAGGAGGCGATCGCGCCCGCCACGCGCCGCACGTTCTCAAAAGTAAAGTCGTCGGCAATAATGCCGCGCCAGCCGTCAGTTCCGAATTTGATGTCTGTCATGAGCTTGGTCGTTCGTCGTCGGTCGTTCGGTGATTTGTCGACGGCCGTTTGTTCGTCGTGGCTCGAACCCCCCAATGCGACGCATTCTGAGTCTATTGGTTGCCAACTACTAACGACCAGCGACCAGCGACTCCTTCACACTAATTTCCGTAGCTTCTTTTCATCAAGATGCTTCACCACTTTGCCCACGTCCTGCGATTGGTCGAGCGTGGTGATGAGCAACGCATCGTCGGTTTCGACGATTACGAGGTTCTCGACGCCGACGACCGCGACAAATTTTCCCGGCGCGTGCACGTAATTATTCTTCGCATTCAGGACAAAGTTCCCGGATGAATTCACGAGGCTTCCATGTTCCGGCCTGCTCTTTGCGACGTGGTGCTCGTGCAGCGCCGTCCAGGAGCCGAGATCGTTCCAACCGAAATCGGAGGGCAGGCAGAAGATGCGCGACTTGCCTTCGCCCTTAGCCGACCGTGGCTCGAGCACCGCGTAGTCAATGCTGATGTCCTCGCACTTTGGATAGAGCTTGCGGAAAGTCTCCGCGAACTTGCGCGTGCCGTAAGCGGCGGCGATCTTTTCAAGAATCGGCGCGGTCTTCGGCAGGTGCTCGCGCAGCGCGTTGGCCAGCGTATCGGCGCGCCACAGAAACATACCGCTGTTCCAAAAATAGTTTCCTGCCTCGACAAACTGCTGCGCCCGCGCCAAGTCCGGCTTTTCGGTGAACCGGCGCATCCGCAATTCGCCGTGTTCGTCGCGAGCCCCAGCTTCGATGTAACCGTAGCCGGTCTCCGGACGAGTCGGCCGGATTCCGAGTACGACAATGTTCTCACCCGCCGCCGCGATCTCAATCCCTTTGTTCAGCGTGGCGCGAAATTTGTTGGGCTCGGCAATGACGTGGTCGGAAGGAAAGAGGCCCAGCACGGCTTCGGGGTCCTGACGCAGCAGCAGAAATGCGGCCAGTCCAATGGCGGGCGCGGTATTTCGTCCAACCGGCTCCGGAACAATTTGTTGCGCAGTAAGCTTGCGCAGTTGGCGCAGGATGGCGGGCCGCAGGTCGCTGTTTGTGATGATCCAAAACCGGCGCGCGGGCGCGAGCGGCAGAAGCCTCGCCACGGTCTGCTGGAGCATTGTCTGCTTACCGTCGAGCGCCAGCAATTGTTTGGCGCGCCGCTTTCGGCTTAGCGGCCAGAAGCGCGTTCCCCGGCCTCCGGCCAAAACGATGGGATAGAAATGTGGGTTTGCCTTCACCGCTTCAAAGCCTATCACTTTGCGGCGAAAAGCTTAAGCCACGGAGGGCACAGCGTGGCACATGAAAAAGCCAAAGTCGGTTTCCTCCGTGCCCCTCCGTGTTCTCTGTGATTCAGGGTTGTCGCGGCGCTTATCGACAGTTTTTGCGGCCTGAAACTGTCAAATGCGAGTCGCAGGCTCGCCCGCCGCAACACCCGGCACATAGGCTCGCAAAAACTCCACCGCCCATTGTGGCCGCATGCTGAAACTGCCCATGTTTGCCGGAATTACAACCGCGTCTCCCTTGCTAAAAGTCACGGGAACTTGTCCGGCCGAGTCGACAATCCCGCATCCTTCCAGCGCGACGAGGATCTGCGCCGAATCTTTGCCGGACGCGTCGCGCGTCGAAAAGTCGTGCGCTTCCTTCAATTCGAAAAGATCGACTGTGAAGTAAGGCGCGGCGATCATCGACGATTGGCGATTGTTGCCGCCATCAATATTGACCGGGGCTGGCCGGATTACCTTTCCCGAAGTCACCTTGTCTTTCACCGAAGCGAGCCCGCGTTCGAGGTGCAATGGCCGCGGCCTCCCGTAATCGTAGAGCCGGTAGGTCGTATCGGACTGCTGCTGTGTCTCGACGATGACTGCGCCCGGTCCGAGCGTGTGCACAGTTCCACCGGCAACGTAAATCATCTCGCCCTGAAAAACATTCATCCAGTTCAACAGTTCTTCCGCTTGATTTTCGTGGATCGATTTTTCGAACTGCTCGCGCGTGACGCCCTTTTTCAAGCCGAGCGCAATCTGCGATCCGGGGCGAGCGTGTGCCACATACCAGCATTCCGTTTTGCCCCAGGGCTCGCCGAATCCTTGCGCAGTCGCATCGTCTGGATGCACCTGGACCGAAAGCTTCTCTTCGGGGAATAAAAATTTCAGCAAAAGAGGGAAGCGCTGCGGGTCGCGCGCGGCCGTGCCCACGAGTTGAGGGCCGAATTCTCTACTCAGGTCCGCAAGCGTGCGCCTGGCTAGCGGGCCGTTCGAAACGACGCAGTTGTCGCCGGTAAGCCAAGCCTCGCCGATCTTCTCATTGAACTTGTGGTTCGGATAAATCGGCGCCAGATCGTGGGTACCCCACGGGCGTGGGTCGAACACGGGCGTCATCAGAAGCGGGTAGAGTTGGGTCATCTAGAAGCCGATTCAACTTGGAAAATAACACGAGAGCGCGAAGGCAGCGCGAGCGAGGGCCCCTTCGACTTCGCTCAGTGCAGGTCCGAGCCGCACAGACCTACAGTTTTTCAAAGTACTTTCGCATCCGCTCCAGCGCCTTATCGATGTTCTCGATCGACGACGCATATGAAATACGGATGTGCTCGGTCGTTCCAAATCCTTCTCCGGCGACGGTTGCAACATGCGCTTTGTGCAACAGGCCATGAGCGATGTCGGCGCTGCATGTCATCCCGCTCTTTCCGATGAACGACGAAACATTCGGAAACGCATAAAACGCGCCCTCCGGCTTTGTGCACTTGATGCCCGGAATCGCCTGCAAGCCGGCCACAATGTGGTCGCGCAATTTCATGTAGTCGGCACGCATATCAGCCACGCATTGTTGTGAACTCGATAAAGCCACTGCTGCCGCTTTCTGCACGATCGATGTCGGATTCGACGTGGACTGGCTCTGCAACTTTTGTATGGCTCCCACCACCGACGCCGGACCCAGCGTATATCCCAGGCGCCATCCAGTCATCGCGTAGGTTTTCGAGAGCGAACCCACCACCAGAAACTGGTCGCGATATTCGTTGAGTTCTCCCACCGAAAAATTCCTGTCCGTATAGTTCAGGTAGACGTAGCACTCGTCGGAGATCACCCAGATTCCGCGCTCGTGGGCGAGTCGCACGACCTCGGTCATGTCCTCGGGACTCATGACCGCGCCTGACGGGTTCGACGGCGAATTCAAAATGATGAGCTTCGTCTTCGGAGTCACCATGCGCGCCACCATCAGCGCCGTCACCCGGAAGCGCTGCGACTCATCGGCCTTGAGCAAAACGGGGTGGCCGCCGACGTAGCGCACCATGTCCTTGAACGAAACCCAGTAGGGAACCGGCAGAATTACTTCGTCGCCGTGATCGACGAGCACGGAAATCGCATTGAAGAGAGCATGTTTGCCGCCCACCGAGGCGCATGTTTCCTCGCGCTTGTAGGCCGAGCCGAAATCGGTCGCGTGCCGCTGGATGATCGCATCCTTCAATTCCGCCGTACCGCCCACTGCCGTGTAGCGCGAAAAATCTCCGCGAATCGCCGCGATGGCGGCTTCTTTAATGTGCTCGGGCGTCGTGAAATGCGGCTCACCCGCCGTCATGTCGACTACGTCGACTCCTGCTTGGCGCAGCTTTTCGGCCTCTGCCACCGCGAGCATGGTCGCGGAAGGCTCGATCCGGTTTATTCGTTCCGTCAGTTGGACGGGACGGGTCATGGAACCAAATGCTGTGCTCATGATTTCTTTTTCCTGGGTTTGGATTTCGGTCCTCGCTCCGGAGCCCCACGTTCCGGCCTCGCCATTTCCGCAGATATCGCCGCGGAAGCCTGCTTGGCGGTTTTGTCTCCGTCGCTGAACTTGTGCGCTACATCCATCTTCTCACGAACTTTCTGCGCGACGAGTTCCGGAACCAGGCAATCAATTGAGCCGCCCAATTCCGCCACTTCGCGCACCAGCCGTGAGCTCAGATACGAATATTTCTCGGCCGGCATCATGAACACTGTTTCAAGCCCGGGTTGCAGCTTGCGATTCATGAGCGCCATTTGCAGTTCGTACTCGTAGTCGCTGATGGCGCGAATGCCGCGCAGAATGGCGCTGGCTTCGACCCGGAGTGCGTAATCGACCGTGAGCCCATGAAATGTGTCGATCGAAACATTGTCGTATCCGGCCGTCATGGATTCGAGCATTTGCCGGCGGTCAGTGAGGCTGAAGAGAGGATCTTTCTCCGGATTGCGCAGAATGGCGACCACCAGCTCGTCAAAAATCTTGCTGCCGCGGTCAATCAGGTCAAGATGGCCGTTGGTGGGAGGATCGAACGACCCGGGATAAATAGCCTTAATACGTTTCACAAGTCCTCACCAAAATGAGACCTAGATTGTATGCGGGGCGAAACAGGGAAGGCAATCGGGTTCGGAGGACAATCTTAGGTGTACCCGCGTGCCGGGACGGAGAAATGCCCCGCCAATCAATCCGTAATGAGAAGATGGCAGCAACAAAAAATGGAC
>JBELAC010000104.1:0-14951 GCA_049509215.1 Terriglobales bacterium
GCGGCTCGTAGTCCCGCCCGACCTCCCCGGTCAGGGACGACCGCAACCGGTTTCGTCACTACTAAAAGTTGTGGCACGCGCCCATCGGTGGAGCGAGTGGGTCATGTCTGGGAAAGTATGGGGTGGGAGGTCGCTTGCGGAGAAGACTGGCTTGGACGAGCGTTACGCGAGTCAGATTCTGGAGTGCGCCTTCCTCGCTCCCGATATCGTGGATGCCATCCTCGATGGGCGGCAGCCTGGAACTCTAACCTGGAAAAAACTGACGCGCCATGTGCCGATGAACTGGATTGAGCAACGCAACAAACTCGGGTTCCCGCCAGCCAAGGTGGATATCAATTGACGACGATACCGGAAATGTTATCCGGCTGCTCCTTCTCTGGTTCCCTGTAATCAAGGTCATCAGGGAATCTAGATTCCCTGAGACCCTCCTGTTAATTCCCTGTTCCATTTCGAAGGGTTTGGAGCAATTTCCCCAATAGGTTGTGGGGCTTAGAGAAAAATGGATCGGATCTTCGCATCAGAATTTCATAAATTCCCTGTATTTTTCCCTGTTAGCAGGGAATCTTCGCGGAGAAGAGTTAGCGCGAGACTGCTCTCTCTACCAAACCACATCCGCTAAAGCCCGCTAAATCAGCGGGTTTTGTTTTTGCTCAAAAACCTTCCTGACCCTCCCTAGCGATGCTTGGCGTCGATCGTGGTACACAAAATGGTATATAGCCCGGATGGGTCGTCCGTTACTGTAGTAATCTTTAGCATTCACGATTGGTTCAGTATTCTCAGAATGGGAACCTGAATCATGCGGCGCGTTATTGTAGTTTCCGCGAGCCTTCTAATTTTCGTAGCAGCCCAATGTCTGACAACCCTTGCCCAGGAAACGCAGGCAGATAGTCCCAGAAAAATTGTTAACCGAGCAATGCCCGTCTATCCAGAACTGGCAAGGAAAATGGCATTGGAAGGCACCGTCAAGCTGCAGGTCACGGTCGCGCCCAACGGCACCGTGAAATCCGTGCAGGCTGTCGGTGGCAGCCCGGTGTTGGTGAAAGCTGCGGAAGATTCTGTTTACAAGTTTCGATGGATTCCAGCAAAACAGGAATCGAAAGAGCTTATCGAGATGAGATTTCACCCAGAATAGCGCCACTTGATCGAGCCGCTGGCTAAATTAAGTCCCGGAATTGCCTTCTTTTCATGAACTCGCGCCGGACTCGTCTTTAACAGAATCAGCCGGATTTGGGGTACTTGCCAGAAGTTTTAACTCCAACCGCTTCAGGGTACCGAGAGAGTGTGCAGCAGATTCGCGCTCTTTTGTGACACCGTTCAGATCCAGCAATTCACGCAGCCGAACGACTACGACCCGCTTTACATCCTTGATCCTCTCGGCAAACTCTTCGAGCCGTATCTCCACAAGGCCCGCGTCGGAGAGGTCTCTCCAAGCTTGGGGGGCATCAGTTTGATCGTCGGATCGGGTCACAGCTTTTACCTCGCGACTCGCAGATACACAGCTATTACTTACCCGTTAGCTTGCTCGTTCGCCTTACGTATTCTCAGGGCTGTTTGAAACGGAGATAGGTATACGCCAGATATTGGTTGAGTTCGGCCCAGAAAGGCTCGTCCCGTTTGCGCGGATCCATACCGGCCTCAGCCATGGACAGGAGCCGTTCCTCACATTCTTCTCGCTCCGCCTCCGTAATCTCGCCCACGTCGCGCCAAACGTGCGACTTGGGATGATCTGAGATTCTGTGCTCGGGGATCACCCGCCCATCGTTGAGAACAAAATCCCTCCACACCAAACCCCAGCGCACTTCCTTGAGAATTGCCGTCTCAAATCCAACAGAAGATTTGAACGAAACCGCCTGACCAGCCTCGGGAGGCCAGCTGACATCGCGATGGAGTTGTTTGGCCGCGGACTTCATCGTCAAGAAACACCCACTGAGGATCGGATCTAGTTGCCTTCTTCGGGGTTCGGCTTGCGACCGACAAGGCGGGAACCTTCTGTTGCCGGCCTAGGCCAATCGCTGCGAGACAGGACCCGGTCCACGGCTTGCTCCACCCTCAACATAAACCCTTCATCTGGATCGGTCATGGCCGGAGACGTAGCCAATACCATGCCCAGACTGCCGTTGGGCAAAGCGGCTTCAATTCCAGGGACCCGCTCCGGTTGTTGTCTGAGATAGCCGATCCAGACGAGGGTGACGGCGTTATACGCGGCGCTTTTCAGAAGACTGATGGTCGCGGCATGGCTGTTGCCATACACCATCACGATACTGACCAGGATAAGTTCGACGCTGGCAAAGACTCCGAATCCGAGCGCGATGCCGAACACCTGTTGCCGCCAACAATTCTTCAGCACGCGGCAAAGAAGCATCAGGAGGAGAAAAAGCCCAATTTGCATCAGGCGGACGCTGCGATCAAAGGCAAACACTGCGGCCACGATCCGGTCCCCACCGGACGCCGCGCCCAGGATTGCGATCAGCAAGAGCAGGCCGCACGACCAACGGAATATGGTCATTCCCAGAAACTGAATGCCTCCGAAGTGTTTAAAGAGGCTGCGCAATATCTCGTCCATCACGAGGACGGTAAAGATCACGCTCAGGGCGTTTCCGGTCCAATATGCGTCGAAGTAGTTTTCATGGAAGTAGCGATACGCAATAAACAAACAAGCGGACTTGATGGTTTGAAACAGAATGTAGGAAAAGAAGCGAGGGAATACCCGCTGTAATTGGCGGTGCGCCATGAAGATCAGCAGGGTGATCTGCAACAGCGGACCCACGACCCAGCTTACATACATTAACCAGTTCATCGCGTCAGGGATGCAATGTTCGAAAGCATACCCGTCCCGCGACCGCCCTGCAACGTCTATTTTGGGCAGCTGGGACTATTAATTCAGATATGACGCTACCTACTCAAGGCCGGTGCACTGTTTGCCGCGGCACAAAGGCATCGGATCGCTGCCATCGGCAAGTAGCACAGCCTGCTTCGCTTGCAGACCAGAACTGTCAGGCAGCGAGGCTTGGTTTGGAATTGCGCTGTACAGCCCGGCTAATACAAGAATGGTGAGCAGAACTTCCAGAGTCTTTTTCATTTGGGGGAGTCTCCTGCGCGCACATTTCTGTGCGTGCCGAAGTATAAGCCCAGAAAACGATCATGGGAACTGTGGATCGCTGTGATTTCCTAGTTTTTAGTGCAACCCCGGGGACGTGAATAGAAGTGGCGGGTACAGCACCCTGATGCTGGGGGCCAAAAAACAAGGCCGCTGCCTGACAGCAGCGGCCGGTTCTGCGGAAAAACTAGTCGTGTTCTTTGCGAATCTTCTTGCGGGCACGTTTTTGCGCCAAGGCTTGCTTCACGCGGCGCCTTTCGCCCGGCTTGAGGTAATAGGAGTGACGCTTGACCTCTTTAATAATGTCTTCCGTCTGAACCTTGCGCTTGAAACGGCGCAGGGCATTCTCCAAGGACTCGCCCTCTTGCAGTCGAATTTCTGCCAAACTCATCACCCCCTAACAGATTGCACCTACAAGTTTAGCCTATTTGGCCTCTCGAAACATCTCTAAACACCGTTTATTGCCCTTCCTTGAGCCTGAAACAGCCCAACGCATGGTGACGGAGGCGGAAGCCCAATTTACCGGCACGCCGCGTGAAGGGTCTTCAACAGAGCGGCCCGGGTGAACGGCTTTTCGAGGAGGGTGAGGGTGATGGCCTGGTCGCATTCGCCCGCCTGCGCAATCAGTTCTCCGGTATAGCCCGACATGAAGACAACCTTTATGGAGGGATACGCGCTTTTGAGTTTTTGCGCCAGTTCCGGCCCGCTCATCCCGCGCATCACGACATCAGTTAAGGCAGCATGGATGGGGCGAGAGTGAGCGCCCAGTTGCTCCAGCGCTGAATTTCCATCTTCGGCTTCCACGACGCTGTAACCATGGTCCTGCAACATTTGCCGGGTGAGGGTGCGCATCAGGGCGTCGTCCTCCACCAGCAGAACAGTCTTATCATGCGCTTTCGGCGGCAACATCTCGACTTCGGATTTGGGGGCGAGGCCCAGTTTGTAATCCGCTGCCGGCAAATAGATCTTGAAGGTTGTGCCGCGACCCACCTCGCTGTAGACCCAAATATGGCCACCGCTCTGCTTCACAATGCCATAGACGGTCGCGAGCCCCAATCCGGTTCCCTTACCGACTTCTTTGGTCGTGAAAAACGGATCGAAGATCCGCGAGAGTGTCACGGAATCCATACCGGAGCCGGTGTCGCTAATGGCCAGTAGAACGTATCGACCCTCCTTCATAGGGGGGTGCTGGCCGGCCAGCGTGGCATCGAAGTCCTGCATGGACGTTTCCAAAATCAGTTTGCCACCTTTCGGCATGGCATCCCGGGCATTCACTGCAATGTTCAAGAGGATCTGATCGAGCTGAGCGGGATCGCATTCGACGATCGCCGAATCCGGCCCCGGACGGACAATCACCTGGACGTCGTCTCCCATGAGAGGACGCAGAAGCTTTACGAACTCTTTGAACGAATCGTTAACATCGATCAGGCGAGGCTGAAGACTGACTTGACGGCGGCTGAAGGCAAGTAATTGGCGGGTCAGAGAAGCCCCACGCCTGGACGCTTCCTGAATGTTGTCGATGTACTGCGAGACGCCGTTCAGGTCAACCCGGCTGCGAAGCAGTTCGCAGCACGCACTGATAATGCCAAGAATATTGTTGAAGTCATGGGCGACACCGCCGGCGAGCCGTCCCACAGCTTCCATTTTTTGTGCTTGGCGAAGCAAGCCTTCCGAGCGCTTTTGCGATGTGACATCGCGGGCAATCGCCGAGGCCCCGACGATTTCGCCCTTTGCGTCGCGGATGGGCGAAATTGAGATCGAAACGTTCAGGTGTTGTCCATCCTTGCGTACCCGCTCGGTCTCAAAATACTCGACCCGTTCACCACGCCGGACTTTCTCAAGGATTTCCGGAATCTCATCGGACCGGCTCTTCGGAGCGAGCATCGAGATCGATTTGGAGACTACCTCCTCGGCGGTGTAGCCGTAGATATTCTCGGCGCCCTTATTCCAGTGTGTAATCGTGCCATTGAGGTCTTTGCCAATGATGGCGTCCTGCGAGGAATCGACGATGAGGGCAAGCCGGTTTTGGTATTCCAGCAACTGCCGGTCTTTGCTCGCGGCCAGTTCCTCGTGAGCTCTACGAAGTTCTTCTTCAATGCGCTTGCGATCGCTGATGTCACGGATTGCACTCAGCACCAGCATTCCCTGCTCGGTATTTACCGGGGACAAACTGATTTCTACAGGGAATTCCGAACCATCCTTCCGGCGGCCACGCAGATCAAGTGCTGCACCCATGCGGCGAGTGGAAGGTTGTTGCCGGAAGCGCTCGCGGTGATGGTGATGATGCTCACGGTGCGCCGCCGGAACGAGCATTTCGACTTTCTGTCCGATTAATTCGCCCTGACTATATCCAAAGAGAAGTTCCGTCTGAGAATTCGCTTGAACAATGACGCCCTCGGGATTCACCGCCACCATGGCGTCGGGAACCGCCTCGAAAAAGCTAGTGGATAAGAGAGTTTTGGACACACTTTTTGCTAGCAGAGGCGGGTTGTCCCCTGGGTTCGACTCAGATAATGGCGTACTCATTACTGCACCCCACGGTTACCCCACTATACGTGGGAAATGGGACCGATGCCAACCTGCTGGAGAGGAGCAACGAATCCCGCCCTGAGGGGTGTTAGCGACGGCATCCCGAGCAATATCCACCGACCTCAAGTCTGGATACGACGATGTGGAAGCGACAATCCCGCTGCAGTTGCTCTTTTAACGCCTCGAACGTGGGACTCACAAACTCGGTAATTTTTCCGCAACGCAGGCAGGCCATGTGAATGTGATCGTGACCAAGCTTCCGCTCATAGTAATGGCCTTCGCCATTCAAGTGCATCAAGTCGAGCTCATCGATGAGTCCCTGGCGCTTCAAAAGGTCCAGGGTTCGGTAGACCGTGCTCCGGTCGACCAACGGATCCAGGGCTCGCGCCTTGCGCAGAATCTGGCTGGCATCGAGATGCTTGCTGGCTGTTTCAATCACGCTAAGAATCGCGCGGCGTTGGGCAGTCATGCGGATTCCACGCTCCGACAGTTGCATCTGCAAGCGACCCGGAATCTCGGTTTTCGGTAGTGGCATAGTTATGATTCGTAGGGTCAATTACGATTGATCGCAAGCAAGTTGCGACGGAATCTTCTGGCTTCGTATTGACCAAAACCTAAGATCGACTCTACCCTTAACTATATGCTTGTTGCGACACAGTTGCAACTAGAGCGAGGGCAGATTGTTGGGATTGAAGAAGAATCGCGCGAACAGGTACGCGAAATACTCGCTAGTGAAAACTGGCCTGATCCACCTCCTAAAATTATTCTCTCGTATCTCGATGGCGGTATTGCTGGCGGTCAGCTACGCCCGGGCTGGCGTTGGCGGCAGCATCCTAGGCACGGTCAAGGACTCCACCGGCGCGGTCGTCGCGAAGGCTTCTGTTACAGCGACTGACACGGACACCGGTGTCAAGAATTCAGTCACAACCGATGCCAAGGGTACCTACACATTTGCCGTCCTTGCGCCCGGGCACTACAACATCGAGATCGATATTGCGGGGTTCAGGCCTTACCGCCGCACCGGAATCACCGTCGATCCAAGCAGCGCATTGATCATTGATGCCATGCTGGAGATCGGTACTAGAACTGATTCGATGATCGTCGAGGAGACTGCGGTTCACGTCGAGACTTCCGACACTCAGATGGGCGAGGTCGTCACGGCGACACAGATGAATGCCGTGCCTCTAAATGGCCGAAGCTATACCGATCTGCTCGCCCTGCAACCGGGTGTTGTTCCGGCGAGTTCACTGACTTCGAGCACGCAGCAAGACGTGGGCGTCAGCGCTCTATCGCCTTCGGGCGACCTGAACCCAGGGACGATTTCGATCAACGGCCAGCGCGAGTTCTCGAACTCATTCTCAGTCAACGGAAGCGATACTGAAGAAGGGGTCAACTCGGGGACCGCGATCATTCCCAATCTCGATTCCATTGCCGAGTTCCGCATCCTGACGAACAATTTCGACGCAGAGTCCGGAGGGCATAGCGGTGGGCAAATCAATGTTGTCACGAAATCCGGCACCAACTGTTTTCATGGCGACGCCTTCGAGTTTCTACGCAACACCGGTCTGGATGCGCGCAACTATTTTTCACCCACCCGCGGCCTTTTTGATCAACACCAGTTCGGCGGGACTTTTGGCGGACCGATCCGAAAAACTAAAGTGTTCTTCTTTGCCGATTATCAAGGCACGCGACTGACTGAAGGAATCGACACGGGTCAGATTACCGTTCCATCTTCTCAGGATCGCGGTGGCAATCTGTTCGATCTTGCTGGCTCGCTCACGGGCTTCGTCACGGGCCCATCCTGGGCCAGTCTGCTTTCGCAAGGTCTCGGATATCCCGTTTCTTTCGGCGAGCCTTATTACACCTCTGGATGCACAAACTCGTCGCAATGTGTTTTTCCCAATGGACTAATTCCTGCGTCAGTATGGTCCGCACCGGGGAAAAACCTGCTGCAATATATTCCGCCGGCGAATGTCGGTACTAACACTTTCGCGACCTCGGCCTTCAACGAAACTCTGCGGGACGATAAAGGGGCGTCACGGCTCGATTCCAATAGCAATTGGGGTCTTTTGTCCGTCTACTACTTTTTGGACGACTACACTCTCAACAACCCTTATCCAGTCGCGCAGAGCGGGGCCAGCGTACCGGGGTTCAACGC
The DNA here is from genome assembly GCA_049509215.1 of Terriglobales bacterium. Taxonomy (GTDB): domain Bacteria; phylum Acidobacteriota; class Terriglobia; order Terriglobales; family Acidobacteriaceae; genus Acidiflorens. The sequence goes on from JBELAC010000104.1 coordinate 7,785, forward strand.
CCTGTATCTCGGGCGGGCACAGTTGTTCAGCTTGGGTGACACGAAAACCCTGGGGCCAAACGCCGTCAATGAAGTTCATTTCAGCTACCTGCGGGATCGTAACGACCTTGGAAGACCCGTGGGTGGACTTGGCGTGAGCCTCGCTTCACAGGGTTTTGTCACCGGCGCGGGCACCGCGGGCATTGTACCTCTCGATCCGCAAAGCGAAGGCGTGGAGAACATCATCTTTAACAACTTTTCGATCGGGACAAATGCCAATGAACTGAAGCAATCGAACAACACGCTTCAGTGGATTGATAACTTTTCAAGAGTGCTGGGCCGTCACACGATGAAATTCGGCGCGGAATTTCACTACGACCAAATTAACACTAATGCGATCGCCCAATTCAACGGCAATTTCCTTTTCACTGGCAGCGAAACGGGCTCCGACTTTGCGGATTTCCTTCTCGGGATTCCCAGCCAATACAACCAGAGCCAGCTGCAGCCGTTTTATGGACGCAATCACTACCTGGGCCTCTATGGGCAAGACAGCTGGCGGTTGCGATCCAACCTGACGCTCAATTACGGTCTGCGCTGGGATCGAATTGAGCCCTGGTATGAAAAAAACAATGAGATCTCCACCTTTGAGCCCGGCAAGTCCTCTGTGGTTTTTCCCGGCGCGCCTGCTGGCATACTCTTTCCCGGCGATCCCGGCGTGCCCCGTACACTCTCTCCGCCCGGGAACCTCGACTTTGCGCCGCGCATCGGTTTGGCTTATTCGCCGAATGTGCAGCAGGACACGGTTCTTGGGAAGATCGTGGGCGAATCCGGCAAGACAAGTCTACGGGTCGGCTTCGGAATGTATTACACCCAGATTGAGGCCTTGACGTTCGGAATCCTGGCGGGCAATGCACCCTTCGGAATCACATATTCAAGTCCGGCGCCGCCGCTGTTTGCGACGCCCTTCATCACAGCATCGAGTGGGCAGAATCAAGGCCAGCCCTTCCCCGTGCCACTCGCAACTCGGCCCGCCTCCAGAAACAATCCGAACCCGAATATCAATTGGCCGCAATTCGAGCCAATCAGTGGGATCCCCGGATACGCTGCGACTAACCGCGTCCCTTACGTGGAGGAATATATGCTGTCGATTCAGCGGCAACTCGGTTCGAATACGGTGTTGAGCGCAAGCTACGTTGGCACCCAGGGACATCGGTCTCTTGCGATGTTGGAAGCCAATCCCGGCGCCCCTGCACTTTGTCTGAGCTTGAGTCAGCCAAGTGAAGTCGCACCGGGTTCCCCCACCTGCGGACCGTTCGGGGAGAGCAATCTGTTCACGACGGCCTCGCGCCAGAAGGTCTACGGAACTCGTGGGCCGTTGGGTTCCAATTTCGGCAGCGACACCTCCCAGGCGACAATCGGCAAATCCAATTACAACGCCCTGCAACTCAGCCTGCGCCATGCGAGCGGGCCGTTGCAATTCTCCGCCGGATACACCTATAGCAAGTCAATGGACAATTCCTCAAATTTGGGGGAGCAGGTCAATCCGATCAATCCCGAACTCAGCTACGCCTTGTCTTCCTTCAATATCGAGCATAACTTCGTCGTCAGCTACGACTATCGGATTCCGCTTGTGACCCTGTTCCACGGCTCGAATCGCTGGACGCAGGGTTGGACCATCTCCGGAGTAACACGTTTCAGTAGTGGCTTCCCGGTAACCCTCTATAACTACAGCGATAATTCATTGTTGGGGGCCGAGCCGAACGGCATCAACAACTACGGAGTGGACGAACCACAATACACGCCCGGTCCGCTCGATTTGAATCACAACCCGCGCAATGGAGCTGCTTATTTCAATACTTCGCTTTTCAGCTTGCAGCCTCTTGGGACTCCGGGAAATGCGAAGCGCCGTTTCTTCGATGGGCCCGGCCTCAATAACTATGACATGACATTGATGAAGGAAACGCGAATTACGGAATCGAAGTCGCTGGTCGTTCGCATGGACGCATTCGACATTTTCAATCACACCCAGTTTTATGGCCCCAGCGTCGTGAATGGCAACATCAGCAGCGTCTGTTCCCTTTCGGCCGGTGCCTCCATTACCGCGGAAGCATCTTGCTTTGGTCACGTGGTGAACGCCATGCCGCCTCGATTGATGCAGGCCGCCGTGAAGTTTGTCTTTTAGCTTATTTCGCGCGTTTAAGCCTTGGAAAAGGCGGCCATGGCGGCCTGGCCCAGGCTGATGCCGCCATCATTGGCGGGAACGGTCTGGTTGGTCCAGAGTTGCAAAGAGCTGCCTAGCTCCTGCTTCAGATCCTCCAGCAGCAAGTCATTCTGAAAGACGCCCCCCGAGAAAACGATAGTGTTTGTGTTTTGAGCGCGTGCCAGGTGTCGGATCGCATCTGCGGTACCATGCGCGATTGCTCGCTGGAAGGAACGTGCGATCACTTCCGGATTGCGGCCTTTGATTCGGTCGTGAACAACCGCCAGCAGTAAAGGGCGAAAATCCAATTCGCCGTCTAGAAACGGGAACGGGTAACAGTCCGTCTCACCGGCAGACCGCGCGAGATGCTCCACCCACATCGCGGCCTGCCCCTCAAAGGTAATCTCGCGCGTGAAACCGAGCAGAGCCGCGGCCGTATCGAACAGGCGTCCAACTGAGGTCGTAGAAAACGTCCGGACATTCTTGTGAACCAACTGCAAGGCGACGTCGTAGCGATGCGGAAACGAAAAGGGCTGATCGTGCAAGGCAGCCGAGCCTTCCACTTGAGCGAGAAACCCCGCAGCCGCTTGTACCGGATATTGTGCGGCCGCGTCGCCTCCCGGGAGCACCGCCGGTCTGAGGTGTGCCACTCGTTCAAACCCGGTCAAAAGGCTTCCAGCAAACATTTCGCCGCCCCAGATGCTGCCGTCATCGCCATAGCCAGTCCCATCAAAACTGACTCCAAGAACGCGCTTTTCCCATTCGCCGCGCTCCGCCAGTACCGATGCCACGTGCGCGCGATGATGCTGGACCGCGCGTTTTTCCAAAGCTGGCAGACGCAGAGCATGCGCCGTCGATCGATATTCGGGGTGCGCATCATGAACGAGTAGTACATCTTTCCATCGGATCTCATACATCGTCATGAAATCGCGAATGGTCTCTTCAAATGCGCGGAAGGCCTCGTAGTGATCGAGATCGCCGATGTATTGGCTGACGAAAGCCTGCCCCTCAACGACCAGTGTTATCGAGTTTTTCAGATCGGCTCCAAGCGCAAGGATGGGCCTCTGTTTTCCAAGTTGAGCCGGCGCTTGCATCGGAAAGCTCACAACGGCTCCGGGAGCATATCCGCGCGACCGCCGGAGAATCGTCGGACCCAGCGCACCAATACGAGCTACAGAGTCGTCAACGCGGCGGGCAATCGGGCGTTCTCCGGCCAGAAAAGCATCCGCAATGCCCGACAGCCGGTCAAACGCGTCCTGATCCTCATACGCAATCGGCTCGCTCGAACGGTTTGCGCTCGTCATCACCAGAGCGCGCGGTGCGCCGGCCGCGAAAAGCAAATGCTGCACAGGCGTATAAGGCAGCATGATCCCGAGTTCGCGATTGTCGGGAGCAACCCCTGCAAGTTCCGTGATGGCTGGCGCAAGCACAATGGGGCGTGCTATCGACGTAAGCAGCGTCGTCGCGTCGGGAGGAAGTTTTACCAACGTCTGCGCATCGGCAACGTTCTCTACCATGACCGCAAAGGGTTTTTCCTTGCGAAATTTGCGGGCTCGCATGGCGGCAACTGCTTCAGCATTTCTCGCGTCGCAGGCGAGATGATAGCCGCCCAACCCCTTCACCGCGACAATCTTTCCCGCCTTAAGGAGGTCGACGGTAAGGCCGATGACAAGGTGATCGCCCCGCAGTGTTTCGGTTCCAACTCGCAGATAGTAGTGTGGCCCACATTCCGGACAGGCAACCGGCTGCGCGTGAAATCGCCGGTTCGCCGGATCGTGATACTCCCGGTCGCAATACTCGTCAAACGGCCAGTCCTTCATGGTTGTGTTGGGACGGTCGTAAGGCAGGGCAAGGATCACCGTGAAACGCGGACCGCAGTTAGTACAGTTAATGTAGGGATAGTGAAAGCGATGGTCGCTCGGGTCGGCGAGCTCGCGCAAGCATTCCGCGCACACCGGAAGATCGGGCGAGATTCGCACCGTGGGACGGCTGTGTCGCTCACTTTCTTTGATGAAAAATTCCTGAAATCCAGCGACTGCGACCGGCACAACTTCGACGGCAACGATGCGGGACGCAGGGGGCGCCTCCTGTTCCAATCGCCGCACAAATCCCTGCAGGACGGGCTCCTCTCCCTCCAGATGAATTGAGACGCCTTCCTCTCCATTCAGCACCCATCCTTTCAGGCGCAATTCGTTGGCGATGCGGAACACGAAGGGACGGAATCCCACGCCCTGCACCACGCCCCGAACTTTAATCAGAACTGCGTTCATCGATTCGCACCTGCTGCAACCATTGCCAAGGTCAACGATACTTGAACAATTCGGATTCAGGAACAACTTGCGGACCCATTCGGCGATCACACAGAGACAGCGAATCCGGCAGTCCCCAACCGACCCCTGCTAAGCTGATGTCAGCATAAGTCTTCCATCATGAGTCGAGAATACGACGCGATCATTCTCGGTGCGGGAGCAGCCGGCCTGATGTGTGCTATCGAAGCCGGCAGGCGGGGACGGCGCGTCCTCGTACTCGAACGTGCGGATCGCATCGGCAAGAAGATTTTGATCTCTGGCGGCGGACGCTGCAATTTTACAAATGTCAATACGGGCCCGGAGAATTTCATCTCCTCAAATCCGCATTTCGCCAAATCGGCTTTGGCCCGCTATCGTCCGGAAGCATTCTTGAAGCTAGTCGAGAAGCATCGCATCCCTTATCACGAGAAAAAATTAGGTCAGCTATTCTGCGACCGCTCTGCGAATGACATCGTGGCCATGCTTGAGGAAGAATGCCGCGCAAATCGAGTTGAGATTCGGATCAACACTTCAATTCGAGAGGTGTGTAAAATGGGACATTTCATAGTGCAGACCCAGGACGCACAGACCCAGGACGCAGCATTCACCGCACCTCGACTGGTGGTCGCCACTGGCGGTCTGTCGATCGCAAAAATCGGCGCGACGTCGTTTGGCTATGACCTGGCGCGGCAATTCGGCCTGACCATTCAGCCTACACGCGCGGCGCTGGTTCCTTTTGTTTTCAGCCCATCCGATCGCAGGCGATGGTGCGATCTGGCCGGAGTTTCGATCGAGGTCATTGCCTCAACGCGCAACCGAAGCCAGAGCTTCCGCGAGAAAATGCTCTTCACGCATCGCGGCCTCAGTGGGCCCGCGATCCTGCAGATCTCGTCGTATTGGAACAAGCAGGAGCCGGTTTCTCTCGATCTCGCTCCCGATCTCGACTTGAATGCGCTTTTGCGAGCTCGGGGGCATCGCGACGCGTCGAGATGGAGAACTCTGCTGAGAGAAATCCTCCCCCGCCGCCTGGCTGATCGCTGGCTGCAAGAATATCCGCCCAGCGGATTCTCGGACCGGGCATTGAAGGATGCCGAACATCGGCTGCACGCCTGGGAGGTACGACCGGAAGGAACTGAGGGTTACGACAAGGCGGAAGTGACTGCCGGCGGCGTGGACACGGATGAACTGTCGGCTCGCACAATGGAATCACGGAAAGTGCCCGGCCTCTTTTTTGTTGGAGAGGTCGTGGATGTGACCGGACAACTCGGCGGCTTCAATCTTCAGTGGGCCTGGGCATCCGGCTTTTGTGCGGGCCAGTCCATCTGACAACTTTCGCCGTGACTGAGATGCCCGGCAACCCCTTACAACTCGGCGCCTGCCTGCATGAAGGGCATGCGCGCGATAATCTCGGCCGCATGCTCGAGTTTCTTCAGATCTTCGCCCGTGAAGTCCGCGCCCGCTAGCTTTACGTCCAAGCCCTTGCGTGATACCTGCACCACGCCCATCACCTTGCCGTCAGCAGAAGCGACGGGTACAGACATGATTTTCTGAATCGGCACCTGGTCCAGACTCTTGTCTTCTTCACCGGTTGAAAGACGTACCGCCTCAAACAGGCTGACATGTTTCACTCGCATGAAAGAATTCGACAAGAGCGGAGTTCGCGTCGCTGCCGTTCGCGCGGCTACTGCGGCTCCGGTCAGTGGCAAAACGCCCGCCGAGCGCAGTTCGACCGGAAAGATAAACCGCAGGCTGCCTTTTTCCAGTCTCAGCAATGCGATTTCACTGCGACGCACATCCAGAACGCAAGAAAGCTTGAAACAAACCTGCTCTGAACACGGAGATTCGGAAAGCATGCTTTCCAAATCGGCGATTTTCGCCTTCGCGGCCTTTGCTGCCGCTCCTTGACTGCCATTGGATGACATAAGTATTGCGTTAGACCTTTCCTTAATTATCATGCAAGCACTTGAGAATAATCAGCAAGTTACTACAGTACTTTCTGTAGGCGATGCGGCGATCCTGCGAAGAGATTCAGTGTCATACTTCAAAGTGAACGATAAATCTCATCGCATGCAGAACTTTTTTCGATGACGATTCGAAACAATTCCACAGGCGCACGCGCTATAGTAGATGTATTGTTCGTTACCAAAACTGAGACTGCTTCTCACGAGTAACCCTTATGTCTCTGATTCATCACGTGAGACCATTACTGGAATTAGGCATCTGTAAGGAGAACAACATGGCTCGTAAGACAACTGGTACGACTCCCCGAAGTAAGAAAACGATTAAGGCTTCCGAAGAAACCCCGGCACAGGCTACGCCGGTCCAGGCCGCACCTGAAGTTCGCACGAATGTCACGCCCATCAATGCGGTGGTCGCCGCCAAGAAGCCCGCAGGCGTTGACATCAATGAAGAAATCCGTCGTCGCGCTTATGAATTGTATTTGGAACGCAAAGGCGCCTCGGGCGATCAGGCACAGGATTGGCTCATTGCAGAGCGTGAGGTTCGTACGCGGTTTGCCGGGCAGAACCAGTCCGCTTTAGCGGCCAGTCAGGGCCGGAGCTAGCGTTTCGGCCGGACCTGCGACAGGAAGCGCCTCAGCCATTGGCTTCCACCAGGCTGAGAATGGCTGTGTGCTGAGTTTGGAATGAGAAGTATCCAGCCTATCCAGTTCTGCCAGGATTTCAACTACGGCTTGGGCTG
>JBELAC010000105.1:0-14950 GCA_049509215.1 Terriglobales bacterium
GGGCTTGGTGACGGAACCGCTGGACGTGTCGCCGCGAACGCCGGGATCAGTCTGCGTGACGACGAGCTCCACGTGAGGCGGCATCTGCAATCCGATGGGATTGCCGTTGTATTTATGGATCTGGATGACCAAACCTTCGGAAAGAAAATCGCGGGCGTCTCCGAGCATTTCCTCCGACAGCGCGAGAGTTTCGAAGCTTCCCTGATCCATAAAGTAGAAGCCATCTGCATCGCTATACAGGAAGGAGGCCGGAACCATTTCGAGATCCGGGTCCTTGAACTTGTCGCTGGCCTTGAACGTCTTCTCAAAAACTGCGCGGGTAAGGAGATTACGCATCTTCAGGCGGACAAGGGTCTGCGCACCCCGTGCGGTTGGGGTGGAGACCTCAGCTTCCAGACAGTGGAAGGGAGTGTTTTCAAACTCAAAGAACATCTTGCGCTTGATGTCGATGGCATCGATGAGTGCGGCCATGTTTCCTCGAAATCTTAGAATATCAGTTGAACAGGATTTGGGCTTTCGGCTCTGTTTTTCGGCGGCGTTATGTTCGTTAATTCCCTCATTGCATCCTCCTGCGATAGGACGGTTTAATCGCAATGGCACAAAAGTGGGGGATCCTCGAACAACGAGGCTTGCGCATCAGTACCAAACCGCTGCGGTTCTGGTGCGAATCTTTTCACACTACACAACCATGGAAAATACGTATACAGTATTGGTCACCTTTGGTCGTTCTTCCACGCCAAAAAAGGGGATCCGATTGAAATTTCTACTCAAGCTTGTTCTCACGTCCGCCATGCTCGCTGCATTGGTCGGAGCCGCCGGTGCCCAGACCTGGACACCACTCGTTAATCAACCCGGGGCTGATCTCGGCGCCATGCTGCAACTCAGGGACGGCAGAATCCTGGTGCACGAAGAACAGAGCGGAAATTCCGCGAACTGGCACATTCTTACTCCCGACTCGACGGGCAACTACGTGAACGGCACCTGGAGTTCCGGCGGGCAGCTGCCTTCCGGCTACGCACCCTGGTTCTTCGGTTCGCAAGTGCTGATGGACGGGAAAACGATTGTCATCGAAGGCGGTGAATACAACAACGGAAATTCGGACTGGACGACGCTGGGCGCGATCGGAACGATCTCGGGCAGCTCGATTACCTGGAAGAGCAATTCTCCGCCCAGCGGCTGGTCGACGATCGGCGATGCCGAGAGCGTCACCCTGGCGGACGGAACGTACATGCAGGCGAACTGCTGTACGGCCCAGAACGCTCTGTACGATGGGCCGAATTCGTGGACGGCGACGGGCTCCGTAAATCAGTCCAACAACGATGAATCGGCATTCACGATGCTGAGCAACGAGCTGGTACTGACGGTGGATACAAAAAGCTCGAGCTGCGGCGGGAGCCAGGGTTCGGAGCTCTACAATCAGAGCACCGGCATCTGGTCGTGCGGACCCAATACTCCTGTCAAGCTCTATAACCCCAACGACGAGGAATTGGGGGCAGCGGTCCTGATGTACAACAACAAGGTTTTGCAGTTTGGCGGAAACGTCAACGCAACAGCGATTTATGACGTGGTAAGCAATACATGGACGTCTGGCCCGACTCCCGCCAGTAGTTTGGATCAGGCGGATGGTCCAGCGGCACTGGAACCGAACGGCAAGGTACTCGCGATGCTGAGCCCTGGCCTGTTTCAATCGGGTTGCCAGTTTGTTGAGTATGATCCAGTGGCCAACACTCTGACGAACACTGCGAACCCCAAGAACTGCCCGTCTGATTCATCGTGGGTGGGACACTTGATGATGCTTCCGACTGGGCAGATCATGTTCACGGATTTCAGCGGCCTGGTCGAAATCTATACGCCGGCTTCCGGAGTTGTCGCCGGGGTCGCGCCGACCATCAATGCGATCAGTGGAAACATCGGCAGCCCGTCAACGAATAACGGGCTGTCTGGCACGCAGCTGAATGGTTTGACGGAAAACAATGCCTACGGTGACGACTACCAGGGACCGACGAACTATCCACTGGTTGTCTTGCAGCAGGTTTCGGGACCGAACGTTTATTACGCAACCACGCACAGTGAGAACACGCATTCAATCGCTCCGGGAACTGCCGTCAGCACGCAATTTGATGTGCCGGCCGGCCTGGTCAGCGGGAGCTATAACTTGTATTCGGTAGCGAACGGGATCCAGTCGAACGCGATTGTGGTGAACGTTGTGGCGCAGGCCGATTTCAGCCTGACCGCCAGCCCGAGTTCAATTAGCGTCCAACAGGGCAGCAGCGGAACCAGCACGATCACGGTTGTTCCTGTTAACGGGTTCACCGGCAGCGTCAACCTCAGCGCCACTGGGGCGCCGAGCGGAGTGACGTTGAACTTCAGTCCGAATCCCACAACCTCGACCAGCACCCTGACAATTACAGTGCCTTCCGGAACGACAAAGGGCACCTACGGGATCACGGTCTCCGGGACATCGGGGACCTTGACGAACACGACCACAGTCAACCTCACCGTTACCGCGGGAACCGCCCCAGTCGTCACTCTTACTCCGGCGTCTTTGGCGTTCGGAAAAGAAATCGTGGGAGACACGTCGGCTGCGAAGACCGTCACCATGAGGAATAGCGGCTCTGCCACGCTGAACATAGGCAGCATCACGCCGAGCGGCGACTTTGCCATCAGCTCGACGACCTGTGGTAGCACTCTGGCCCAGGGCGCGAGCTGTTTGATCCACGTGACGTTCACTCCGACCCAGGTTGGCGCTCGGACTGGAGACATCACCATCACCGACAATGCCGGCAACAGCCCGCAACAGGTACCGCTGACGGGCACCGGTGAGGTAGCAGTTACGTTGACGCCTGCGAGCGCAAAGTTCCCGAAGACGGCAGTGGGAACAACGAGCGCGGCGAAAGCATTCAAGCTGTCGAACAAGCAGACCGTCGAACTGACGGGGATCTCGATCTCGACGACTGGTGAATTCAGCGTCTCATCGACGACCTGTTCTTCGAGTCTGGCTGCGAACGCCAGTTGCACGATCAGCGTGGTTTTCCAACCCACGCAGACGGGCACGCTCACGGGAACGTTGCAGGTCAGCGATAACGTTGCCGGAAGCCCGCAGACTTCGAGTCTGTCGGGAACTGGAAAGTAATCCAAACGCAGTCTGAGCAGCTTCACGGGGCCGCATAACGCGGCCCCCTTTTTATTGGTGAGGATGGAGAAACCGTCCGCCGGAGCAATTTCTTTCATTATGATGGTGGGTGGCAAAACACTTTCCTTGCGGCAGGTTTCCGTGATCACAGAGAAGTGGAATTCGCAGGGCGGGAAGGGCTGATTTCCGAGAACAATCTATGGACTTCGATCAACTCGCCACTTTTCTGGAAGTTGCCAAGCTCGGGAATTTCTCGCGAGCCGGGGAGAAGGTGTTTCTCTCTCAATCGGCCGTCAGTGCGCAAATCCGCCAGCTCGAACAGGACTATGGAGCAAAGTTGCTGGACCGGTCCGGTAAAAAGGTGAGGCTCACGCCTGCGGGCGAGGTTCTGTTTGAATACGGAGTCCGGCTGCTGGCGCTGCGCGACGAATCGATACGCGCGGTGACCGACCAGGGCGCAACGCCACGCGGCGTGCTCGCTATTGGTGCCAACGAAGCGACATGTCTTTATGTGTTGCCTCATGCTTTCGAAGAATATCGGCGGCTTTATCCGGATGTTCAGATCAGCATTTACCGGAACTTCAGCAGAAAAATTCTGGAGCGAATTCAGGATGGAATGATTGACGTCGGCATTGTTACGCTGCCGGTGAAGCTACCGCGTCTGGCGGTGGAACGGATTTTTCGCGACCGGCTAATGCTGGCGATGAGCCCGGAGAATCCGCTGGCGAAGCTGAAAGCAGTTGATGTCAGTGTTGCTGCCGAGCAGCCTCTGATTTTTCCGAAAGCCGGATACACTCGGCAGATTATGGACAAGCTGTTCCGGCCTTATCAGGCGCAGCTCAAAATCGCGATGGAATTGCCGAGCATCGCAATGATCAAGACGTTCGTGGCATCGGGGCTGGGCGTGTCTCTGATCAGCGAGACGTTTACGCGGCGGGAAAGCCGTTCCGGAGAGATCCGGCTGGTGCCGCTGAAAGATGTTGAACTATGGCGGGAACTGGGAATGGTGCACGACCGGCACCGAACGCTGCCGAGAGCCGCGGTTGCGTTCATCAAGTTGGTGCGAAGCGGAATTCTACGCCAGGATGAGAAAAAGGGATAAAGGTACTGAGCGAGAAGAGACTACTGCACGAGTATCTATCTTCCAATAAGTAGCGACCAAGACGGCTCGCTTTTCGCAGACGGCGGCGCTCGCGGCCCATTGCCGCTAAGACGCGACGGCCTGAGGCTTTGCGATCGAGGCGACTGCCGGAAGAGTGTTCGACTCGGCCCTCAGATATTGATCTACGCAGGCTGCGGCTTTGCGGCCTTCGGCGATGGCCCACACGACGAGCGACTGGCCCCGGCGCATGTCTCCGGCGGCAAAGACTCCTGGGACTGAAGTCATGTAGCGAGCATCGGCGGCTACATTTCCGCGCCGGTCGAGGGCGATGCCCAATTGCGTGATCATGCCGCTGCGCACGGGACCAACGAAACCCATCGCGATCAGAACCAGGTCGGCGTCGATGGCGAACTCACTGCCTGGGATCGGGTCGAACGTGGGCGGCGGGCCGACGCGAACCGCGTGCAGCTGTTTCACGTTGCCATCCTGATCGCCGGTGAATTTTGTGGTCGCGATGCTCCAGTCGCGGATGCCGCCTTCTTCGTGAGCGGCTTCGGTGCGCAATTGCAGCGGCCAGAGTGGCCAGGGTGTTTGCGGCGAGCGCTCTTGCGGGGGCATGGGCATGATCTCGAACTGATGCACCGACAGCGGCTTTTGGCGGTGGGCCGTACCGAGACAATCGGCACCCGTGTCGCCTCCGCCGATGATGACCACGCGCTTACCGGTGGCAAGAATTTCTTCCGCCGGGTCGAGCGAATCGCCTGCGCAACGGCGATTCTGCTGTGGGAGGAATTCCATGGCGAAGTGAATGCCTTTGAGTTCCCGGCCGGGCACGTTGAGATCGCGAGGGTGTTCCGCTCCACCAGCGAGGATGATTGCATGGAAGTCATGTTGCAGGTCTTCGACCGCGACGTTGACGCCAACGTTAGCGTTGGTGACGAGCTGTACTCCTTCGGCGGACATCTGATCGATACGGCGATCGATGAAGTGTTTCTCCAATTTGAAGTTAGGAATGCCATAGCGCAAAAGGCCACCGATTAGATCGGCCTTCTCGTACACCGTGACCGCATGTCCAGCGCGACGCAGTTGCTGCGCGGCTGCGAGACCGGCGGGACCTGAACCTACAATCGCCACGCTCTTTCCCGTGCGGACTTTTGGCGGTTGAGGCTTGATCCAGCCCTCCTTGAATCCGCGCTCGACGATATTTTTTTCGATCTGCCTGATCGTGACTGGCGGCTCGTTAATACCAAGCACACATGCGGCTTCGCAGGGTGCGGGACAGATACGACCGGTGAATTCGGGAAAATTATTGGTGGCATGGAGTTGGCGCACGGCCTCTTTCCAACGGCCGCGATACACGAGATCGTTCCAGTCGGGAATGATGTTGTTGACCGGGCACCCGGTGTGACAGAAGGGGACGCCACAATCCATGCAGCGCGCACCCTGGCGGCGCAATTGCTCTTCGGGAGCGTCGACGTAAATCTCGAACCAGTCGTTCACCCGCTGCGTGACCGGACGGCGTTGCGTGTGCTCTGGACCGTACTCGATGAATCCTGTGGGCTTACCCATGGTGCACCTGCGCTACCCGGGCGGATGAAGCGGGGATGAGCGAGGCGCCCGTCGCTCCAACCGGCAGGGGCTGACCGGCGAGGTAGGGCTGGCGCGCGCGGGCCGCACCTAGAACGCGCTTGAATTCGTGCGGAAACACTTTGATAAAGCGAGGCAACATGGTTGACCAGTTGTCGAGGATCATGCGCGCTCGTGGGCTGCCTGTGAGGTCGGCGTGGCGGGTAACGAGATCGTGAACGATTCGCAGGTCTTCGGCTTCGATGACGGGCTCGAGATCGACGGAGGCGAGGTTGCAGCGTTTCTGGGTAAAGTCCATGCGCTCGTCAAAGACGTAGGCGATGCCTCCGCTCATGCCGGCGGCGAAATTCCTGCCACACTGGCCCAACACAAGCACTACGCCCTTGGTCATGTATTCGCAGCCGTGATCGCCCACGCCTTCGACAACCGCCGTTGCGCCAGAGTTGCGCACCGCGAAACGCTCACCGGCGATACCGTTGAAGAAAGCTTCTCCGCTGGTTGCGCCATAGAGGACGACGTTGCCGATCAAAATATTTTCTTCGGCGGCGAAGCCAGCCTGACGAGGAGGATAGACGATCAGGCGTCCGCCGGAAAGCCCTTTGCCAACGTAATCATTAGCGTCGCCTTCGAGCGTGAGCGTGACACCGTTAGCGAGGAAAACACCGAGGCTCTGGCCAGCGGAACCAGTCAGGCGAATACGGATCGTGTCGTCGGGCAAACCCTCCGAACCATAACGGCGAGCGATTTCTCCGCTGAGCATGGCGCCGACGGAGCGATTGACGTTGCGAACCGGGAGGTCCATCGTGACGGGGCTGAGGTTCTCCAAAGCGGGACGCGCCTGCTCGAGCAATTGGTGATCGAGAGCTTGCTCGAGACCGTGATCTTGCGACTGCACGCCGCGGCGGGCCACACGGCTGGGAATCGGCGGATTGTAGAGAACCATTGAGAGGTTGATGCCGCGGGCTTTCCAGTGATCGACGGCGGGCTGCACATCGAGCATATCGACGCGGCCGACCATTTCGTCGATGGTGCGGAAGCCCATCTCAGACATGTATTGCCGCACTTGCTCAGCGAGATAGAAAAAGAAATTGATGACATGCTCGGGCTGGCCCTGGAACTTCTTGCGCAGCTCGGGATCTTGCGTGGCGATGCCGACCGAGCAGGTATTCAGATGGCATTTGCGCAGCATGATGCAGCCCATGGTGATGAGCGGTGTGGTGGCGAAACCGAATTCCTCGGCGCCAAGGAGGGCGGCAATCACAACATCGCGGCCGGTTTGCAGCTTGCCGTCAGTTTGAAGGCGAACACGTCCGCGAAGATCGTTAAGCAGCAGAACTTGCTGGGCCTCGGCGAGGCCGAGTTCCCACGGAGTGCCGGCATGCTTGATCGAACTTAAAGGAGACGCGCCGGTGCCACCGCTGTCGCCGCTGATGAGGATGACATCGGCATGCGCTTTGGCGACCCCGGCGGCCACGGTGCCAACTCCCACTTCGGCGACAAGCTTTACGGAAATACGCGCACGGGGATTGACGTTCTTCAGATCGTAGATGAGCTGAGCGAGATCTTCGATGGAGTAGATGTCGTGGTGCGGCGGCGGCGACACAAGTCCAACACCGGGAATCGAATGGCGCAAACGGGCAATGACGTCGTCCACCTTATGGCCAGGAAGCTGGCCGCCTTCGCCGGGTTTGGCGCCCTGTGCCATTTTGATTTGCAGTTCGTCGGCGTTGACCAGGTAATTTGTAGTTACGCCAAAGCGAGCCGATGCGACCTGTTTGATAGCGGAACGGCGAGAATCGCCGTTGAATGCGGGATCGTAGCGTTCTTCATCCTCGCCGCCCTCGCCGGTGTTCGACTTTCCTCCGATGCGATTCATCGCGATGGCGAGGGTTTCGTGCGCTTCTTTACTGATGGAGCCGAATGACATCGCGCCGGTGGCGAAACGCTTCACGATCTCTTTAGCGGATTCGACTTCTTCAAGCGCGATTGGCTGCTCAGCCTTCTTGATCTTCATCAGGCTGCGTAGTGTGGCAAGGTTGCTGCTCTGGCTATCGATGAGATCGGTATATTCCTGAAATGTCTTAAAGTCGGACTGTCGTACGGCGTGCTGTAGCTTGGAGATGGTCTGCGGATTGAGCAGGTGATATTCGCCGTCGGCGCGGAAATGGTAGCTGCCGCCGATGCTGAGTTCTGGATCGGATTCGCTCACGGGACGGAACGCGTGCTCGTGTTTCATCGCCGCTTCGCGCGCGAGCACGTCGAGGCCGACACCCTCCAACTGCGATGTCGTGCCGACGAAATATTCGTCGACCAATTCTTTGTTCAATCCGATGGCCTCGAAAACCTGCGCCCCACGGTAGCTTTGGAGCGTGGAGATGCCCATTTTAGAAAAAGTTTTCAGCAGACCCTTGTTGATCGCCTTGATGAAATTCGTGACGGCGACTTCCGCAGTTACGTGCTCGGGCAAGTAGCCGCGACGCGCGAGATCTTCTACGGCTTCGAGGGCGAGGTAAGGATTCACGGCACTCGCGCCGTAGCCAATGAGCAGAGCAAAATGCATGACCTCACGCGGCTCGCCGGATTCGACAATGAGAGCGACGCCGGTGCGAGTCTCCTCACGCACTAACAGATTGTGTACGGCGGCCAGCGCGAGCAGGCTGGGGATGGGCGCGTAATCTTTGTCGACGCCACGATCGGAAAGAATCAGAACAGTGTATCCAGAAGTGACGGCGAGGGACGCGCGGCGGCAAAGGCCGTCCAGGGCGCGTTCGAGACCGACCTCTCCATCCTCGACACGGAACAGCGCGGGCAAGGTGATGGCCAGTAAATCTCCGCTGGAAACACGGCGCAGCTTTTCCAGGTCGCGGTTGGTGAGGATCGGGTGCGGCAACTTCAGCGTGTGACAGTTTTCCGGAGTTTCTTCGAGAATGTTGCGCTCCACGCCAATGTAGCTGATGAGCGACATCACCATTTCTTCACGGATGGGATCGATGGGAGGATTAGTGACTTGTGCGAAGAGTTGCTTGAAATAATTGAAGAGCGGCTGCGGGCGATCGGAGAGACAGGCGAGAGGAGTGTCTGTTCCCATTGAGCCGATGGGCTCCTCGCCCTTGCATGCCATGGGTTCGAGAATCATCTTCAAGTCTTCGTCGGTGTAGCCGAAAGCTCTTTCGCGGGACAGGACAGTATCGTGATTGGCCACATGAACGCGCGCCGGTTCGGGCAACTGGTCGAGCGTGATCTGGCTTTGCTTGAGCCAGTCGGCATAGGGTTGCTGGAACGAGAGACGCTGCTTAATCTCGCGGTCGGAAACGAGGCGGCCTTCGACGGTATCGACGAGGAACATCTTTCCAGGCTGAAGGCGCCCCTTGCGCTTGACGTTTTCCGGCGCGATTGCGAGCACGCCGGTTTCGGAAGCCATCACGACCAGATCGTCATGGGTGACGACGTATCGACCGGGACGAAGGCCGTTGCGATCGAGAGTCGCGCCGATCACGCGTCCATCGGTGAAGGCGATGACGGCGGGACCGTCCCATGGTTCCATGAGCGAGCAGTGGTATTCGTAGAACGCGCGCTTCTCGGGACGCATGTGCGGATTGCCAGCCCAGGCTTCGGGAATGAGCATCGCCATGACGTGGGGCAAGGTGCGTCCAGACTGAAAAAGCAATTCGACGGCGTTATCGAAATTGGCGGAATCACTGCCTCCGGGTGCGATGATCGGAAACAGCTTTTGAATGTCATTATTCTTAACGTCGGGGCCGAATAGCTTCGACTGGAGCAGCGACTGGCGGGCATTCATCCAGTTCACGTTGCCCCGCAAGGTATTGATCTCGCCATTGTGGGCAACGTAGCGATACGGATGTGCCAGTTGCCAGCTGGGAAAAGTGTTGGTGGAGAAACGCTGATGAACCATGCAGAGCGCGCTTTTAACTGCGCCGTCGGAAAGCTCGCCGTAGAAGTTTGCGATCTGCGGGGCGAGCAACAGGCCTTTGTAGACGATGGTGCGCGCGGAAAGAGACGGGATGTAAAACGTTTCCTTATCTTCGATGTCGGAGGCGGACACTTCCGACTCGGCACGCTTGCGCACAATGTAGAGCTTTCGTTCGAAGGCGTTTTCGTCCATACCTGCGGGACGATTCACGAACACCTGCTGAATGTAGGGTTGCGAGCCGCGTGCCACGCGCCCGATTGCGGAAGGGTTCACAGGCGTGTCGCGCCAACCGAGAACCGCGAGGCCTTCTTCGCGGAGAATGCGTTCCAGAATTCCTTCGCACTGTAGGCGCTGATGCTTCTCGACCGGAAGAAAGGTCATGCCCACGCCATAGGCGCCGGGGCCGGGGAGTTTGAAGCCAAGGGTTTCGCACTCGCGCACGAAGAAATCGTGCGGAATCTGAATCAGGATGCCGGCGCCATCACCGGTTTCGGGATCGCATCCGCAGGCGCCCCGATGAGTGAGGTTGGTAAGAACCTCGATTCCTTTGAGGATGATGTCGTGACTCTTGTGGCCGCGCACGCTGGCGACGAATCCGATACCGCAGGCATCGTGCTCGTGGGCCGGATTGTATAAGCCCTGCGCCGGGGGCAGGCCGTGCGCTCGCGGATTTCTTGGCGTTGACATCGCAATATCTTCAGCGGACCCGCTTGGGTACAAGGCGGTTGTCGGACACACACTTCGAGCGGAGTCTCGCGTAAGAGCTGAACTCCTTTCATAGCGTCTGGGAGGCCTGGAAGTACAACGCAGAATTTCGATGCGTCGCATGAAAAACTTGAAGCACGGTACACGGCCGCGGCGCGCTTCCGAAAGAGGGCGACATTCCGCCCGCAGACTTCGGTGGCAGAGCGGGAAAGGCAATTCTGCTTGACATGAATCCCCAAACGGATCAATATTCATACGTTTTAATAAATCATTTTAATAACTGATTCATTCCGGAAAGGGCTCCATGATCGGCGGGGTTGACATCGGCGGCACCAAGATCGCAGTGGGGATTGTCGATCCATCGGGCGGCGTTGTGGCGCGCAACGAGTGTCCTACGGATGTGCCGCGCGGTTTCGATCATGCCATGCAGCGCGTTTCGGCGCTACTCCACCAGTGCGAGGAACAGGTGGGCGCCAAATTGCGCGGGATTGGGATCGGGAGTGCCGGCCCGCTGGACACCGTGGCTGGAACATTGGGAAATGTGAACAACTTGCCAGGGTGGGAGGGTGGAAATCCGGTTGAGGTCTTGTCACGGGAGTTCGGCGTATCCGCGGCGCTGGAAAACGATGCGGACGCGGCGGCGCTCGGGGAGTTGCACTGGGGCGCCGGCAGATCAAGGAAGCGTTTTCTCTATGTGGTAGTGGGAACGGGCATCGGAGTGAGCGTCGTTCTAGACGGCAAGGTGTATCGCGGGCTCGAGGGATGCCATCCCGAGATTGGACACCACATCATCGATCCTTCGGGGCCCATGTGTTCGTGCGGTGCGCGCGGGTGCTGGGAGAGTTTTGCGGCTGGACCTGCCATGCGTGCCTGGTTTCGACAAAACGCGCCGGCGACGTATGGCAATCGCGACCTGACTGCGCAGGAGATCTGCTTGCGAGCGCAAGATTCCGACGAATGGGCTCGGCGCGCTGTGGAACGTGAGGCCTATTACATGGGAATTGGCTTGGCCAACCTCATCACGATGTTCGCGCCGGAAGCGATCGTGTTGGGCGGCAGCGTGATGAAGAGCGCACCCCTTTTTCTGGATCGCATGCGGGAAGCGATCGCGCAGAATTGCAGGCTGG
Organism: Terriglobales bacterium; assembly: GCA_049509215.1. GTDB lineage: Bacteria > Acidobacteriota > Terriglobia > Terriglobales > Acidobacteriaceae > Acidiflorens. The sequence continues at coordinate 11,586 of JBELAC010000105.1, forward strand.
TTCCGGCCGAGCGGGTGAGGATTGCCCTGGCATCTCTGGGGCCGGATGCCGGCCTGATTGGAGCCGCGCAGGTTTGGCACCATCGTTTCGAGCGAACGGGTCAGCTGGCCTGAGCCTGGCGCTACTCTTCTGGCGGCAAATCGAAATTCACCAGGCTGCTCTGAAAGCCGCGCGTCTTCCACGCTCCGTATGCAATGCCGACAGCCATCCAGATCGCCCCAAGGATTTTCGCTTTCGAACTCAAGCTGATCCACAGCAGGAAGCAGATGATGAAGCCCAACACTGGCGGGATCAACTGCCCCAGAGTGCGGTCATTGCCGCGAATGTAGTAGTGAGTAAGCGCCGCGAGATTCACGCCCATAAACGCGATCAGCGCTCCAAAGTTGAGCATGTTGGCGCCGTCGTCGTAGCTGATCAGAAACGCGCCCAGCAGTGCGATTCCGCCGACAAACATTACGTTGTTGGCGGGAATCCGAGTCTTCGGATGAATTGATCCGAAGAACTTCTTGGAGATTGCGCCGCTGCGGCCCATACCGTAAAGCAAGCGGGCCGCACCGAGTTGGGATCCCATGCCGGATCCGATAGTGGCGATGAGGAGGGTGACACTGATCACCTTGGTCATGAGAACGCCGCCGGCAATGCCTGCGACATGGCTGAATACGTTCTCGTCTCCGACTTCGGAGAAAACGCCGAAATCCCTGCCGAAATGTTGCAGGCTCAACAATTGAGCGCCGTAAACCTCGGCGGACGCCAGCACTCCTGTAATCACGCAAACCAGAACTGTGGCCAGAAAAATGTTGCGCTTGGGATTCTCCACTTCTTCAGAAAGCGTGGAAATGCCGTCGAATCCAATGTAGGTCAGCACGGCGACCGACGTGCCGTGGAACACGCGGTTGATCGTAAATGTTTGCGGATTGTAGAACGGACGTAGAAAATATGCCTCAGGAAATTGCGGCAGATTGAATATGTAGCGGATGGTGTACCAGAAAAATGCCAGGATGACGGCGCCCATAATCGCGCAGAGAGTCTTGTTGATGCGAGCGGAGGTCTGCACTCCGCGCAGGTTCAGCGCCGTGAAGAGACCGGCAAAAATCAGCGGCCACAAGAGGCCCGGATAAGGAATCTGGTAGCGGGTTCCGCTCAGCAGATCGGCCATCGCCTTGGCGCACCAGATGGTGCAGATCAAGGGATTGAGGATGTAATCCATTGTCATGCTCCAGCCGGTGACATAGCCGAGGGCGGGATGCAGTTCGCGGCCCACGTAGGTATAGGCCGAGCCCGCGCTTGGATACACCCGCGCCATGCGGCCATAACTCATGGCCGTGAAAACCATGGCCACCATGGCGATCAGGATGGAGGTCACGACATGGCCCTGGCCGGCGTTACTGAAAACCCCATACGCCGGCATGGGCGCGGTGGGTTGAATGACGATGATGCCGTACAGGATGAGGTCCCAAAGCGTGAGGGTGCGACGCAAGCGCGGAGCGGACGAGGTAGTCGTGCCGGGGAGCGATTCCATGAGTGGCCTATTGGAGTCTGTGGAGGCCAAGACTGTCAATCCCAAGCCGTGTTCCAGAATGTGCGACGAACCTCGGGCGACTCTTCAGTCTTTCGTCCTTGACACCAGAGGTAGTTATACAGCAATATTCACACGTTTTAATAAACATTTATCGAGGAACCTGGGGCGGTATGGTGGGCACCGATTCCGGCAGAAGGGACAACACCTGATGAACATTCAAAAGCTCGTTCCGGCATTTGGCCGTTTGCGCTTGTTCGAAGCCGCGTTGCGATTTTTTCCCCTGGGGCTCGCTCTTCTGATTGCTGCTGCGCCGGTGACGGCTGTCGCTGAATCGGGGGATGCTCGGAGCGAACGAAGCAATGATCACGGCTCGAAAATCCTCCTCGGTCAAAATTGGCAGATTCAATCGTCATGCGAAGTGAAGGCCGGCGGGCAGGAAATCTCGACCGCTGCTTTTCACGCGAATGATTGGCACAAAGGCAGTGCGCCCACCACAGTAGTCGCAGCTCTGGTTGCGGATGGCACCTACCCTGATCCTTACTTCGGAATGAATCTGAAATCGCTGCCTGGGATGGACTATTCCTCGAAGGCCATGTTTGCCAATCAACCCATGCCGGCCGATAGTCCATTTCGATGTTCGTGGTGGTTTCGAACCGAGTTCGCGACACCTGGGCAGGCAGCCAAGCGAAAAAAATGGCTCCATTTTGATGGGATCAATTACCGGGCAAATATCTGGCTGAATGGCGAGAAGATCGCAGATGCTAAGGATGTCGCGGGCATGATGAGGGTTTTCCAGTTTGACGTCAGCAAGCATCTGGCAGACGGAAAACTGAACGCTCTGGCGGTGGAAGTTTCTGCGCCCGACAAGGGCGACCTCGCCATGACATGGGTGGACTGGAACCCAACTCCTGCTGATAAAGACATGGGATTATGGAAGGATGTCTACCTGACGATGAGCGGTGACGTTTCTCTCGGTCATCCTTTTATTACGTCCAAACTTGGCGACGACTACAGGACGGCGGCGCTCACGATCACCGTCGATGTGCATAATGCGGCGGCGAGTCCGCGCAAATGCGTTGTCCGCGCGCGGATTGAGGGGATTCTTGTGACGCAGAAGGTCGAACTCGCGGCGTCCGAGTCGAAAACGGCTGTCTTCACGCCCGAGCAATATCCCGAACTCAAAATTAATCACCCGCGGCTTTGGTGGCCGTATCAGATGGGATCACCGGAAATGTACACCGCCCGGGTGCAGGTCGGAGACGACGGAGATACGTTTGACTCGGTGGACGTCCCTTTTGGCATTCGCGAAGTGACTTCGGAACTGACGGTGACTGGCCACCGCCTATACAAAATCAACGGACGGGAAGTGCTCATTCGCGGGGCAGCCTGGGCGCCGGACATGCTCCTTCGGTGGTCGAACGAGCGCGGCGCGGCGGCAATCGACTATGTCCGCGGGATGAACTTGAACGCCATCCGACTGGAAGGCCGGATGGAACGGGATGAATTTTTCGACATGGCGGATCGGTTGGGAGTGCTGATCATGCCGGGATGGACCTGCTGCGACTTCTGGGAGCAATGGGCTCACTGGACTCCAGACACGGAGAAGATCGCGGCGGCGTCACTCACCGATCAGCTCACGCGGCTGCGAAATCATCCCAGCGTTTTTGTCTGGCTTTATGGCAGCGATGGACCGCCCCCTGCCAATATCGAAACCCTTTACTTGCAGGTCATCAAGGACACGAAGTGGCCGAATCCGTCACTGTCGTCAGCATCGGCTGAGCGAACCAAAGTGACTGGAGCGTCGGGCGTGAAAATGTCAGGGCCGTATGACTACGTTCCTCCGAAC
>JBELAC010000106.1:0-14929 GCA_049509215.1 Terriglobales bacterium
AGGTGCACGGAAGATTGTAGACTCAAGAGGTTCGGCGCGCGCCCGTAGCTCAGCTGGATAGAGCGGCAGCCTCCGGAGCTGTAGGTCGGGAGTTCGAATCTCTCCGGGCGCGCCAGATTCGTTCTCTCTTCAGAATTCTTCTGCAATGACATAGTTCGCTCTGCCCGGTGCTAGAATTCCTAGCGTTCAAGCCTCCGCAGCCTCGCAGGAGAACCATGGAAGACCTGTTCCAACCCGAAACAGTCAACAAAGTCATCCTGCGCATCGACAGCCTCCATCCCGACTCCGCAAGACTGTGGGGGAAAATGAATGCGGCACAGATGATGGCTCACTGCGCCGCGACGATCGACATGGCGTCCGGACAGCTGAATCTGCCTCGCATCTTCATCGGGCGATTGCTGGGCCCTTTCGTCAGGCCGATCTTCACGAATGAAAAACCATTTTCCAAGAATGGTCCGACCGACAAAAAACTGGTTGTTGCAGATCAGCGTGACTTTGCACGCGAGCAGGAACAACTCAAACGGAAACTGCGGCAATTTCAGGAAGGTGGCGAAGCGCGCTGCACGATACACCCACACCCGTTCTTTGGTGAACTCACTCCCCGGGAATGGAGCCGGGGAATGTACAAACATCTTGATCACCACCTGCGCCAGTTTGGTGCATAACGCTTGCTTCAGGCTTCGTGAAGAAGCCTTTTCGCCACATCGGAATACAACTCTACTGCTTCTTCTAATTCCTTTTTCTCCACGAATTCTCCCTCGGTGTGCGCCACATGAATGGACCCCGGACCCATCAGCAGGGGCTTACCCCAATTGGTCAGTGACGGAACATCGGTTGTAAAAGCGGCGACCATGGTCGGTAGACCGTCGAGCATGTGCATGCGCATAAACGATGCCTCGCGCGTGAAGTCCACTTCCGCCAATTCTCCGACAGCCTCGGTAATTTTGTGCCGGAGTTCTTCGGATGGCCCCACCAGACGATAAAAAAGTTCGGCGCGCGCGAAGTCGGAAATGATGTTGCGAGCCCGGCCACCCTCGATCGTTCCTACGTTTCTTGTGCACGCTCCTACGTCCGGACTCTCCGGCAGTTTCATCGCATGCAGACGATGGAGAGCCTCGATCAGCTTATCGATTGCCGATTCACCCAACTCCGGATACGCCGAGTGGGCCATCTTTCCGCGCGCCGTCAACACCACGTGCAGCGAGCCTTTGCTGGCCAGCGCGAGCCGGTTGCCGGTCGGTTCGCCATTGATCATGAAGCGCGCGCCAATCGGATGCCGATTCGCCTCTTGCGCACCGATGGAGTCGCGCTCCTCGCCCACCAGAAACAGCAGTCCAACGAAAACGCCTGCCCCGCGCAATTTTTCAGATGCCAAAATCTGCGCCGCAATGATGCCCTTAGCATCACACGATCCGCGCCCGTAAATTCGAGTCGTATCTTCCGTGGAGGGAATGAATGGCGGAACTGTGTCCATGTGCGTGGAAAAAACGATTTCTGGCCGTGGATGCCCAGGCCATGTCGCCAGCACATTGTTGCGCTCACCCTCGACCGGCATCTTGCGCGCGTCGAAGCCGCGCCGCGTGAGTTCTGTGCAGAGAAAATCTCCTGCCGCTCCCTCATGCGGAGTCGTGGATTCGATGTCAACCAACCGCCGCGTCAACGCGAAAAGATCCATGCAAAAAGCGTAACAGTGGTTGCGATCAATGGATAGTGATTAGTGATTCGTGGTTGGCAACCAAGGATTCGCGGGCATGGAGCGTGGGCGAAACACGGTTTCATGGATCGCGAGCCACCCATCACTATTCACTGCTCGTCTCACGTTGTACTCTGGGGAAGTGCTGCCCGACAACGCGACCATCCGCTCGCTTTTTCTGCCCGGACCCGCCGGACGCCTCGAAGCGTTGCTGAACGCCGGTTCTGCTGCCGCAACTCACACTGCCGTCGTCTGCCATCCGCATCCTCTTTACGGCGGAACGCTGCACAACAAGGTCGTCTTTCACGCGATGAAAGCGCTTAACAGCTTTGGCTTTCCCGTGCTGCGCTTCAATTTTCGCGGCACCGGCCTGAGCGAAGGCGAGCACTCACATGGCTCGGGCGAAGTCGAGGATGTACGTGCCGCGCTCGACTGGCTTGAGCATGAATTCACTCTCCCAGTTATCTTCGCGGGATTTTCTTTTGGAGCGGCCGTCGGCTTGCGAGCTGCCTATCGCGATGATCGCGTCCGCTCGCTGATCGCGCTTGGCCTGCCAGCGATTCCAGTGGCCGCGGATTCGGGTGCACCGCGCGTCTATGATTTCGAATTTCTCCGCACCTGCTCGAAACCCAAGCTGTTCGTCAGCGGAGCGCGCGATCAGTTTGCTCCGCCCGGGAAGCTCGAATCGCTGGTCAGCACATTCGCCGAACCGAAAAAGCTGGTTCGCATCGAAGCGGGCGATCATTTTTTCGAGGGGCGCTTGCGCGAGATGCGGAACGCAATGGAAGAATGGCTGAAAGAAACTGTCGCGAGCGCTGAGCCCAAACCGCGAATCACTTCTCTATAATCGCCACAGCATGCCCGACAACACTGTCGTCCGCGAAGAGCAATTCCGCAGCATGCGCGCCGCTGTCCGCGAGATCTTCTCGACAGCGCTCCAGAATGCCTCGATCCCGAGCGCATTGTCGCGCCACGTGCACTGCGAGCGCGGAGTCCTTCGCATCTGCGAAGACCTGTTCGACCTGAGTTCTTACGGCCGCGTGTTCGTTGTCTCGATCGGCAAGGCGGCCCACACGATGGTGACCGCGCTGGAAGCACAAGTTGGAGCGCGGCTTGAGGGCATCGTTGCCTCCTCGGTCGAACCGGCTAGCCGGGCGCATGGCTTTCGCTATTTTCGCGGCGGGCATCCCACACCAAGCGCCGAATCGATCCGCGCCGCCGAGGCTATCCTCAAGTCGCTCGGTTCGATGGACTCGCGGTCGCTCGTCATTTTCATGATTTCTGGTGGCGGGTCGTCGATCGTCGAGAAACCGATTGACGATGAAATTTCGCTCGACGACCTTGTGCTGACCTACCAGAAGCTGGTGCACTCGGGAGCGCCGATTGCCGAGATCAATACCATCCGCAAGCATTTGTCAGCCGTCAAAGGCGGGCGCCTCGCCCAGGCCGCGTATCCCGCGCAGCAGGTTTCGATTCTGGTTTCCGACGTGCCGGATAACACGCCGGATGCGCTCGCCTCCGGACCGACCATGCCCGATTCCACGTCCATTCACGACTGCGAGCGCATCGCTGACCAATACAAATTGATCGAGCAATTTCCCCACTCCGTCGCAGGACTTTTTCGCCAGCACGCTCTCGAAGAAACACCCAAGTCCGACGATCCAGCTTTTGTTCACGCTCGCTGGTGGACAGTGCTCTCGAACAAAGTTGCCCTCGATGAGGCGGCTGCCGCCGCGAGCAGAGCTGGCTTTATCGTCGAGGTCGACAACTCCTGCGACGACTGGGAATATGAGAAGGCTGCCGATTACCTGCTGGGTCGCGTGCGTGAATTGCGCAATAAATTCCCACGCGTCTGCCTGCTTTCTGGAGGCGAGGTGACCGTGACGGTTCGCAATGGCGGTATTGGCGGCCGCAACCAGCAGTTCGCTTTAGCCTGCGCTGAAAAGATCGCGGGCGAAGAAATCACGGTCCTGAGCGCGGGTACGGATGGCATCGACGGCAATAGCTCAGCTGCTGGGGCCGTGGTTGACGGCAGCACCTTGAGCCGCGTTGGGCCGGCTTCGGCAATTCGCAATGCCCTTGCTCACTTCGATGCCTATCCTCTTTTCGACGCTCTCGGAGATGCCATTCTGACCGGACCGTCGGGCAATAACCTGCGCGATCTCCGCATTCTTCTCGCCTACTAAAGAACTGCTATTCAATGACTTAAGAAATTTGTTGCCTGACATATACGGATTCCCATAGTAACGATGAGGTAATGCCGATGGCCAAGGGTAAAGTCTTGTAAATGAAACTCCGCCGCGCAGCGCAAGACCCCTCGCCTGCATCCAACACAGTAACTAAAAAATCATCTTGGAGGTTTTCGCTTGAAACGGACTTTGCGCATTGCCCTACTGCTGTCTTTTGCCTGCGCGGCAGTCGCCACTTTCTCTAACGTCGCCCAAGCCCAGAAAGTTGACATTGGGTTCGCACTGAGTGGTATGGACGCCCCAGGCATCTCGGTCAGCTCGACTTCTGATCATAACCCCGTGTCGCTGACCGGTGGCGCGTATCTCGGTATTAACGGTGACGTGCTTTTCTATCACAACATGGGTATCGGGGCGGAAATCAACTGGAGAGCGTCTCAGGCGTCCAACGTTAATGTCACTGGCGCAACCTATCGTCCGCTGTTTTGGAACATCAACTACGTTTACTCACCGAAGCTGATGAGTCATGTCTACGGCGAGCTGGTCGGGGGCATCGGTAGCCTGAGCACCCGCTATTATTGTGGCACCAGCTGCTACGATCCCTATACCGGCACCAACTACGTGTCTTCCAATCATTTTGACGGAGACTTCGGCGGCGGCATCAAGCTTTACGCTACAAAAGGTTTGTTCATCCGTCCCGAGGTGCGCGTGTACGTGGTCAACAACAACACGGATTTCAGTTCGAATCACAATATCCGCTACGGAGTTACCCTCGGCTACACGTTCCGGTAAAGACGGTTTTTCTTCGTCGTTGGGATGGGGCAACGCCCCATCCCTTTTTCGATCATTCAAATCCTAGTCATCTTCCCGTCGCACGCATTATGATGGCTGTGTGAATTTTTGCAGCTTCTGGCAGGATGGTCTTCTTGTCCTGGGCTGGTTGCCGCACTTGTTGAATTCCATGACTCCAACGACTTCTGTTGGGGCAAACCTAGCATCTTGGATGGTTTCGATTGAAATGGACTCGTCGCTTTAGCCTTCTTCTGGCCGTTGCCTGCGCGGCAATCGCTATCTCAAATATCGCCAACGCCCAACAGATTGATATCGGGGCCGGAATGTCCTCCATTCTTGCGCCCGCGGCCAGCCAAGCCACTGGCACCCACCAGCAGCAGTCGGTCGATGGCGCCCCCTACCTGTCGGTCAGCGGCGACGTTCTCTTCCATCATCGGACGGGTGTCGAGGGCGAATTCTCATGGCGGGAAAATCAGGGAGTCTACCTTCCAAGCGAACTCAACCTGAACTATCGCCCGATATTCTGGTCGGTGAATGGCATCTGGGTGCCGAAGGTGACCAAGCGAATCTCTATTGAAGTGCTTAGTGGGCTGGGTCAGGCACAAACGCGCTTCTACAATAGTTCGCCCTATTCAAGCAACAACCATCTCATGTTCGATTTCGGTGGAGGCATCAAGGCGTATTGGCACCACTTCTTTCTCCGGCCCGAGGCAAGGATCTACCTGGTCAACAACTACCAGGAATTCAGTTCTTCGCACGCTCTCCGGTACGGAGCAACCATCGGGTACACGTTCAAACCGCGAAAATAATCTGCTTTCTGTGGGGGCAGCGCAAGCCTGTCCCACTGCGCCGGGTAAAATCCGCAGCGTTTGGTAGTCATCTTTCGCCCCGCGCATTTATGATAGCCATATGAATTTCGGCTTCTCCGGCGAGATGATCTTCCTGTTTCTGCTGGCGCTGATCCTTTTCGGCCCCAAGAAACTGCCGGAGATCGGCCGCACGATCGGGCGCTTCATGAACGAGTTCCGCCGCGCCTCCAACGAGTTCCGGTCGCAGATCGAGTCGGAAATCAATGCCTCCGACTTCGGAATCAAGCCTCCGCTTCTGCCACCGGGCCAGGCGCCTCTCGGATCGCTGGCTAGCCGCATCTTCAATCCACCTCCGGCCGAGCAAATCCGAACCGCAGAAAAACAGGCAGCCGAAACTCGCGCAACTGAATCGCAGAGCGCCTCCGTGGCCGAAGTTCAACACGCCGCTGTCGCGCCAGAAAATGCTTCTGCCGCAGGACCGCTGACCCCGACTCGAGAATCGTCGCCCGCGCCGAAAGTTGCGCCCGATGCCTGAAGGCGCCGCATCATCTCCCGTGAGCGAAGCCGCCGAGCCCATGCAAACCATGGGCTTCCTCGACCACCTCGAGGAATTGCGCAAACGCCTTGTTTATTCCATCATCGCCGTCGTAATCGGCTTTTTCGGATGCTGGTTTGCCGCATCGCGACTGGTTGACTTGATGCAGCATCCGATTATTCAGGTACTGCACAAACACGGCCTGCCGGAAAAACTCGTCTACCTGAATCCCGTTGATCCCTTCAACCTGTATTTGAAAGTGGCGGGCGTGGCCGGGTTGTTCGTCAGTTCGCCGATTGTGCTGTATCAGCTGTGGCTGTTCATCGCGCCCGGCCTCTACCGCAACGAGAAACGCTACGTCATGCCCTTTATGGCATCGAGCGTAGGCTTGTTTCTTGCGGGAGGTTTTTTCGGATACCGCATCGTCTATCCCCGCGCCCTGGAATTTCTCATCGACTTCGGCAAACAATTCCAGCCGATGATCACGATCGAGGAATATACCCAGCTATTTGTGACCATCATCGTCGGCATGGGCGCGATCTTCGAGATGCCCATTCTCGTATTCTTTCTTGCGCTGATGGGCATCGTGAGCGCGGGTTGGATGTGGCGCAACATCCGTTATTCGATCCTCGGTATCTTCATCGTGGCGGCGATCATCACGCCGACTCCCGACATCGTGAACATGTGCATCTTCGCCGCGCCCATGCTGGCGTTGTACGTTCTGAGCATCGGCATTGCATGGCTTGTGCATCCCAGCCAACGCAAGAAGCGCGCGGACAAGAAAAGCTCTTAACCACAGAGGAACACGGGGAAAAACGTGAGGCAGAATCGGTTTCGAAGAAGCAGTACGACGTCACTAGCAGAATTGCTCCGTGTAGCTCCGTGTTTTCCGTGGTTCATGGGGTTGCTATTTTTGGTTGGGACGGCAGGCGTCCTTTCCTCCTGCGCGCGGGGGGCCGACACGGAGGTTATACAAGCTCAGGCCGCGACTCAGATCGCGCCAGGTCCGACTGCAGCGACGCGCCTTGACAACACCCCGTTTCCCAAAATCGACGCCAAGCGCGCCTTCGAATATACGCGCGAGGTCACCGCCTTCGGCCCGCGCTACATGGGAAACGAGAATCACAAGAAGCTCGAACGCTATATCGTCGATCACCTCAAAGGCGCCGAAGTCGAAGACGACGCGTTCACCGCCGACACTGTGGAAGGCAAATTTCCCGTCCGCAACATCATCGCGAAATTCCCCGGCAAGAAAGATGGGATCATCGTCATCCTCGGCCACTACGACACCAACTATCCGCTGCGCAACACCGGATACGTTGGCGCCAACGACGGCGGCTCATCGACCGCCATCCTGCTTGAATTCGCCAACCAACTACGCGGCAAGACCCGCGATGGCTACAGCGTCTGGCTCGTATGGACGGACGGCGAGGAAGCCGTCCGCACCTGGTCTGATACCGATAGCCTCTACGGCACCCGTCACCTCGCCGAAAAGTGGGAAAAAGACGGCACGCTGAAAAAGATCAAGGCTCTCATGGTCATGGACATGATCGGCGACGCCGACCTCAACATCGACCGCGACCTCAACGGCACCCCTTGGCTGATGGATCTGATCTATACGGCGGCCGAGCGCAGTGGATACCAGTCCCATTTCTATGGGCGTCAAGGACCAATTGAGGACGACCACATCCCGTTCGTGAAACGAGGGGTCCCCTGCGCCGATGTGATCGATCTCGATTACGGCTACAACAACGTGTTCCATCACACTCCGCAGGACACCATGGACAAACTCAGCCCGCGGAGCCTGGAAATTGTGGGGAATACAATTCTTGAGACGATTCACCTGCTCGACCAGCGCTAGTCTCGCTAGTGGCGTATTGACAAACGCACGCAACATAAACAAAATTCCTGACGCCCAGGAGAAACGGCAATCATCCAAACCAAATCGAGGACTCAGAGCTCTCTGCATGTTGAATCGAATGCTTCTCCCGACCCTGCTGCTCGCGCTTGTTCAATCCACGCTGGCCCAAGCTCCCGAGGCTCCCGGCAAGCCGCTCCCGCCCGGCCCGATGCAGGCTAAGGTGAAGGCCGCCTGCACCCAATGTCATAATGCCGGGCGGATAACAGAACAGCACTTCTCCCGCATGCAGTGGTCGGATGAACTCGACAAAATGGCCGGCCTGGGCGCGGTGGTTGCCGATTCGGATCGCAAGGATTTTCTGGATTACCTGACAAAGAATTTCGGTCCGCGGAAAGGCCCCAAGACAGCGCCCAGGAGCGATACCAAGTGACAGCTGTGGAGTTTTTGCGAGAACTTCTTTTCCACGGATTTGCGCGGATCCTCGCGGATCAGAACTAAACAGACGCGCATGGCCGTCAATAGTCGCCCGTCATCTCCAGAACAGCTCCGTCTTCGGTTGCAAGTTCCGAAGCACCAGCCAAGTTCCGGAGGTCGAGCCGCAATCGCACCCGCGCACGACTATTGTTCGAAACGTCGAAAGAGCCGGAACAATCGGTCTTCGCATAAGGCAGCCGGTGGAGGGACGCTCCGCCGCCGTCCGCATCCACTTCAACGGTTCCCGCCGATGACGTTGCCTCAAGCGTCCAGCGCAAGAGTCCCCGGTCACGGCAGGATTCCCGCACCTTCCGGAACACGTGCGCCTCTCCCTTGTGCCACAGGATTGCCTTGCGGAAAACAAGCCCGAGCGGCATTTCATAGACCAGCGCTTCGAAGGTTGTGATGCTGCCGTCCGCCTGCGGAAAGCAGGCATGCGTCCACGTCCAGAAATTGCGGTGACGAAAGCCACAGTTGTGGCCCTGCACTCCGATGCCGAGCGGATCGCCACGAAAAACGCGATCACCAAAACGAACTTCGCCGCTGAACACCGCATCCGAATGCGGAGTGCGTGAAAAGCCGATCCATCCCTTATTGCTGAGTGTGGCGCGAAAGTGCGAATGATAGTTCAGGTCCCAGGAGATTCGCTGGCCGTGTGGCTCGATTGCGCCCCGGCAGGCGTTTTCCTCAATGTGATTGGTCCCAATATCGAGAGAGAATGGCCCCGAGCGCGGACCCAGCTTAAGAGTGTCGAGCGAGAATTCCTGGATAAAGCTTTTGGGGTGACCGTCGCGCGGAAACCATGTTGCCCAAATCTGCGCCGGCGCCGCGCCCGCCACTCCGGGACACCCGCCACGCCCCATGCTCGTCAGACCCAGGTTCGTCAGACCCAGGTTCGTCAGACCCAGGTTCGTCAGAAGATACCGAAACCACCAGGCACCTGATCCATCCGTGAGACCAAAGCGCAAAAACCATGCCTCGTACCGGCGACGCATGCTCGGCCGCGAGTAGATGGCATTTAACGATGTCATGGTTTAAGCGTAATTGCATTCAGCACTGAGGAAAAACTTTCAGAAAGAAAACCTTCTGAAAGGATGGCAGGCAATGCCAGTTCAACGAATGAGCAACCGAAGGTACGAAAATGGCAAGGCGCCACCGACCCAGCATCGGAAGATCGCTACGGTGGCGCCGCCGCAGCGTAAGACTACTCTAAGCATGAGGGAGCCAGATCAATCTTTAAAGTGATTGTTTAGGTTCGGCGACTCTTGCGCTGTGATCGGTCTCCGCTGACCTGCAGCCTATTTTCCCTCGACCTCGGCACTGTCTGCGCCGGAATGCTTTTCCGGCCGCAGCAGCGGGAACAAGATCACATCGCGAATGGTGTGCGAGTCGGTGAAGAGCATCGCCAACCGATCCAATCCGACTCCGACGCCCCCTGCCGGAGGCATGCCGTATGACAGGGCGCGGATGTAGTCTTCATCCATCTGGTGCGCCTCGTCGTCGCCGCGCTCACGTTCTTTCAATTGGGCCTCGAAGCGACGGCGTTGATCTTCCGGATCATTCAATTCACTGAAGCCGTTCGCGATCTCCATCTTCCCCGCAAACATCTCGAAACGCTCGGTCCAGTCCGGCTCATCCGGCTTCTGCTTTGAGAGCGGTGACACCGCCGTCGGAAATTCATAAATGATCGTCGGCTGGATCAGGTGCTCTTCCGCGATGGCTTCGAACAAATTGGCGATGGTCTTTCCAACCGGTTCGGCCGCGTCATAAGCAAGGTTCACTCCAGCCGAACGCACGCGATCCACCAGGGCTTTCACCGACTCGTGCGCAGCAAAATCGTTCCGGGTTGGCGCCGGCCCAGCCTTCTCCGGCCAAAACTTGCCGATCGCCTCGCGCATGGTCATGCGCCGCCAGTTCCCGTGCGACCAGTCGATTTCATCATCGCCCCACTTCGTCTTGCTGCCCCCCGTCACATCCACCACCGCCTGCTCGATCGAGCTCTGCGTCGTGTCGAGGATGCCGAGATAGTCCGTATAGGCCTGGTAAGCCTCCAGCATGGTGAACTCAGGATTCCAGCGCCAGCCAATGCCTTCATTGCGGAAGTTGCGGTTGATCTCATATACGCGGTCGAAACCACCCACCGTCAGCCGCTTCAAATAGAGTTCCGGCGCGATGCGTAAGAACAGATCCATATCCAGCGCGTTGTGGTGCGTCTTGAACGGACGCGCCACCGCCCCGCCCGCCATCGGCTGCATCATCGGAGTTTCGACTTCTACGAACCCCTGGCCGTCGAAGTACCGGCGCAATGACTGCACCAGCTTGCTGCGCTTTAAGAAAACCTCGCGCACCTCCGGATTCATCACCAGATCCACATACCGCTGCCGGTAGCGCAGTTCGACATCCTGCAGCCCGTGCCATTTCTCCGGTAGGGGCAGCAGGTCCTTCGACAGAAATGTCAACTCCTCGGCGTGGATACTGAGCTCGCCGGTTCGCGTGCGAAAGAGGTATCCGCGGACGCCGATGTGATCGCCCAGGTCGAGCAGCTTCCACAGCTCAAAACCTGCATCCCCGACCGCATCCTTTTTCACGTATACCTGCAGCCTCAGCCCATCCTGCTGCACGTGCGCAAAACCGGCTTTCCCCATCAACCGGATCGCCATGACCCGGCCCGCCACTCGAACCGTTACGCGCGGCGATTCCAGCTCCTCGGCAGTTTGCCCGCCATACTCGCTCAATATCTGCGGCACGGTGTGGCTGAAGCTGTATTTGCGTGGATACGTGGGCAGCCCGAGAGCCTCAATTTTCTTGAGTTTCTCGCGCCGAATCTCATAGATGTTGTCGTCGAGTGCCAATGCTGATCCTCAATTGTCCGAAAGAGTGTTCGGATTGAAAAATGTACAAAAAGTGGAATCAATGATTATAAACAAGCCAACCATGCGCGCTATGAGGCTGAGCCTGTAAGACCTGATGGTAGTGCTGGCAACTCAACCGCACAAGGCACCATCGAAGTGGCTCAATCCGAATTGCGGTTTCGGCAATTTTGGTCCACTGGACCGAGATTTTGAAGGTGGATTTAATTCGCAAAATGGGATATTAAGAAGACAGTCTGTAAGTGGGGTCAGGCGACCGTTCGCGCCAGTAGGCAGGGTGCGCTCCAACGCGGGGCGTGGAGTCTGTCGGGGCTTCTTTGCTTCAGTGCCAGAAACGGGCGCGCGCATTCTTTCGTTTTGCCATAGATCGCGGTTTGGACTTTGCACTCATTCAATGAAGATAACGGGCTCGATAGTCGGGGACACCGCGGGACGTAAGCGTCGAGCAGAATCGCGCTTTCATGCTCAGGCGTCGAGCCTGAGACAGTGCGCCCGATTTGCGTGCGTCTTTTCGCTGTTCGCCCTGTCCGTTCTCGTGGTTCTGCAAGCAAGACAATCCATCGTTGTCCAGGCCGGTTCGGCGAGTGTTCCGCCCTCGGCCCAACTGCTGACCGCTGGGGAGCAAGGCATCCCTTTGCCTCAGAACACCCAGTCTCCGATAAAGTTTGCCACCGCCGTGCCTTACAACTCGGGCGGATATTATGCCTCCTCGGTCGCACTCGCCGATTTGAATGGCGATGGCAAACTGGACCTGGTGGTTGCGAATTCCTGCGAAAGCAACGCTAACGGCAAGAACTGCGATGCCGGCACTGTCAGCGTGCTGCTCGGAAACGGTAACGGAACCTTCCAGCAAGCCGTGATCTACGGCTCAGGGGGCGTTGCCGGCACTTCGGTCGCAATCGCAGATGTGAACGGTGACGGCTACCCTGACCTTGTCATGGCCAGCCAGTGTGTAAGCGCGAGTAATTGCGACAACGGTCTCGTGGGAGTCCTGCTGGGAAAAGGCGACGGCACGTTTCAGCCAGCAGTCTCTTATAACGCAGGATATGTTCCTGTATGGGTGGCCATTGCAGACGTAAACGGCGACGGGTTTCCCGACCTGATCGTGGCGAATCAATCCGAATGCGACGACTGCAAAGACGGCGGGGTCAGCATCCTGTTGAATAATGGAAACGATACTTTCCAGGCACCCGTAACTTACAGCTCGGCGGGCCCGAACGCGACCTCGGTCGCCGTTGCCGACGTCAATCAGGATGGCTATCCGGATCTGGTTATCGCCAACGAATCCATGTGCGTCAACTGTCCCGAAGGCGGGATTGCTGTGCTTCTCGGCAATGGCAGTGGCAGCTTCCAATTAGCTTCGACCTATGACTCTGGCGCGTATGCGGCGCTCTCTGTCGCCATCGCGGATGTCAACGGAGATGGCATTCCAGACATCATTGTCACGAACTTATGTGAGCGCAGCAACGACTGTCAGGATGGCATCGTTGGTGTCATGCTGGGCGTCGGAAACGGTACCTTTCAGCCGCCAGTCGCTTACAATTCGGGTGGGTATGGAGCCGACTCGATCGCAATCCGCGATGTGAATGGAGACGGCATTCCTGACTTGGTAGTCGGGAACGTATGCCCGAGTAGCGGGGTCTGTAACAAAGGCGCAGTCAGTGTCCTACTCGGCAACGGCGACGGAACTTTCCAGACAGCCGTGGTTTACAAATCTGGTGGATGGGATGCCGCATCGGTCGCGGTCGGGGACTTGAATGGCAATGGCACGCCAGACATCGTGGCTGCAAATTCATGTTCTTCGAAGATCGACTGTAACGGCGCGGCGAGCGTGCTCCTGAACATCACGTCCGCAAAGACGACCGTCCAGGTTAGTTCGTCGGCGAACCCATCACTGATCGGCCAGCCGGTCACTTTTACGGCGACGGTGACTTCCACCCCACCCATTCCGAATGGAGAAGTGATTACATTCTCCGTCGGCTCAGCCACGCTCGGAACGAGCGCGACTACCAATGGCGTGGCAACCGTCACTTCATCTTTCTCGGCAGCGAAAACATACGACGTCAAAGCCCACTATTCGGGAGATGCCTTCCATAAAGCGGGTTCCGGAACCCTCAAGCAGGTCGTTAATCAGTAGGCAGGTTCTCACTCCGTAGAGAGTGCATAGATTCGGTATACTGGTAAGACTTTCTGCCAGACGCGGCTCGCGCCTGGCGGCCCTGGTGCAGCCCATGAAGCCCACTTTTACGCTCGGAATTGAAGAGGAATACCAGACCGTCGACCCGGAAACCCGGGATCTGCGTTCGCATATTCACGCCGAGATCATCGAGAAAGGCAAGCTCGTACTGCAGGAGCGCGTCAAGGCCGAGATGCATCAATCCGTGGTCGAAGTCGGCACCTCAGTCTGCGCGAATATCAAGGATGCCAAGATTGAGTTGAAGAAGCTCCGGCACCACATGATCCGTTTGTCCCGCGAGAATGGCCTGCGTCTTGCTTCCGCAGCGACCCACCCTTTTGCGGACTGGAGAATGCAGGAAGTAACGCCTGACGAGCGCTACAAAAATATCGTACAAGACATGCAACTGGTGGCCCGCGCGAATCTTATCTTCGGGCTGCACGTGCATGTGGGGGTTGAAGATCGCGAGACGGCGATTCATCTGATGAATCATGCGCGCTATTTCGTGCCGCACCTGTTGGCGTTGTCGACGAATTCTCCTTTTTGGCTGGGCATGGACACGGGCTTGAAATCCTATCGTTGCAAGGTGTTCGACAAGTTCCCGCGTACCAACCTGCCCGACTACTTCCCGAGCTGGGGCGAATACGAGAATTACATCAAGCTGCTGGTAAAAACGAACTCAATCGATAACGCGAAAAAAATCTGGTGGGACATCCGCCCGCATCCATTTTTCGACACGCTCGAGTTCCGCGTTTGCGATATCCCGATGCGCCTCGATGAAACGATCGCTCTGGCCGCACTGATTCAGGCCACGGTCGCCAAGCTGTACAAACTTTACGCGGCAAACCAGGGCTTCCGGCTCTACCGCAAATCGCTGCTGATGGAAAATAAGTGGCGAGCCGCGCGTTATGGCATTAATGGAAAGCTGATCGACTTCGGCAAGTCGATGGAGGTTCCCGAACGCGAGCTCATCGAGGAGTATCTCGCCTTCGTGGACGACGTCCTCGACGAACTCGATTCGCGCAAGGAAGTGGAATACATCCGCGAGATCATGAAGAACGGCACCGGCGCGGACAGGCAACTGAACGTGTATCAGAAAACCGGCGACATGAAAGCCGTAGTGGACTACATCATTGAGGAGACTGAGGTGGGCGTGGACGAGGTGGACAGTTTGCCCACCGCACGCGCTGTCTAACGAGTTTCATGAAGACTGAATTGCAAGCAAACGCAAAATCCAATCGACAACTCAATCGCATGCCTTTTGACCCGCAACTCTCGCCGGGAGCGAGAAATGCGGTGCGCGTGTGCCTCAGCGTGCAACCTTCCGAAAAAGTCACGGTCATCACCGACGAAGTGAGCCTGGAGATTGCGGCGGCCATCGTGCACGAACTGGAAGACATTGGCTGCCGTTACCAGACGTGGGTGTTGGAGGATCTGGCACCTCGTCCCCTGATCGATCTGCCGCTGGCAATCGCGGAGGATCTCGAGACCAGCCAGGTCAGCATTTTTGCGGTGCAGGCGCAGGCCAACGAA
>JBELAC010000107.1:0-14687 GCA_049509215.1 Terriglobales bacterium
GTACGTACGCGAGTGCCTGGCCGCCCACGATAACCAATGGAACCCGCGCGATTTCTCCAATGGAGGAATGCGTGTAGACACCGTAGCGTGCGACGAACAACACAACAAAGACTCCCACGAACAGCGCAACGACGGTAAGAACCGCGAGCCGGACAACGTCGAGGCCGCTCCATGCGGGATCGCGCGGCGCTTCCGCCGGAACCGCCGCCAGGATGTCCGGCGAGCCCTGAATTTGGTCAGGCGGGAGCGGCGTGCTTGCCGATGGAGCATGCAGTTGCTCAGTGCTTTCACCATCAGCCGGATTCGCGCGAGTGGGATCTTCGGGAAATGAGTTCACGCGGATTCCCGCCGCCCAGCCTCGGGTAGCCCGCCACGATTCGAGCCGTTTCTGGGCGGACTGTTAAAAGCCGGACCGTTGAAATACGCCGCCAGTTCCTGCCCCGTGTATGACTTCTTCACGCGCGCAACCTGTTCCGGCGTTCCCTGCGCAACGATCCGTCCGCCTTCTTCTCCGCCTTCCGGGCCGAGATCGAGAATCCAGTCGGCATTGCGAATCACATCCATATTGTGTTCGATGATGATGACCGTGTTGCCCAGGTCAGTAAGCCGGTGCAGCACATCCAGCAACTTGCGCACATCTTCAAAGTGCAGTCCGGTTGTGGGCTCGTCCAGCAGATACAGGGTCTTGCCGGTCTGCCGCTTGCTCAACTCGCGCGCCAGTTTGATGCGCTGCGCTTCACCTCCTGAGAGCGTCACTGCAGATTGACCAAGGTGAATATATCCCAGTCCCACATCCACGAGCGTTTGCAACTTTTGCCGGACCTGCGGAATGTTCTCGAGAATCGCGAGTACATCGGAAACAGGCATTTCCAGTAAATCCGCGATCGAGTGGCCGTTGTAGCACACCGAAAGGGTCTCGTGGTTGTAGCGATGCCCGCCGCAGACCTCGCATTGCACATAAACGTCGGGGAGAAAATTCATTTCGATGCGCCGCTGCCCTTCGCCCTGGCACGCTTCGCAGCGTCCTCCCGGCACGTTGAACGAAAATCGCCCGGGCTTGTAACCTCGCTCACGCGATTCCGGCAGCATGGCGAAAAAGTCGCGCACCTGCGCGAAGATTCCTGTGTAGGTCGCCGGATTCGATCGCGGCGTACGCCCAATCGGCGACTGGTCGATCCGAATCACCTTATCAATCAGTTCGGTTCCCGCAATCGATTTGTGGGTCCCCGGTTCTTCGCGCGAACGGTAAAGCTGCCGCGCCAGTGCGCGATAGAGAATGTCATTCACCAGCGTTGATTTGCCGGACCCCGACACGCCTGTCACCACCGTCATGACGCCCAGCGGAAAAACCACGTCAACATTTTTCAGGTTGTTTTGCCGCGCCCCGAACACCGTAATGGCTTTGCCATTCGGACTGCGGCGTTCGGGAAGCATGGCAATGCGCTGCCGCCCGGCAATATAGGCGCCCGTGAGCGAGCCGGCACACTCCATGATCTGCGCGGGCGTCCCGCAGGCCACCAGCGCACCGCCATGCCGTCCCGCGCCCGGCCCCAAGTCGATCACATAGTCCGCGCGGCGAATGGTCTCTTCGTCGTGCTCAACGACCAGCACCGTGTTGCCCAGATCACGCAGATTCTCCAGAGCCGCGAGAAGTCGACCGTTGTCGCGCGAATGTAATCCGATCGAAGGCTCGTCGAGTACATACAACACGCCCCTCAGTTTTGATCCGATCTGCGTCGCGAGCCGAATGCGCTGCCCTTCGCCGCCCGAAAGCGTAGCCGCCGAACGGCCGAGCGAAAGATACCCGAGCCCGACATCGTACAGAAATTGCAGGCGCTCCGTGATCTCATGCACGAGGCGTCCGGCAATCGTCAGCTCGCGCCCCGCCAGTTTGATCTTGCGCGCCGTTTCCAAGGCTCGAGCGATCGGCAGTGAAGTGAACTCGGCAATCGACATCCCATTCACTTTGACCGCCAGACTCTCTGGACGCAGCCGCTGCCCATGGCAAGCCGGACATTCCGTCGCCGACATGTAATCGAGCAGGTATTCGCGATAATTTTCCGAGGTCGACGATTCCAGATTCTGCTTGAGATGGCCGACGATTCCAAGAAAGCCAGTTTTCGCTCCCCGCGCCGGCTCGCCATACAGCAGCAGGTTCTGAATCTTCTCGTGAAATTTCTCGAAGGGCATGCTTAGGTCAAGGGCATACGCCTCGGCGACGAGTTTCAATCCATGCGTCAAATTTTGCGAAGACGATCCCGGCCCTAATCCGCCATCCAGCAGCGGCTTCGACCAATCAACAATAATTTTCCCAGGATCAAAATCGTACCGGCTTCCGAGCCCATGACATTCCGGACAAGCCCCATAAGCACTGTTGAACGAAAACGACCGCGGCTCCAGTTGAGGAACGCTGATCCCACAATCCGGACACGCCAGCACCGAAGAGTAGAGCGTCTCTTCTCCATTCACCACCGCGACCAGCACCAGTCCACCGCCCAGCTTCATCGCCAGCGCAACCGACAACTCCAGCCGGTGCTCAATTCCCAACTTCACCAATAACCGGTCGATGACGACTTCGATGGTGTGGTTCTTGCGCTTGTCGAGGTTAATCTCGTCCTCGAGGCTCACGAGCTCGCCGTCAATTCGCGCGCGCGTGAAACCGTGCTGCACGAGCTTTTCCATCTCCTTCTTGAACTCGCCTTTGCGCCCCCGCACGATTGGCGCCATGATCATCACCCGATCTTCGGGTGTAAGTGCCATCACCCGTTGCACGATCTGCTCCGCCGATTGCCGCGCGATGGGCTTGCCGCATTTGGGACAATGGGGCAACCCGATCGACGAATACAGCAATCGAAGGTAGTCGTAAATCTCGGTGATTGTGCCGACCGTTGACCGCGGGCTGCGGCTGGTGGTTTTTTGTTCGATGGAAATTGCCGGGCTCAGCCCGTCGATGGAATCGACGTCCGGCCGTTCCATCTGATCGAGGAATTGCCGTGCATAGGCCGACAGGGTTTCCACATAGCGCCGCTGCCCTTCGGCATAAATCGTGTCGAAGGCGAGCGACGACTTGCCCGACCCACTCAGTCCGGTGATGACCGTCAAGGTATTGCGGGGGATCTCGACGTCAATATTCTTCAGATTGTGCTGGCGCGCGCCGCGCACCGAAATCTTGGTGATGGCCATTTAGCAACGACAATAATGAACTTCCGTAACGTGGACGGGGTCCCCAGAAATGTTGGAAAGTGGGAGTACGCAGAGCGACTTCCGTATCATAGTTGTTAACAGTGACCGGGGTCAAATGCGGATACAGTAAGTTATTTGCGGCCGCACAACAAAATAGCGGCCATTAAGGGTCCGGAAACGTGGAAGCACTTCTTGTTATTTTTCTCGTGAGCAGCACGGCAATCTTATCGGTTTCTCTCGGGGTCCTGGGAGCCTATTACGCGATCAGTGGCGTTCTCGCCGCGTTCAATCCCGGCCGCCCCTCGCAATTGTTGTCCAAACTGGTGCCCCATCAGAGCCAGGCCAGCGGCGACTAAGCCTCCAGCTCGACCTTCACTCTTCTCTTTCCACCAGATCAGAATTGCTGTCCCGCCGCCTTCCGCTATTGCTGAGGAGGTTGAACGGCCCCTGGCGGCACCGCGCCCGGCGGGCCCTGCCGCATCATCTGCAGAATCTGTTCCGGAGTTTTGGGCCCGGCATTCGGGGTGTTGCCCTCGCTTCCCTGCTCATCGGACTGGTTCGGGGAATTATTGAGGTTCGGCTGCACCGCTGGATTGATTCCCGCTTGACCCGGTTGTCCTGGCTGCCCGGGTTGCGCAGGCTGATCGGAGTCGTCGTCTTTGTCGTCCGCGCTATCGTCGTCCGCATCCTCCGCTTCCACGGCCGCCGCGCCAGCCGGTTGCGGCTGCCCCGGGTTCACCATTCCCGCGCGGAATGGCTGAGGCGGCATGCGGCCGCCGGGCAGAACGGGCGGCGGTTGCGGAGGCTGGAAGATGGGCGTGTTGTTGGCGGCGGTTTGAACCGCACCACCCATCCCTTCTTTCACCGTGAGCACCACGCTGGCGACAGCGTTTGGATCCGATATTGATCCAACCATCACGTAATTAAACGAGGTCCCATTCAACAGTTGCGCGAGAACGTCTCGCGGAGCTCCTGGCCCAAGCTGGGTCACGACCCGATCATTACCGCTGCGCGGCGGAATATCAATCGTCGCGCCCGTCACCTTACGCACCTCGGTCAGAATCTCGCTGAGCGTCGCATTCTGCGCTGAGATGGAGAGCGATCCACCCTGATAAGTAACTTTCGGTGGCGCTGCCGGAAGCTGATCCATCGGAATCTGCTTCAGAGGTCCGCTCGGCATGGGCGGAAGAACCAGCAGCGGGGCGGCTTTGTGAGACTTGTGATGCGGTGGAGCGGACGTGCTCTGATCGACAGCGTACGCCGTCGACAGCGGAGCGATCAACAAAAACGCAGATACAATCCGTGCAATCGACCGCCTTGCGTCTCTCATTCGGTATCCCCGTTTCCGCCGGGCGGCCCGCGCCTCAGCCGCCTGTTCCCCACTTGATTTTACCACTGACCTGAGAACGCCAAAGGCGGGATTTCTTGCGCTCTTCAGTTACTACCGGAATCTTGGTAGAGCCAAATTTTGCAATGATTTAGGGCGCAGTAACTCCAAGCGGAGCGGTAAAATGCCCAGTGGAGGCCTTTCCCCATGGCTCACGCTTCCAAACCGGCAATCTCCAGCCTCAGGATCGGGCTGAAATGCCTGCCCTTGCTTCTCTTGGCTGGGATGGCCCACGCACAAACCTGCCTCAGCGCGGCGGACTTGGATGGGCCTGTAAGAAAGGCCCTGGAAACGACGGCCGAGCGCTTTTTTGAAATGTCGTCCCACGGCGATACCGCCGGCCTCCGGCAAAACTCCATCCCGATGGTGTCCTCTAATTTTTCCGGAGTCGAAGCCGCCGTGAAAGAGAATCAGCCCGATTTTGCCGGCGCCCAGGCCATTATTCGTCCTCCTTTCCTGCTCACCGCTGACGGCACCGCGCCTGTGCCCCATGCCGAGTTCTTGTGCGGTGTTTTTGGCCCGTCCGGCCAGACCAGCCAGAGCGCCGTCTTCGTCCTGAACGATCTGCCTCCGGGCAAATACGCCGTTACGATTCTCGACGTCAGCGGCGGAAAGCAACCCCGTACTCTCACGCTCGTCCTCCAACAGGTCGGCCCCGACTGGAAATTGGCGGGCTACTATGCGCGCGCAACGCAGATCGCCGGACACGACGGTCATTGGTTCGGAGCACGCGCGCGAGATTTCAAGGCCAAGTCGCAGCTCCATAATGCGTGGCTCTACGATCGCGAGGCAATCGCCCTGAGTTCTCCCATCGATTTCATGAGCACCCTCGCCAGCGACCGACTCTATGACGAGGCGCACGCCGTGCAGCCAAGCGACATGCCCGCTAACGGCTCCGCTGTAGATTTCACGGTCGCAGGCAAGACCTACCGCTTGACCGAAGTTTTCCCGCTCGCCGTTGGAGATGATCTTGAAGTGGTCGTGAAGTACTCCTCGTCCGACATTTCGAACACTCCAAAAACTTTTCAGGAAAACATGGCCCTGATCAAGGCCGTGGCCGCAAAGTTCCCCGAACTGCGCGACGCCTTCGCCGGAGTTGTCGCCCGAGCCGTAGACGCCTCCGGCAACGACTACGGCACCATGCTGCCGATGAAGGAAATCAAATAGCGGACACCAGCGGATAGAACTTCCTGATCGATCACAGTGCCTAAAATGTTTTCTCCATTGACCTGTCATCTTGAGCGGAACAAGAACTTCACGAAGTGAAGTCCCTGCGGAGTCGAAAGACCCCTATTTTTTCAGAAGACCTGTCAGGGAATTCTTCCCGTGCCGTGGAGGTCAATAGCAAGCCGCTACGAGCTGCCAGCTATTCCCGCCTCTTCCAGCGTGCACTCCGCCGCCGTCTTATCCGTCCGCAGCCCCATAAAAACCGGGGCGCGAAGTTTCATGCCGCCTTGAGTGGTCTCATGAGTCCACTCCGAAAACTTTATTTCGGCGACTAGTTTTGGCTGCACGAAGTGAATTTTCCGCAGCCCGCCGATCTCGCCATAAAACGGATTCTTGCTGGTCTCGAGCGGCTGCAAGATCGCAAACATCTCTTTGAGCCCCTTCTGATCGAATCCAGTACCGGCCTGCCCCGCATGGATCAGACGCCTTTGGCGGTCGTACAGACCCAGCACCAGCGAGCCAAAATAAGCGCGGCTCCCCTCGGGATCTGTATAGCCTCCAATGACGCACTCCTGCCGCTTCGTGATCTTGATTTTCAGCCAGTCGCGTGAGCGTGTTTCGCTGTATAAGCTATCGCGCCGTTTGGCGAGGATGCCTTCGAGATTCTTTTTTTTGGCCGCCTCAAACAGCGCGAGACCTTGCGCCCGAAAGTGATCCGAAAAATGGACCGCCTCGCTGTTTGTGATCCGCTCTTTAAGCAACTGCTTGCGTTGTTCGAGCGGCGCGCGGCGCAAGTCGAAATCGTCGAGGTAAAGAAGATCGAACGCGTAGTAAAGCACCTGTACGCCTTTCCGTCCCGGCAGCCTCGACTTGCCGGGCCGAAATCCCGTCCGCTGCTGCATCAGGCTGAAAGAAGGACGACCTTCGTCATCCAGCGCAACGATCTCGCCGTCAAGAATGGCGCGTCGCGCCCTGACAAACTGCGGCAGCGTGGCCAGTTCCGGAAATTGCCCGCTGAGATTGTTCTGATTGCGCGACACCAGCCGAACACGCCCGTCGTCGACAAACGCGATCGCGCGATAGCCATCCCATTTGATTTCGAAAAGCCAATCCGCTCCGTCAAACGGCTTTTCGATGGCCGTCGCCAGCATGGGATAAATCTCCGCGGGCATGGCTTTGCGAACGGCGCCGGCCAAGTTCTTCACCACGGAGGACAGGGAGGAACTTCTTGAGGAGTTTCGCGACTCCGCGACAACAGTTTCGGAATGACTCTTCGCCGGCGCGGCTGACCTTGGCTTTGCCGCGTGATCTTTTCCGCGGTGAGCAACTGGACCCTGGCGAATATCCGGCTTAGCTTTGCTCTTCTTATTACGCTCCTCTGTGTTCTCCGTGTCCTCAGCGGTAGAGGCTGTTGAGCCATTCGTGATCAGGACTTTTTTTTTACGGTCCGCCCGCGCCACCGCATCGGCCAGCCATGCGGCTTTGAGTTTTCCGTGAGTCGCAGGACGGCCACTCGTCCACTCGGCCGACTCGACGTCGCCTCCGATCTGCGCCATCGTGCGATCGGTAAGAATCGAAGTGTCATATTGATCGATATCAAATCCAGCCACGACGCGATCGTCTTTCTTCTTAATCAGCAGCCATTCCGTTCCCTTGCTTCCCGGCCTTCGCGCCTTCATGTGGATCAGGCCAAAATCGCCTTTCAGCCGCTTCCCGTTCAGCCGGAACTTGAGATCGCCCTTCTCAAGCATCGCCGCAGCTTCCTTGTCCGTGCCCGGAACATATTGCCCATCGACCGGAACCGGCGAAAGCGGCTCCCACGTACCCACGTCCCAAACCATCACGGTTCCAGCGCCGTAATTCCCTTCGGGAATCGTCCCCTCAAAATCAAAATAAGAAACGGGATGATCCTCAACCTGCATGGCCAGCCGCTTGTCCGCAGGATCGAGCGACGGCCCTTTCGGAACCGCCCACGATTTCAGCACGCCTTCCATCTCCAGCCGGAAGTCATAATGCAGCCGGGTCGCGCGGTGACGCTGCACGACAAATCGGTGCTTCGACTTCTTCTCCACTTTTGGCGGAGGCTCGGGCGTTGCCTCAAACCGCCGTTTTCGCTTGTACTCGTCGAGCGACATGGCGGCTATTGTAATGCGAACCACGGTTCGAAGGTTGTGTAGCGCGGACACGCAGGTCCGCGCGCCAGCGCACCAACGCCCTTTGCGGGCGTGGGTTGAAAGTCTTATGAATCCGGCACGATCGATAAAGCTATACTGTTGCGGTTTCCGGGGATTGCCGGTGAGCCAGCGCGAGGGAAGCGAATAGGCGGATGAAACGCGAATATCCAGAGTCTCCACTGATCGGTGTCGGCGCAGTGATTGTGAAAGACGGTCGCGCCTTGCTCATCAAGCGCGGCCAGCCGCCGCTCCTTGGCGAATGGTCTCTGCCCGGCGGAGTTCTGGAATGCGGCGAATCCCTGCGCGAAGCCGCGATTCGCGAGGCTCGCGAGGAAACCGGCCTGACTGTCGAGGTGGGAGAAATGCTCGGCGTCTATGAGCGCGTCATCCGCAGCGACGACGGTCGCGTGCGCTATCACTATGTGCTGATCGATTTCCTCTGTCGCCCCGTGGTCGGAGAACTGAAAGCTAGCAGCGATGCCGCCGAAGCCGGATGGTTCACGCGCGACGAATTGCCTGCACTGGAGCTTGCCTACGATGCGAATGATGTGGTGTTGAAGGGTTTGGCACGATAAAAGTGCGCGGTGCACTTTGAAACAACATTCGATGAAGGTGCACGGAGCACAGGTTAAAACAAACAAGAACTTGTCATTCCGAGCGCCAGATTCTGGCGCGAGGGATCTGCAGTTTTGCTGTGCGCGATGCAGATCCCTCACTTCGTTCGGGATGACAATACCGAAGAGTTCACCTAGTCTGCCATCTTGGCAACGTGCACTGCGAATCCCGTCTTCGGCAACAGTGACATCAACTCGAACACTTTGAAGCCGTCGCCGGTAATCTCAGTCTGCCGGTAAACTCCCGGCTCGATATCCGCCGTCTCGTGCCGAGCCCCGACATTATCGAGAAACTTCTGCGCATCCTTCGTGGAAACCTCCGCCGCCTTCGCGCGCGTGATCACCGCCTCAGTCGCATAGGACCGAATCAGTTTCGGCCAGTACTTCTGCAGCAACTGCGTGCTGGCAAACAGATCGGCCCAGACAATATCTCCGTTGACCGCGACCACCACGCCAACGGCATTCTTGTCCCGCAATTGATGAATTACGCTCTCGTAATTGCGCTCCACAGGCGCGGCTACGGAATCGACCTGCTTCTGGACATCCTTGTTCTCCATCACGCGCGCGTACGAACTGGTTGAGTTCACCTCAACGGACGCGCCGTTCGCTCCCGCCACCATCGGCGCGTCGGCCATTGCCGTCTTGGCCCTCCCGACCTGATCCCAAACCTGCTGCTGATTCTTTGCGGCCATCGCGCTCGCGCGCACGCTCGGGGAAGCGACAATACCGCCCACGACGCCACCGGCCGCGCCGCCCACTCTGCCCGCGGTGAATTCGTTCTTTCCGTTCGCGGCCACCCACCGCCCCGGCTCGACGCAGAAAACGCTGAGATCCACCGGATCGCTTTCGGCGGGCACAATGCGATCTTTCCCAATCACGCGATCCTGTTTGCCGCCTGTAACGATCTCGCCCGCAAGCAATAACAGCGGCCGCTTGGAGTTGTTGATCAGCACAAGCTGATTCACTTGCGCGTCGCGCACCGGATGGATCACCGTCGAATCGCTCGGACGCCGTCGAATCAATCCGCGCACCTGTCCAGCTTCGGTGACCACCACGTCGCCAGAGCGTAGCCCTTCATCAAGCGTGATAAATTCGCCGGTGTCATACGACTTACTCGCGACCACCGGAAACACCGTAAGGTTACCGCTGCGAATCGGACTTAAAAGTGTGTAGTTCGAGATCGGTTGAACTTCGCCTGCGTGGAGCAGGCACGGGATAACGATGGCTACAACGACTAACCCAACAATTCCTGCCAGAATCACGACCAGCCGCATGATGAGCCTCCAACATTGAAGACACCATTCCCCGCGCTCGTGTTCCCATGCTCGCTCTGACCAGCCCACCCCGGCGCGCCAAGATAGAGCGCGCCGGGGGACGCAGTTGCGAGTCTTCCAGGAGGATTCAAACTCCGCTCGCACTGTGGGGAACGTACGATTTACAGTCTCTTGCGTCTAAAAAATTGCTAGCATCATCTGGGACATGCCACCGCACGCCCAATCCGGAGAGTCTGGTATCGCCGCCGATTTGTACACGCGCAGCGGAGCCGCGGCCTATGGCCTGAGCGCGGAACAGTTTGCGCTGATCCTCGAAGAAATTCATCGCAAGTATGCCGCGAAGGCCTCGCTCGAACAGAAAGCTGATTTCTGCGCGGCGCTGCGGCTGGAAGAATTGGCGCTCGCCCGCGCTTGCGCAGCCGGAAACGAGCGCGCATGGGAAGATTTCATCACGCGCTACCGCCAGAAAATGCACAGCATGGCGCTGCACATCACACGCGATGGAGCGCACGCGGCCGAACTCGCAGACTCGCTCTTCGCCGATTTGTATGGAGTAAGTTCGCGCAATGGCGCGCGCAATTCGAAACTGGTTTTCTACACTGGGCGCGGCTCGCTTGAAGGCTGGTTGCGCACGGTGATGGCGCAGGAGTTCATCAACCGCTATCGCAAAACCAAGCGCTCGGTCAGCCTCGAAGAACAGACAGAAGAAGGAGTGCAGTTTGTGGCCCGAGCTCCGGAGCCGGTCAGCACTTCCGACCAGCGTCTGGAAACTGCGACCGACCAGGCCCTGGCCGAGCTTTCGGCGGAAGACCGCTTCACGCTCGCATCCTATTATTTGGATGGCCGCACCCTGGCCGATATCGCGCGCTCGTTAGGGCTGCATGAATCGAGCGTAAGCCGCCGTCTCGATCGCCTCTCAACCGGCCTGCGCAAGCGCATTTTGGCGGGATTGCGAGAGCAAGGCATGAGCCATGCCCAGGCGACCGAGGCTTTGGAGACCGACGTGCGCGATATCACGCTGGATTTACGCTCGCGTTTGACGCAAGATTCCGGATCTACTACGTTCCCTAAGAGCAAGGTCCCCGCCCGGGAGAATGATGGACGGGGCAACGACGGACGCAATAGCGACGGCAGCAATCCGAATGACTGAGTTGCCAAAAATCGTGCGCCAACGCCTGCGGGCCCAACCGCCTGCGCTGGGCCAATTCGAGCATCCCGAAGCGGATGTTCTAACGGCATTTGCCGAGCTCTGCCTTTCGCCGGCCGAGCGCGATGGCGTGTTGCGGCACCTGGCACTGTGCGCGGATTGCCGTGAACTGTTGGCGCTGGCACTGCCACCCACAACCGCGACCGCAACGATAACGGCGGAGGCCGAGAACGAACCCGTCAGCAATAACTTGTCATCAAGAACACAATCGTACCAATCTGCGGGCGCCAAATTTGGCTGGCCAAATCTTCGTTGGCCAAGTCTGCGCTGGGCGAATCTGCGCTGGGCAGCGCTGGCAGCCGGTATTGCGGTAGCAGTTTTGATCGTGCGTCCGAGCTTCGAGCATTCTTCGAAGCCACCGGTACACGTCGCAGTTCAGGCACCCGCCCCATCCGCACAGTCTTCGCCTGCTGCGCATGATGTCTCAGGCACGAGTTCGGAAGCATCCCCTGAAAAAACAGCCGAGGCGAAACCAGGTGCATTGGGCACGAGAGATCGGCTTGCATCCACCCCGATGATCGCTCAGGCCTCGCCGGAAGCCGGCCTGAAAGCCCCGTTTGCCGGGCCTCTGAAGAAGCAATCACTCTCGGCGAGTAAATTAGCGACAGGGGGAGCGGTAAGCACGCCCGCGCTCAATGTCCCGAAAAGTTCAAGTGATGTGGAAGCTTCCGGCGCCGCGACTGTTCCTGCTGCGGCCTCTTCGTCCGATAGCAACCTAATCGCGCAAGACGCGGCTCCGGCGATCGTGAGAGCGAAGCCCGCGCCCGACGATTCCCTGAACAGCGAGACCGAGAAAACAACAGCATTGGTGTCCGCGAACAAGGCGCGTCCCGCGTCGCAGGCGACTGGCATGCTCGTTGCCCGCAATACCGCATCTATCCCCGCCACCTTGCAAACGAATGCAAATTGGACGATCAAAGCAGGCGTGCTCCAGCGTTCGTTAGATGGCGGTCAGACCTGGCAGGACGCCGCGCGCGCCGATCATGCATTGCTCTGCTATGCAAATCCAAATCGCGGCCCGGAAGTCTGGGCAGGCGGGCAGGCCGGCACTCTAGTGCACTCCAGTGATGGCGGTAAGACCTGGAGCACCATTCTGGTTTCGTCCGGAACCGCGCAGCTCACGGCAGATGTCACTCACATCGATGTGCGAAGTCCCGCAGAGGTCGTCCTGGAAACCGGCAATCACGAGTCCTGGAGCAGCACCGACAATGGCAAGACCTGGGAAAAGAAATGATACGGAACCGGGAAACTCAATCTCGGAACCGAACTTCCGCATGGAAGCTGGAATGCGTTGAATCCGGCAAATAAAAAAGCGCCCTGAGCAATGAAGCTCAAAGCGCCTTCGGCAGCCCTCCCCCAGAACTGCCAAACTACACGGCCATCGTAGGGTCCCTCGGCCAGCCTGTAAATGTCACTTCCGTAACGCCTTGGGGCGCGCATCCTTCCAATTGGCCGCACAAGTAACCACCCTGGTGGGTTACCTTCCTCAAGACGGCGCCTAGTGCGGCGATCCGTGCGCCTTGGCCGGAGCAAAAACGGAATCCACCAGTGCGGCGATGTGCTCCATCGTTCCGTCCAGATCAAGCGTGAAGCGCACCAGATCAACTTTTGCCAGGGCGGGATAGCTGGTCACAAGATGGCCCCATGCAAAATCCTGCGCGAACGCCACAGCCATGATTTCGTCGTATCCGTAGCCCAGGTTCCGGACCCGGCAAAGTAAATCTCCGAGGTGAACCATATAAACGAGTGGACTGCTGTCAGGCAAAAGATCCGCTTCATGGTGCCACCGCGCGGCATCCGATAAATCCTGTGAAAATCCCCAGTGTTCACAAAGCAGGCTGCCGGAGTCCGCATGCGTGTAGCCGAGAATCTGCTGTTCGGAAACATGCAGCGGGCAGCGTTGCGCGACTGCGTGCTCGAAAGACGCGCGAAACTTCTCCGTCTCAATCACTGAATTCACCAGAAACCCAAGATCGTGCAGCAATCCCGCCAGGTAGGCCTTGTCGGGGTACGGATAGCCGATTTTGCCGGCCATCGTTTCGGTGACGAGCGCACAGCCGAGGGAGTGCCTCCAGAACGAGACCGGATCGAGCACCCACCGGTCCGGCGGAATGGTCTGATTCATGCACAAACCAAACAGGATGGATCGCACGCGCTCAATGCCGAGCGTCATGACGGCGGCACGCGCTGTTTCGACCGGACGGCGTCCAAACAGAGGGGAGTTTGCCATGCGCAGGCACTGTGCGGCGATTGCTCCGTCACGTGAGACCAGTTCGACGATTTTCTCCGTGCGTATGTCATCCACCGGCGAGCGCAGGACGGCGAGCAGAGGCTGGAGAATCGCGGGCGCCGTCGAGATCGAGTCGAGCTTTGCGATTTTCTTCTTTAGTTCCAGCTTTCGCTCTTCGTTCATGGCTTGCCTCCGGAAACCAATCCGGCTGGCGGCTTCCAGTACGCCGTCGTTCCCGGAAAATGGACCAGTTTGAATGCTTCATCCACCTGGAACAACGATTCCGCGTGCCCCAGAAACAAATATCCTCCCTGAACCAGGTTGGCGTAGAAGTGCTGCACGACGCGGCGTTTCGATGCCAGGTCAAAATAGATGAGCACGTTGCAGCAGAAAATGACGTCGATTCCTTTCAAGAACACCATTTTGCTGTCGTCGCTGAGGTTGATCCGGTCAAACCGGATCTGCGATTTCAGCAGAGCATTGACCCGGAATTTGTTATTGCCCGCATCCTCGAAATACTTCCTGCGCTGTGCCTCCGAGGTGTTCCGCAACGCATAGTCGCCATAGACGCCGGCCCGTGCCGTTTCCAGCGAATTGCTGTTCAGGTCGCTGGCCAGTATGTCGAACGTCCATCCTGCCAGTTGCTTGTCTTTTTCTTCGAGGAGAAACATTGCCAGGGTATATGGTTCCTCCCCCGTCGAGCATCCTGCGGACCAGATGCGGATTCGCTTCAGTCCCAAGGACATCTTGGCCTGCATGACCTGCGGCAGAATCACGGTGCGCAAAGCCTCCAGTTGCACCGGATGGCGAAACATATAGGTTTCGCCAATCGTGATTTCATTCAGCAGCAAGCCCAGTTCCGCTTCGCGGTTATTGCCGATCGTGAGACGTTCCAGATAGCCGGAGGGCGTGGCGACGGCGCAAGCGATCATGCGGCGGGTACAGCTGGCAATGAGCAGATAAAGCTTCTGCTCGGAATGATAGATGCCG
Source organism: Terriglobales bacterium (assembly GCA_049509215.1). Taxonomy (GTDB): domain Bacteria; phylum Acidobacteriota; class Terriglobia; order Terriglobales; family Acidobacteriaceae; genus Acidiflorens. The sequence goes on from JBELAC010000107.1 coordinate 14,227, forward strand.
GAAATCCGGTAGATCAGATCGCGGATCTTCAGATAGCTCGGATCGGACGCGCAGGTTTCGGAAACCACCGCGGATTTTTCTTTTGCCAGTTCGATTCCCATTTCCAGTCTCTCGCCCGTCTCGTCGCTGGCCCGCGCGCGGTCGTGCCTCAGCCGCGCACTGCGCTCGCTAGAACCCGCCGAAATGAAACCCGCCGCAGGACCTCCGGCACAATGCCGTCCAGCGGACAGACCCGATCGGCCAGATTCGCCGCCACCACGCTTCCAGGCATGCCCCAGACCACCGCGCTCGCTTCGTCCTGCACGATCACGGCTCCTCCCGCTTCCCGGATTGCTCCCGCGCCCCGCGTGCCGTCCGCTCCCATGCCCGTCAACACGACCGCCAATACGTTTTTGCCGAAAGCCTCCGCGGCCGATCGGAAAAGAACATCGGCTGCCGGACGGCAGGAATTCTCGGGCGCG
>JBELAC010000108.1:0-14628 GCA_049509215.1 Terriglobales bacterium
CCGAGAAGTTCTCGGAGTCGCACAGGATCGCGGAGCGTTCAATGACATTCTGCAGTTCGCGAATATTGCCAGGCCAGGAATAGGACTGCAACCGATCCAGACTTTTCTTGTCGATACTCTTTACATCCTTGCCCGCTTTGCTGCAGTAACGGTGGATGAAGTACTTGACGAGAAGCCGAATGTCTTCTTTCCTCTCTCGCAGCGCAGGAATTTCCAGCGGAAACACGTTGATGCGGTAGTACAAGTCGCTGCGGAAGGTGCCGGCTTCGATGGCAGCGGGCAAGTCACGATGCGTGGCGGCGATGACACGGACGTTGGCGCGAATGGTCTGGTTGCTGCCAACGCGCTGAAATTCCCTCTCCTGCAAAACGCGCAAGAGGGCGACCTGTGTCTCGGCCGGAAGCTCGCCGATTTCATCGAGGAAGAGAGTACCTCCTTCGGCCAGTTCAAAGCGGCCAATGCGACGCTGCAGCGCTCCAGTGAAGGCGCCTTTTTCATGTCCAAACAATTCCGATGCGATCAGGTCTCGTGGAATGGCGGCGCAGTTTACGCTCACAAAAGGACGATCCGCACGATCGGAACGCTTGTGAATTGCGCGGGCGATCAATTCTTTGCCGGTGCCAGTTTCACCCGTGATCAGGACTGTAGAGTCGGTTCGCGCGACTTTGGTGACGCGCGCCAGTACCGCCTGGAGACGCGATGAGGAGCCGACAATTTCTTCGAACATCGACATCGCATCGATTTCTTCCCGCAAAGCAAGATTCTCGCGCTGAGCCTCTTCTTTAGATCGCTTATGCTCATCGATATCGATCCGGGTGCCGCACCAGCGGACAACCCGGCCTTGTTCGTCGCATAAGGGAAAAAGTTGGTGCAGGAACCAGCGGTACTGGCCATTCTTGCTCCGAACGCGCGCTTCGGCTTCGACAGGTATTCCGTGCGCTATGGCATCCCGGTATGCTCCCAGAAGCGCTTCGAGATCCTCAGGATGAATAATTACGCCGAGCCGCTCTGTTGGAGTGATCGCGTCAATCCGCCCGAGATATTCCCGCGCTGCGCGATTAACAAAAGACAGGGTTGCATCCGGCTCGAGGATGAACATGTGTTGTGGTACAGCGTCCATGACCTGCTCAATGTGGCGAGCGCTGACGGCGACAGCCGAATCCGCGGCGATCAGATTCTCGAAAACATGGAGATCCACGGGCGGAGCCGTAGGATAGGCAGAGTGGGTCAGACCAAATGACTGCAGTTCCCCACCGGGAATCGAAGCCGCCTCAATGTCCGGAACCAAATAGCTCATTGCAATTCTCCGCAAGCCTCAAATCTTCGTGCTTGATGGAGGTACTATGCAGGCTATCGAGCTTAGACCGCATCTGGCGATATGCAGTTTTTTCAATACGACCGCGGTCTACTCGTCCAATACTACTTTTCGGATATTTCGGATGTAAGGTTGGGGGAAAGAGTAAGAGTGTAGCGCCACTGGAACAGAGAAAGAAGGAGGGGGAGGTTTATGAACTGACTGCGCCAGGGATGATGATCTTGCGCCGGCCGAAGAGGTAGGCATCCAGGGAGATTGCCCCGGGCCCCAACAGGAGAATCGCGATCGCCACCGCAATCGTGTTGACATTCAGACAGCTCAAGGAAGAAACCCACGCTGGATGCCACAGCCAGACTGCTATGCCCGCCAGTGCTGAAACGCCAGCCACGAGCGGGGTCAGGAAACCAAGCACAAGAGAAGTTCCAGCGACAAGAGCGAGCACGCCGATGGCTAACCCCTCCAAGTGCACCTGAGAGGCCTGCACGCAGGCGAGACCGTCGACAAGCAGCCTTACGCCGATGGCGCTTCGCAACAATAGCAATCCTATGGCGGGCAAGCCAGCCGGGAATTTTGTGTACCGCCGCTTCAAGCTCTCTTTCCCCTCAGTCGCGAGTGAAGCCACTCGCACAAAGACTACCGGTTAACAGGCTGACGAGAATCTGCCGAATTTTAGATTTTCGGATACTACTAAAGTGGTACTTTCTTGAATCTCGAAGGGCTGAGCCCGGCACGGTGTGATTGGCTTACAGGTGGATGATGCCGCGGCGGACCGCAATGGTAATCGCTTGGGTGCGATCGCTGGCGCCCAGCTTCTCCATAATATGTTGGATGTGAACCTTGACCGTGCCTTCGGAGATGAAGAGGCGGTCAGCGATGTCGCGATTGCGATTGCCCTCGGCAACATGCTGTAAAATCTCGATCTCGCGGGCGGTGAGTGCTTCATCGCTCATATGGTTTGCCAGGCGCGCGGCGATCTCCGCGGGAATTGCTTTCTTGCCTGCATGCACTTTCCTGATCGCCTCGATTACGTCATTCGGGGGCATGCTCTTGAGCATGTAGCCTCTCGCTCCACCGCTCAGCGCCCGCTGCATTTCAACATCGCCTTCGGACGAGGTAACCATGATGATTCGAGCTTCAGGGAACTCGCTTCGGATCGTGACCATGGCATCGATTCCGCTCATATCGGGGAGCCGCACATCCATGAGAACGACATCCGGTTGACACTCCCGAAAGCGCTGGATTGCCTCATGGCCCGTCGAGCCCTGGCCCACCACCTGCATGTCGACCTGGTAGTTGATCAAGGCAGCTAGTCCCTCGCGCACCAAGGGATGGTCATCAATGCTGAGAACACGAATTTTCGTCTCGTCGTTCACTTGTGTTGTTCCTCACCAGGTTCCTTGACGTTCTTACTGAGCCTCTGAGGATACAACCTGGTCAACCAATTCCATGATCGGCCTGTGGAGGCGTCTTGAAATGTCACAGCGCCAACCACCGAGAGCAGGACCTCGGTTCCGGCGTTGGCACGGCTTAACACCTCGAGTTTTGCACCGATTTTTTCCGCTCGTTCTCGCATGCCGGTCAGGCCCCAATGTCCTTCGCGACCCACTCTCAACAGGCCAGATTCCATGCCGCACCCATTGTCTCGCACCAGGATGCGCAAGTGACTCGGGGCATAGTCGATTTCCACTTCAATCTTAGTGGCGCGGGCATGGCGGAATGCGTTAAGGACCGCTTCGCGCGCGATGAGGTAGGCCTCATCTCGGACCAACGGGCGCAAGAGTCGCGGCTGGCCCTCCGTAGCCACCTGAAAATCAATGCTTGGCGGCAGCGAAAACTCTTTGGGCAAGCGGGACAGAGCGTGTTCCAGGCCGTCGGACGTGGCCTCGGAAGCGCGCAGAGAGCGAAGGGCATCGCGGCCCTCCTGGCTCACCTGGATTAGCAGCTCCGAGCCACGTTTTACCGCGCTCTTCGCCGGCGAATCTTCCGGTAAGCGAGCGTCTGCCAAATTAAAGTGGAGCGAAGCGCTGTAAATTCCCTGCAGCAGCGTGTCATGGAGGTCTCGAGCGATTCTCTCGCGCTCCTCGAGCCGTTCCTCGAAACGCGTTTGCATCCGTGCAGCCAAGTGACGCAGGCGAAGCACATAAATCAGCCCGAGGATACCGGCAGCAGCGAAGACACTTAAGATTCGAAACCACGCCGTCTGGTAGAACGCCGGAAGCACTTCAAAACCGACCTCTGCACCCACCTCGTTCCACACGCCGTCATTGTTGCTCGCGATCACACGAAAGCGATAATTTCCCGGTGGCAGATCGGTGTAAAAGGCCTGGCGGCGATTCTGCGGATCCTGCCAGTCGGAATCGTGTCCTTCGAGTTTGTAGCGGAAGCGAACTTTTTGCGGAGCGACCAAACTTAGTGCTGTGTAGTCGATCTGAAGGTCACGAGTGTGCGGCGGGAAACGAAGATCGGCGGAAGGCGAGTAGCTCTTTCGATCGGCAACAAGTTGTTCCACGTGAACCGGCGGCGCCAACTGATTTGCGGCTAAGTGCGCCGGATCAATCATTTGTACAATGCTGTCGGTGGCGAACCAGAGCCGGCCGTCGGCGGATTTGGAGGCGGTCGGACGGAACGTCGACGTCGCGGGCTGAGCGCCGTCAAACACATCAAGGAGTCGGAACTTCACCTTGCAGGTAGGTTCTGCCGACCAATCGGCCAGTTCCGATGCGGTAATCCCGATGTAGCCACAAGTCGCATCGAGCCAGTAAGTACCCTGATCGTCTTTTACTAACGCGAACACGGCATCGCATGGCAGCCCATTGTTCGAACTAAGCGTAGCTGTCCGCCCGTTGTTCCAATGCACCAACCCGGCTTCGGTGGACGCCCAGATGGATCCATCAGAATCGGTCAGAACATTCCAAACGGAGGAAGGTTTTGCGCCATGGCGAATCGAAATGGTCTCAAGGTGACCGTGCTGGTATCGCGCTAAGTCTCCAGTCTCAAGGGCCAGCCAAATACCGTCTTTAGCATCCGCTGCCAGAGAGTTGGCGCGAGGAATCTGCGAGCGTGAGAATTGTTCGTGGACCTGTAAATCTTGTATGCGAAAAAGATCACCCACGGCTGTTTCAACCCAAACATTGTGATCGACATCTTCAGTCATCGTCGTGACCATGCCAAGGGCACTGCCGTCAGGTTTGGAAATTGCCTGGAAGTGATGATCTGGGCGATACACGTCTAGCCCAGCATCGACGCCGACCCAGAGTCGGCCCGTATGGTCCTCGAAAAGTGATGTCGTCAATTGCTTGGGAATGCCATTTTGCTTAACCCGGGACAATTCTCCGTTCCGGAAGAAATCAAGCGCTCCAACATTGTCAATCCACACGGTGCCGTCGCGGGTACCGAGTACGGCTTCCGCTTCGTCAGTAGTCAGGCCTTCTCGAGTCGAAAAAGTAATCACGGGGGCATCGTGAAAGCGATCAATGCCCTTAGAGGTGGCTACCCAAAGATCGCCCTCCCGGTCCTGATAGAAGTGCTCGACCGCATCGCTCGACAATCCATCGGCGGCAGTGAAGTGATCGGACTTGCCCTCGTGTAAACGGAAAATGCCCCGGTTGGGAGTGCCGATCCATAGAGAGTTGTCTCGATCGACAAAGAGGGCGTTTATGGACAGATTGGTTCCGTCGAAGCCCGGAACGGCGTAGTTTCTCCAAACTCCATTCGCGAACTGCTGCAGGCCAAGCCCTTTGCCCGAGCGACGCATCCCGACCCACACCGAACCGTCCGCTCCAAGGGCCATCGCTTCGATTCCGAGCACCCCTTCAAGCCGCTGCAGCGCCTTCGATGAATACGTTTGAGAGGAGCCGGATCTCCACCGGCAGATTCCATCTGGACCGCTGACCCATAAATTTCCCGAGCCGTCGCGTAGCAACTCCTTCGCATAGCGAAATGGAATCCCGTCCGGCGCCCCGTGACAACTGAGTTCATTCCCCGTTACCTCGCACAGGGGCCCTTTACCATCACGAATCTTGGCCCGAGCCAACCAAATCGCGCCCTTGGAATCTTCCAGTATGGTCCCGATCATGGCAGGCACCGGCGAATAGTCCGTAAGGGCACCGTTTTCCCATCGCTCCAATCCCCTCATGGTGCCAATCCACAGGCTGCCGTCGCCCGCTCCCAGGAGTGTACTGATGGAGTCGCCCGACAACTTATTTCGAGTGACGGCGGACCAAGGAACAAACCTCACTCCATCAAAACGGAACAGTCCGCCGGTCGTACCAATCCACAAATAGCCGTCCTTCGTCTGTGCGAACGCAGTGGGCGCGCCGACGAAACCCTCGTCCTCAATCCGCCAAGCCGTATGGGCATATTGGGAAATCTGCCGGTTCGGGTCGAGAGCGGCAGCCGAGATCGTGAGGAGAGCGAGAGAAATCCAGACTAACAGCGTTCGCAAATAAAGCCGCGTGATCATTGTCGAACAAAAATCTAGCGCGCTGGGACCATGCGCGGTCAAGCGCCGCAACGTCAAGCTCTTTTTCTCGATCCTGAGGCCGATCTCAACCGCATCTTCACTTAAGATGCGCGTCGCTACGTATGGCTGGAGCGTCCTTGATTATAAGCGGTCGGGGCAACAACGATGGCAAAGCCTTTGTTGAACTGAAGCTCCATCCGTCGCTCGTATTGTCTTTGACAGCTTCGACCAATGACCACGCCCTCGTCACGAACTTTCGTGATTTTCTGGCCGGTCAAGATCTTTCGATTCCTGCAAACGCACTGCTTTTAATGAGTTGCAACTTGGCGCGAAAGTTGCATTCGCAGAACTGAGATCGACTACTCACGAAAAGGAGGAGATCAACGAAAACAATGGTGGGGCCAGGCAAGAATGAAGTTAAGAAGGCGGGTTAAGCCCGGCCCCTGCTAATCCTCTCTAACCGCTTAGTAACGGGAGACAAACCGAGCTCGAACGCTTATTACTCATAGGAGTCATGAAAAATGAAAAATGAAATGTGGGTTGCTCTCATAATTCTTGCGACACTTCCGCTCTCCGCCCAAAACGTGGGTTCGAATGGCTCCCCAAATGGTGAAGAAGTCACTGCGCTGGCCCAGGACTATGCTGCTCGCGTTGACGGATTACTACGAGAGGTTCATGCGAGCTTGCAGGGAATTTCCGAAGGTATGGAAGCCGGTCGCTTGACGCCAGAACAGGGGCGCGAACTGAAGTTGGCGGCAACGCGGGACATGATCTCACGCCTGGATACGCTTTCGGCCGTGTACGATGTGCGGCTCGAAAGAAAAGACAAGGTTCACGGCGAGTCCGGACCGGTTTTTCGTGATGTCTCTGCCGAAGATAAACCCGGCGCCGCACCGAGCACAAGTCGAACGGTTAGCGTGAAAGAACTCCGGCGGGAAAGGGCGATCGCGATGCCGAAGCGGTCCGTCGTGGAGGTTACGCGATGACGGTTATTGAGCACGTGCTTTCTCGGCTAAACGCCATCGGAATAACTGGTGTTTTTGGCGTTCCGGGCGATTTCGCCTTTCCACTGAACGATGCCATCAGCATGGATCCCAAGATGCGGTGGATTGGCTGCTGCAATGAACTCAATGCCGCTTATGCCGCCGATGGGTACGCACGGGTTAAAGGAGTTGGCGCGATTTGTACCACCTATGGGGTAGGGGAACTGAGCGCGCTTGCCGGAATCGCTGGATCCTATGCAGAACACCTGCCGGTATTTCATCTGGTCGGCGCACCCAGCATGACAGTGCAGGGAGCGCGAGCACTGATGCATCACACGCTCGGCAATGGGGAGTATGACTTATTTCATACAATGGCAAAGCCCGCCGTTTGCGCCAGTGCCATTCTTACTCCGCAGAACGCGGCCTACGAAACCGAACGGTTGATCGCGGAGGCGCTCTACCATCGGCGCCCGGTTTACATGGCTTTCCCCACCGATCTTGCCAATCAGCCGATACTCGGCGGCGCCCAGTCGATTTGTATACCGCGTAGCGAACCGAGATCGCTCGCGGCAGCTACAGATGCGATTGTTTCAGCCCTTTCCAAATCCGACTCTGCCTGCATTCTCCCCGGAATTTTGGTGGCCCGGACAGGACTGCGATCCCGATTACTTGATCTCGTGAATGCCTCGGGGCTGCCGTTCGCGACGATGTTCATGGCGAAATCCGTGCTTGATGAACAGCATCCCTCCTACGTCGGGATGTACGACGGCAAACTGATGAATCACGGCGTCCGGGAGTTCGTTGAGGGGTGCGACCGTGTGCTTGCCATTGGCACGCTGTTCACCGATTTCAACACTGGCGCCTTCACGGCGAATATCAATCCGGACAAACTCATTAACATCGCGCATCATCGGGTGCACGTTGGGTCAAAGGTCTATCCGAACGTTGAGATCGGGGACCTCCTCGTGGCACTGGCTGAGCGGATGCCGAAGCGCAACAACTGGGGTGCGAATGTTGCTCCCGTTTCGCTTGGCTCACCGGCCGGCACCGGTGGAGATCCAATTACGGCCGCTGCGCTTTACCCACGCTGGGCGAATTTTCTCGAGCCGGGCGACGTTCTGGTCGCTGAGACCGGGACTGCCTCAATGGGACTTGGATTCGCTCGAATGCCCAGCAGAGCTTCGTTTCACAATCAGACGCTATGGGGATCCATCGGCTGGGCTACGCCCGCCGCTTTCGGAGCTGCAGTGGCAGCTCCCGACCGGCGCGTGGTACTGGTAACGGGAGACGGAGCGCATCAGGTCACGGCACAAGAAATCTCGCAGTTCGGGCGCCGAGGTCTTCAGCCGATCATCTTTGTTCTCAATAACTCGGGGTATCTGATCGAAAGACTCCTTTGCAAGGACCCCGCCATCGCATACAACGACATTGCGCCATGGAATTACTCTGAACTGCCTAACGTCTTGGGATGCAGCGGCTGGTTCACTGCCCGTGTAGACACATGCGGAAAGCTAGACGAGGCTCTGAACAAGGCATCTCGTGCGAAAAACGGCGCCTACATCGAAGTAGTAACCGATCCTTACGCTGCCTCGCCACTTGCGCTCAAGCTTCACGAGAGCCTGCAGTCGCTCTGCGAATCCTGATCCTTCCCCCGCGGAGGTTGGGAAGCTTGAATCCTCGCTGCCAGCCCTCCTCCCCTTTCCTTACCACCTCGTTATGAGTGCGTCCAGAACGAACAAAAGGGTCGCTACTTCGCGTCAAGGTAGTCAGGAATCTCCAGAGTCTCTCTCCGCTTGCTCTCACGCAGCATAAGACGACATGCACGCACTTTAGAATCCGCGAACTTCTCTGCCTATGAGTAAGGCACACTGTGTCTGTTCGTCATCAAGAATCAAGCGGTGTGAAAGCGACGCTTATCGATTCTCAGACTCCGGATCTTGGAATCGAGCGTGGAAGGAGGCATGCCAAGTTTGGCGGCCGCACCCGTAGGACCGGCAACGCGGCCCCTGCAGTCTGCAAGTGCGGATTCGATGGACTCCTTCTCCTGCGCGACTAGCTCATGCGTCAACTGCCGAGCGGGGCGAGGCTGGGCGGAAAGCCAACTCTCATCGACCGAGAGATTCTCCGAATCACAGAGAATCACCGAACGCTCAATGACATTCTGCAACTCGCGAATGTTGCCGGGCCAGGAATAGGACTGCAATCCGTCCATGCTCTTCTTTTCAATGTGTCGAAAATGTTTCCCCGTCCTTGTGGCATAGCGATCGATAAAATACTCAACCAGCAGACGGATATCTTCGCGTCGTTCCCGCAAAGGGGGCAGCTCCAGCGGAAACACATTGATGCGGTAGTACAGATCGTTACGAAATGTACCGGCCGCAATCTCCGCAGGCAGGTCGCGATGGGTAGCGGCAATGACACGCACATCAGCGCGAATCGACAGATTGCTCCCAACTCGCTGAAACTCCCGTTCCTGCAACACACGTAGCAGAGCGATTTGCGTCTCCGCCGGAAGCTCTCCGATCTCGTCCAGAAAAATCGTTCCTCCCTCGGCCAACTCAAAGCGTCCGAGGCGTTTCTGCAGAGCGCCTGTGAATGCGCCTTTTTCATGCCCAAACAATTCAGAGGCGATCAGATCACGCGGGATAGCCGCACAGTTCACGCTCACGAAAACTCTGTCAGATCGTGGAGAGCGCTTGTGAATGGCGCGCGCGACGAGCTCCTTTCCGGTCCCAGTTTCCCCAGTGATCAAGACCGTAGAGTCCGTCCCCGCGACTTTGGCTGCTCGAGCGAGGACGTGTCGCAGTGCTGACGAGGTTCCAACGATCGATTCGAACATCGAGGACTGGTCAATCTCTTCACGCAGGGCCAAATTCTCGCGTTCCGCGCGTTCTTGGTCTTGCTTTCGATCTTCAATATCCGTTCGCGTTAAGCACCAGCGGGTAACTACGCCACCGTCCCTCAGCGGTGTCAACTGATGAAGAAACCAACGATATAGACCATCATGCCTTCGGATGCGCACTTCGATCTCGCTGGGTTGCCCGCCCTTCATCGAACCCAACAGCCACGATAGGAATCCTTCCAGGTCCTCAGAATGAGTGGTTTTCTTAACGAAATCAGTCAGAGAAGTGAACTCCACGTCCCCGAAATACTGGCGTGCTGTCTGATTCCCATAGAAGCGGCTGAAATCCGTCTCCAGAAGAACCATGTGTTGGGGGACCATGTCGACGACCTGTTGGAGCTGGCGCTCGCGTCTGCGCAGTTCTTCTTCGGACTGATGAATTTTCTCAAAAGCACGGGCATTCGTAATCGCCACCGCAACCTGGTCGGCAAAGATTCGCAGCCACGCAAAATCTTGTTCGCACAGCGCTTCACGGCTGAATAAGGCTAAGACTCCAAGAACTTCCCCACGGCTGACGAGGGGATAGCCCGCAAAACTCCGGATGCCCTCACGTTCCGCCCACTCCTTCCGGCGAATCCACTCACTCTCGACTGCAGAATCGGGAATCAGGATCGATTTCCCGGTCGCTCCGATTTCTCCAACCTTGCGATGTCCGAGTGGAATCCTGCGGAATTGCCCCTGCAAATAAGACCAGTCTTCTCCAGAAGAACTCTTGGGTGAGCCGGCACTGGCGACCAAATGAAGACATCGAGTTTGATCAGCGCAATCGGCCTTGCGAAAACATGTGTCGCACAAGTCACCGGGCGAAAGTAGCCAGATGCGTGCCAGAGCCACGTCTGGCTGCACAGCCAGGCCATCGACAGTAGATTTCAGAACTTCATGAGTGGCATGCTCGCCAGCGACGGTCGCAGCAAGGGAGAGTAACGGTTCGGCCTGCACGGTCTTTGCCCCCTAAATGGTACGAATTCTAGCATCGAAAAATCAGCACAGATAGAGGTCAAGTAAGCCTTCGCTGTGGTCTCCCCGTATACATCGTCCCCTTCGGAGAATGACGATCCATCCTGTTCAGTGCGGCACCTCACGAAGTCTCGTGAATTTCCGAGCAATTAGTCAGCTCCAAATTGCCTAACTTGCCCGCTTTCAGCCAATTGGCTTTGGCTGGCAGCTTGCGATAACAGAAGCCTGAGTGATGACGGATGTACCGAGGGAATCAAAATGATGCACCGCATTTCAGAGAAGATGCTGACCAAGCGAGCGCTCCGCCGCTCGATTCTCCTGTTCCTTATTAACGCCCTGATTAATGTCTTTGCTCTTCCCGCTTGCGCGCAGACTGCCGCAAACGGGGGATGGCCTCTCTTGGAAGGCGGACTGGGACAGAAAAGCCCCGGACAGAGGCTAGCCGCAGTCCGAGTCTTGGGCCTCATCCCCGACGATCCTCATGCCACTGAACTAGCCGAGAAGGCGTTGACCGACAAGAACAGTTCAGTCCGGGCCGCGGCTGCTACATCGCTGGGCCAGATGCGCGCGTCCGGAGCGGACGCGAGCTTGAAGCAGGCGCTTAACGATAAAAACTTGTCCGTCGTGATGGCCGCTGCGCATGCCTTGGGTTTGCTAAATGATCCGGCTTGCTACGACGCTTACTATGAGATCTTCACTGGCGAGCGCAAGAACGATTCCGGCATGATTGCCCAAGAGATGAAAGTGCTCCACGACCCGAAGCAGGTGGCGAAGATGGGATTCAGCGAAGGAGTCGGCTATGTCCCGTTCGCCGGCATCGGATGGGAAGCTCTGCAGACGGTCATGAGAGACAGAAAGAGTGGCGCGGCCGCGAAGGCCGCCTTAATCTCCGCTCTCGCCACAGATCCGGACGCCCGCACGCGTCCAGTTCTGCTGACGGCAAGCCAGAACCAAAACTGGGTGCTGCGGGTGGCCGCGTTGGACGCCATCGCCAAGCGCGGAGACTCAACTCTCCTGCCGGGAATTGAGCCCAGACTCTCCGACCACAAACGTGAAGTGAGATACACCGCGGCAGCCACGGTCATTCGTTTGAGCGACCTCGCGAGGGCACAGGCAGAAGATCCGAAGATTGCCCAAACAGCGATGTCTGCAAAAGCGGGGGAACCGCAGGCAACGAGCGCTGCCATGCAAACCGCAAAGTGAGCACGCTTGTATGTTGAGCCTGATTCGCCAATTTATCCGACCCTTTCGCGGGGCGTTCTTCATCGTTGCTTTGATGGCCATGATGTTGGCGACGGCGATGAGCCTGGGGGCCCCGTGGGCACTGTCGATCATTATCGACAACATTTGCCGGCGGACACCAGCAAGCTCACTTGGCGAAGTCATGTAGCAGTTCTCTCGGCGCCATTCTCATCAGCATCTTCAAGCCTGGCAGTTCTCTCCGAGTCCCACTCCCTCGTCACGTGTGCTCGCTCTGATACGGTCGCGACCCGTTCCCGACTTTTCTCCAAGCAAGGCACGCGCATCCTTGACGACGGCGTCCCGGTCGCGCTGGGAACCAGTCAGTCCCGAAATCTCGAAAATTCGCGAACGAATCGAGGCGAAGAAAGTCGGTAACCCATTGGTTTTACGAAAGAAAGGATTGGTCGCGGCGATGCATTACCAGTTGACGCAGGGCTGGTTGACGAGGCCCATGACATCTGAAGAAAAGGATCACGAAAATGAAATTACGCAAGATCGCTCTCGCATTATTCCTCGGAGCGGCTTCGATGGCCGCCTCCGCCGCCGATAACTCTACTTCAAAAAGTCCCGATGCCTCGGGCAGCTTATTTTTCGCCAACGGCACAAATACGGATCACAACAATTACGATGCATTTCGCATCGCGCGGCCCAAGCTGGGCGAAGCGGTTAGCGGCACCACGATGGTGAAAGCCGTTTTGCGCGTAGGCGACGGGATCAAGCCCGAATCGCTGCGTGTTAAGTTGAACGGGAAAAATGTCACCTCGCACTTCCAGCGCGGAGAATGCGAGAAAAATGCCTGTAAATGGACCGCCGAGCTCACGAAAGCCAACCGGCTGCTGACCGGCCAGAATCAGCTCATCGCACTTGCCCGTAACTCGCGCCGCAATATTGAACTGGCGCGCGTGACGTTCAGTTATTTCCCAGGTGTGACCTCGGGTGCTACTTATTACACGCCCGCCGCCGTCGGGATCTCCCTCAACGCAGGTGGCGCTCAGCCGTGGGTTTCTCTGACAACGGGCACTCCCGCCAATCTGCAAGACAACCTTAATGGGGACGGCGTTCAATTCCCGTACCGCGACGCTACGTTTCCCGCGGCCACCGACACACCATGCACCTCGCGCTATCAGGTCGTGGTCCTGAATCGCCAGGCTCCGACCCAGGAAGATGGCTATATGTGTCCTGCAGACGCAGCTACACTCAAGAATGATCTCGCTGGCCTGACGAAAGGGACCGAGATCGTGCTGGTCGGCACCACGGAGTATCACAGCGCCGACGCCGGTCTGGATACGACGGCCATTGGAGGAACCAACTATTCCAGCTATCCCGCGAGCTGGCAGCCGCAGGGATATGCGGCGATTGGCGTTCCGGGAGCCGCACCGGGCAGTGCATACGAAAGCTACTTCCTTGCGTCCGACGTGGGCAAGTCTTACCAGCAAAACCCGTTCGCCCAGGGTCTCCTGTCACTGGATAGTAATTCCAACTACAACTTCCATGCCGGCAACAATCTTCAGTTCGAGGCCTACCCGAATAATCCAAATCTCGGTACGTCTACGTTTACTGTGGATTATTACGGCGCGTCGACCTTGCAAATGTTGCCACCGGTCGGCTCTACGAATGGCATTTGGCTTCTGGTGCTCGATCGGGTGACGTTGCAACCGATCGATTACTCCGGCCAGGGGCCTTGTAGCGGCGTCAGTTTCTTTTGCGGGCAGTTTTTCCCCACGGGCAGCAGCGACTCGACCGTTGCTTCACAAGCAATGGCTAGTCTGTACGAAGCGCTCAACCAACCTACGTCCCGTCAACTGGTCGTGTTGATGACGGCAGGACAGCCTTTCCAGAGTGCATCGATCGCAAGTGACATGATCGAACCAATGGACTGGTATGGTGGAGCTGGCTATCGCATGGAAGCGCTTACGAGCCCCACCTCGACCTATACTCTGGTGTCTCCCGGGCGCCATGACTGGACGGGCATCTGGCCGCCGCCGCCGAAGTCACCCTACTCTACGGGCGTAGTCAATTCATCGTCGGTGTTTAGCCTTGGCCAAGGGAATGAGAACCGGCAGACTGGTATTGTGCGAGGCGTTATGGCTCGCGACAATAACAGCCTCTATTTTCCCACGGTCGTATCGCAGGAAGACGGGAAAGCCAACGGAAGCGGTGCCACGAGCCTTAGCATCGACTACGACTTCTACTCGATCAGCACGCAAGTGCCGATTGACTGGCCGTTGACCGACTCCCCTGGACACATCGCCGCCTATCACTATGTAAGCCAGAAATTCCTGGCCAACCATAACAACGAGACAGGGCCGAATGTTTACGATGTGCGCTACTTTTATCCGGGAAGTCCCTGGCTGGGGAGTTACAACACGGACTTTCTGTGTGCTCAATTCCCGAACGTTGCAAATTGCGTGTATCCCAGCGGTGATAACCCCGGTTTCACCCAGCAGGATCTGGCGGACGCCAATGCCGAACTCTATCTCGAGTTGACGGCCCTCAACACGAGCAACTCCTATCTGGGCAACAGCAGAGACAGAAATGGGCTTTACGGGCTGATGCTTGAAGGCAGTACTCCCGGTACTTCGGTATCCGATCTGGTCATCGACGCGAGTTACGAGGTGCTCAATGGACAGGTGGGGGCATTACCCAGCACCAACGTGGGAGTCAACGCGTTCGATTGGATGAACCTGATGGCTGGAGTTACATCGATCGGTGCCGCCGCCCTGGGCCCTGCAGACGTGCCTTTGGCAGCGGCCGCAGTCGGAGTCAC
>JBELAC010000109.1:0-14624 GCA_049509215.1 Terriglobales bacterium
CGGTGTTTATGCCGGTCGGGACTTTGGGGTCGGTCAAGGGAGTGCCGCAGGATTTGCTGGAGGAACTCGGCGTCCAGATTCTGCTGGGGAATACTTACCACCTTTATTTGCGTCCGGGGATTGAGCTGGTGCGGAGGATGGGCGGGCTGCACCGGTTCATGGCTTGGAAGCGGGCGATTCTTACGGACTCGGGGGGATTTCAGGTTTTCAGTCTGAACGAGCTGCGGAAGGTGAAAGAAGAGGGCGTGACGTTTCGGTCGCATCTGGATGGGTCATCGCATTTTTTGAGTCCGGAGCGGGCGATGGAGGCGCAGATCGGGCTGGGCGCCGACATTATTATGGCGTTCGATGAGTGCACGGAGTATCCGGCGGAGCGAGAACGGGTGCGCGAGTCGATGGAAATGACTCTGCGGTGGGCGGAGCGGAGTAAGAAATATTTTGAGGAGCATCGGCATGAGGTGCCGTGGGGTAACTCTCAGCCGTCAGCCGTCGGCCATCAGGAAGGGCATGTGGCCAGTGGTCAGTGGCCGGTGGCTGGTGGGTACGAAGTTGGTCAGTTGTCGGGTGAAGGTAGGGGTCCTTCGACTCCACGGACCGCATCGCTTCGCGACGCGATCCGCTCCGCTCAGGATGACAGGGCGGTGGAGAACGAGATTCCTCGCTTTGCTCGGAATGACAATCCTGAAGAGGATAGCAATCTCCAAAGGAAGAGCAATCCCACAGAGGAAGAATGGTGCGGGAAGACGCAGGCTTTGTTTGGGATTGTGCAGGGGGGAATGGATCGGGAGTTGCGGAGAGAGTCGGCGATGCGGACGGTGGAGATTGGGTTTCCGGGATATGCGATCGGCGGGTTGAGTGTGGGCGAGCCGCGGGAGATGACTCGGGAGATTGTGGAGTCGACGCTGGAGCACCTGCCGAAAGACAAGCCGCGGTATTTGATGGGAGTGGGGACTCCGGAGGAGATTGCTTATTACGCGCGGCTGGGCGTGGATATGATGGATTGTGTGCTGCCTACGCGGGCGGCGCGGCACGGGCTGCTGTTTACGTCGGAAGGGCGGGTGTCGATCAAGCAGGCGCGGTATGCGGAGGATGCGGGGGCGCTGGATCCGGCGTGCTCGTGCCGGGCGTGTGTGCGGTATTCGCGGGCTTATTTGCGGCATCTTTATGCTGCAAATGAGTTGCTGGCGCAGGTGCTGAACACGATCCACAATGTGCATTTTTATTTAGAGACGATGCGGCGGGTGAGGGCGGAGATGCGAAGCGGGAGTGCGAAGAAGTCTCGTGCAGACGGAACCGGGGATGGGGCGTAGAGCAAGCACCCGGCGACCGGGTCGTTCCTGCCGGGAGATCTTTAGGAGTGCAGCCCCACTGGGCTAACCGCAAAGTCAATTTTGCAGGAGCTTTCTCTCGGAAGTCGTTTTCTGGACGCTCGAGGTTCCTTCGCCGCAACGAGCGCGGCTCAGGATTTCGGCAGCAGGCTCTCGCGTCGCCTCTTTCGGCGACACGCACGCCTGCTAAGCGCCCTCAACTTGACACCCGGCGGGGGCGTCCTGCATTCTATTTAACTTGGGGATAGGGTCCGCCTTCTTGTTGTGTCGTCCCGGGTAAGAATCGGGGTCCGGCACGGTGGGACTCCAAGTCTGCGGCGGAGCGATCCGCGGGGCAGAGAATGATTCCCCGAAGTGCGGCAACAGAAACGGATTGAGGCTGGGGCTTTTTGTGCCGGAACTTTCACCCGGCATCCTGCCCGGCAACCCGCGCGACGCTTCCGACTGCACAGTAATGACTCGATAGATTGTTCTAGGGGACTGACTTGGCTGCATATGCAATTTTTGTCGGCGTAGGGGGCAGGATGGCGCTCTGGTTGCAATTTCCTGGAGGATCGGGACTGCTCGGGCTGGCGCCGCTGCTGTTCATTTTTGCCATCTTTTACTTTCTATTGATATTGCCGCAACAGCGGAAGCAGAAGAAGTGGCAGGCGATGCTGAGCGAGTTGAAGACCGGGGACCGGATTGTGACGACCGGGGGCCTGCGCGGGACGATTATTGGGCTGAAAGACGACGCGATTACGCTGCGCGTGCCGCCTGACAATTTGAAACTGGAAGTAAGCCGTGGTTCGGTGGTTTCGGTGACGCCGACTGAAGAGGCGAAGTGAACGTCCAGCTTCGAGCTTGAGTCGCTGTAGCTGGGCAGGTCTGGGGTGGGAGCAGGGGTCCTTCGACTTCGAGACTGCTGCGCTTTGCGCAACAGTCACTCCGCTCAGGATGACAGGGTGTTAGTGAGATATTTTTGACAGGCGAAAGATTGTTTTTCCATGAATAAGAACCTTACTTGGAAGATGGTGGTTATTGTCGCAATCCTGGTATTTTTTCTGGCCGGGATCGTGGGCATTCCGAAAGATTGGTCGGGCAAGGGTTTGTTGGCCTCGATCACCGACCGCATTCACCTTGGCCTCGACCTGCGCGGGGGAACGCACCTGATCCTGCAGGTGCAGGTGAATGACGCCGTCAGGGTGGATTCCGATAACGCCGTTGCGCGACTGAAGGAAGACATGCGGTCGCACAAGATCAACTACGCGGACATCCTCCAACCGGATCCGGCGAACCATCCGGAGGCGATTGTGGTGAAGGGTGTTCCTCCCGAGCAGACCAGCGACTTCAAGAGCATTGTCAGCGACCGGTTGCCGGATTATGACGCTTCATCGGGCACGGAGAATTCATGGACCGTGTCGATGAAGAACCAGAACCTGGCGGACCTGAAGAACCGGGCGGTGTCGCAAGCGATTGAGACGATCCGCAACCGGATTGACGCACTCGGCGTGAGCGAACCCGTCATTCAGGAGCACGGGCTTGGGCAGTACCAGATTCTGGTGCAGCTTCCGGGTGTTGACGATCCGGCGCGTGTGAAGGAGATCATGCAGTCCACGGCGATGCTTGAGATCAAGCAGTCGGTGGGCGGCCCGTACTCGAGCGAGCAGGCGGCGCTGCAGGATAAGGGCGGCGTGCTGCCTCCGGATGCTGTGCTCTTGCCGGGCAAGAGTATTACGTCACGGGACAACGAAGGCGGCGAACAGTGGTACTTGATCTCGCGGGCATCGGCGGTCACGGGGCGCGATCTGCGGAATGCGGAACCGACCCGCGACGAGAACGGACAGCCGGCGGTTCGATTCATTCTGACCGGAGACGGCGGGCGCAAGTTCTACTCCTTTACATCGGCCCATGTTGGCGACAACCTCGCCATCGTGCTCGACAACAAAGTGCAAGAAGTTGCGGTGATCAAAGAGCCAATTCATGACACGGTCATGATCAACGGACGGTTCACCGAGCAGCAGTCGCAGGACCTGGCGATGACGCTGCGGTCGGGCGCGCTGCCGGCGGGGATTAAGTATCTCGAAGAGCGCACAGTTGGACCGTCGCTGGGCGCGGATTCGATCCGGTCGGGCGTGCAGGCTGCGGCGGTAGGGATGATCGCTGTGCTGGCGTTCATGCTGATCTACTACCGGTGGGCCGGGGTGAACGCGGATATCGCACTGATTTTGAACCTGGTCATTTTGCTTGGATTCATGGGCTATTTCGGAGCGGTGCTGACGCTGCCGGGAATTGCCGGTGTGATTCTAACGGTCGGCATGGGCGTGGATTCGAACGTGTTGATTTTTGAGCGCATCCGCGAGGAGTTGAGGAACGGCAAGACGCCAGCGTCGGCCGTGGAGCAAGGTTTCGGCCACGCCTGGATCACGATTGTGGATACACACGTCACGACCATCGTTTCGGCCATGATTTTGTTCATCTTCGGAACGGGACCGGTCAAGGGATTTGCGACCACACTGGTTTTTGGTCTGGCAGCGAACCTGTTTACAGCCGTGTTTGTGTCGCGCGTGATTTTTGATTGGGTGCTGGGCCGGAAGCAGCGTGGAGAGGCATTGAGTATTTGAAGTAGTCGCTGGTCGCTGGTCGTTGGTTGCTGGGGAAACTGAAAAGGCCGACGCATTCCGGACGACTGACGACGGACAACTATCGACTGATTTTGAAGGGATTGGAAGCAGCGTGGAATTCTTTCGCAATACCAATATCGATTTTCTTGGGAAGAAGTGGTACTTCCTCGTTTTTTCGCTGGTGTTCAGCGTGGCCGGACTTCTTTCCATGGCCTTCTGGCACAGGATCCCGCTGGGCGTTGACTTCCGGGGCGGCACGCTGGTTTATGTAAAGTACGCACACACACCCGATCCTTCCAAGATTCATGATGAAGTTGACCGCGCCGGATTGAAGAATGCGCGCGTACAGAGGTACGGGCAGGCGGGGAATAACGAAGTGCTGATCGCTCTGGACATCCAGGAAACGAGCGAGCAGGATTTGAGCAAGGGAAAGGACCAGATCAAGCAGGCGCTTGAGGGCAGTGTTGCGAGCGCCAACGCGGGCAAGCCGGATCTGAACAATGCCAGCTCGATCGGTCTGAAGAATTATTTGCTGGAGAAAGATCCGCTCCACTTGAGCAGCGATGCCGATACCCGATACACGGCGATCGCGCAGTCGATTGTCGACCAGCGCGACAAGGTGAAGGGCGGAGTGCTGAGTTCGATTGACGAATTGAACGGAGTGGTCGATCCGGCCGTCGTGGCTTCGCTGAAAGATGGATTCTTTCTTTCAGATTTTGGCATTCGCAATGTCGAGATCGTAGGGCCGCAAGTGGGGCAGCAGCTTCGCAAGCAAGCCTTGCTGGCGACCCTGTATTCGCTGGCGGGCATGCTGGTGTATCTGGCGTTGCGGTTTGAATGGATTTACGGCGTGGCAGCCGTGTTGACGGTATTCCACGACACGCTGATCACGGTGGGCGCGTTCTCGCTGCTCGACCGGGAAATCTCGCTGACGGTAATTGCGGCGATTCTAACCTTGATCGGATACTCGAATAACGACACGATCGTTGTCTTCGACCGCATCCGGGAGAACATCAAACTGCTGCGACGAGAAAAACTTTCGGACATTGTCAACAAAAGTATTAATCAGACGTTGAGCCGAACTATCTTGACAGCGGGGCTAACATTCCTTACCGTGCTTGCTCTGTTCCTTTTCGGCGGCGAAGTGTTGCACAACTTCAGCCTTGCCCTGGTGATCGGAATCCTGATCGGTACTTATTCGTCGATTGCGATTGCGGCTCCGATTCTGGTGGCCTACCAGGAATGGCGGACGGCACGGGGTCAGAAGCAGATTGCCATGCCAGTACGGGTGGGAAAGTAAAGAAAAGAACCCCGCGCCTGAAGGGGCAATTGATTTCGAGAGTTTACGGTATCGCTAAAGCGATACCCTGATACGAAGCGCGCCAAATGGCGTAGAATCATGGACCTGTCCAAAGAGACGGGGTATAGAAAGATTGGGAGCAAGAAGGATGCGGTCGGTGTCTAAGATGTCGTAGGGTTCCGCGTGTAGGAGAAGCCCATGTTTGAAGACAGCCTTATCGAGTCCGGGAACAGGTTCAAGACCAAGCGGTTGAGCACCACGGTTATGTCCTTCGCGTTGCAGGTATTCCTCATCTGCATCCTGATCCTGATTCCTCTGATCTATACGGATGCGTTGCCCAAACAGCAATTGATGACTTTCCTGGTGGCTCCGCCACCGCCGCCGCCGCCACCACCTCCGCCAGCGGCCGCGCCTGTGAAGGTCGTGAAGATGCAGAGCGAACTCGTGAACGGCCAACTGCGCACCCCCACCAAGATTCCACAAAAAGTGCAGATGATTAAAGAGGAAGAAGCGCCCCCCGATCTGGGAGTGGGCGGCGTTCCGGGTGGAGTGCCGGGCGGAATTCCGGGAGGTTCTGCAGGTGGCGTTATCGGCGGCATCTTGAGTTCGCAGGCGGTGGCAGTCCCCAAGATTGCGACGCCGGCGCGCGTGCGCGTTTCTTCAGGTGTGTCGCAAGGTCTGCTGATCAAGAAAGTGACACCTAACTACCCACCGCTGGCTCGCCAGGCTCGAATTCAGGGTTCGGTGGTGTTGCAGGCCGAGATCAGCAAAGAGGGAACAATTCAAAACCTGCAGTTGATCAGTGGTCATGCCATGCTGGCGCCGGCCGCAATTGAGGCCGTCAAACAGTGGCGCTATAAGCCATACCTGCTCAATGGAGAGCCGGTGGCCGTGGAGACCCAGGTGGTTGTGAATTTCAGCTTGTCCGGTGGTTAGAGATCGGAGCTTTGAGTTCCGAGGTACGAACCGGGCTGGCCTTTTAGGTTTTGCGGCGGTTAAGTCCTCCCCCATCTCACTCTTCCCGAGACGGGAGACCAGGGTTAATTCCAAACCCGAGGGCGATTCTGCCTGCGCGATTTCTATTTGGGATGCAACAGAGACATCGAGTCGGGCTTCTAACGGAGCACGACGCGGCATGTAGTTTTTTGATTATTCGTTTCGGGGCGTAAGCTTTGGAGCGGTGATACAAAATTTGTCCGCCGAATTTTGGCGGAGCGTTCGTTGGCACGCTGGCCGGATTTCTCGGTTATTTTTGGTCAAATCAGGCGCGTCAAACAAGTTCCGAGGAGGAAAAGCAACTCATGGTCGTAAACCTGGCAGCAGTCGCACTTAGCAATCTACATCTTTATGCCGCTTGGCTCTTTGAGGAGAGCGCACCCGGCTGGGACCCGATTTCGCTCTGGCACCAGATGGGCATTCTGGCGAAAGTCGTGGTTATCATTTTGTTCATCATGTCAGGGTGGTCAATCGGCGTCATGATCGACCGCTGGATGGCATTCAACGCGGCTCGCAATCAGTCCCGCTCGTTCGCTCCGGCTGTGGCCGGCGCGTTGCGCGAAGGCAAGATTGACGAGGCCATCAAAGTTGCCGAGCGCAACAAGAAGAGCCACCTGGCGAAGGTTGTCACCGCAGGTCTGATGGAATTCAAGGCCCACCAGGACAGCCCGGGCGAGATTCCGGGCGAGACGATTGAAGCTTCGAAGCGCGCACTGGAGCGCACAGAAGCGATCGTGCATGCGGAACTGAAGCGCGGACTGGGCGGACTGGCGACGATCGGCTCGACGGCTCCATTCGTCGGACTGTTCGGAACGGTGGTCGGCATTCTGAACGCGTTCAACGGCATCGCGAAAGAGAAGGCGACCGGCCTGGCAGCAGTCGCGGGCGGCATTTCGGAAGCGCTCGTAACGACGGCGGTCGGGTTGTTCGTGGCGATTCCAGCCGTCATGATGTTCAACTATCTGACGGGGCGCGTGGAAGCGTTCGACGTGGAGATGGACAACTCCTCGAGCGAATTGATCGATTACTTCCTGAAACGCCGCAGCATGCGCCGGTCCTAATCAAGGCCGCAGTATTGCGGGCCGCACTCTGAGTTGCTGGCACGGCGCCGGTCGAAACACCGGCGCCTGCTCCTCTTCACTGGCGGCGGGAGACGCGGGAAGCCGGGTTTCCACGAAACGGGAAGGATCCGCAGGAGATAGATTCCATGTCATTAGCAAAGCGAAACGAAGGAGCCAAGGTCAACTCCGACATTAACGTCACACCGATGGTGGATGTGATGCTGGTGTTGCTGATTATTTTCATGGTGGTCACGCCCATGTTGCAGCACGGCGTCACCGTGGATATGGCCAGGGTGAACAATCCGGAACAAATGCCTGATGCCGACAAAGAAGACGCGCTGCTCGTGGCAGTAATGAAAGACGGCAAGGTCTTCTTCGGTACGGACCCGATCGCAGTGGCGGACCTGACGCAGAAAATTAAAGATCGTCTGGCGAACCGCACCGACAAGCGCGTTTTTATCAAGGCCGACGCGCGGGCCAAGTTTGGATCGGTGGTCGAGGTGGTGGACAATGTTCGCGCCGCTGGCGTGGACCAACTGGGTCTGCTGACGGATCAGAAGAAGGCTGGAGCTTTGGCTCCTCCACCGGCAGCTACACCAGCACCTACCGGCGGGCAATAGCGTAGTCGCGGACAATAGTGTCCGCGCCACACAGGTAACGGGAGAAAGATTATGGGAATGGCAGTCGGCCCGAGCGGGGGTCAAAGTGCAAATATCAACGTCACGCCGCTCATCGACGTTCTGCTGGTGTTGTTGATCATTTTCATGGTCATTACACCGCTGACACCTAAAGGTTTGGATGCGCTGGTTCCACAGCCGCCGCCGCCGAACCAGAAGGCGCCGCCACCGACACCGGATCGCACTATCGTCGTACAGTTGATTGATCACGGAGCGGGGAATGCTCCGGGGCTGAAGATCAACCAGGACGAAGCGACCTGGGAGACGTTGCAGGGCCGTCTAGAAGATATTTTCAAGACCCGCGCCGAGAAGGTGGTGTTCGTCAAGGGCGATGATAATGTGCCCTTTGCCGACGTCGCCAATGTGATTGACATTGCGCATTCGGCTGGCGTCGATAAGGTTGGGCTGATCACAGCCAAGATCGAGGCGGGCGGCTAGAATATTTTCGTCGAGAGCTGCCGTGGAGGCGAGTGCAATCGATACGCCTCTTCGGGACACTCCTCGGCTTCCCGAGTTCAGCGCGAAAGAACGGGCGCAACCCAGGGCGTACATGTCTTTTAATGTGGTAAGGAGATTCATAAAGCAATGAAAACTATGCACAGGTTCGTGGTGGTTTTTGCCGCCGCTGTGGTCCTCGTTGCCGGCACGGGTTGCGCCAAACTGAAAGCGCGCGACCAGTTAAACAAGGGCGTGCAAGCCTACAAAAACGCCAAGTACGAATCGGCGATTGACCATTTCCAGCAAGCCGTGGCATTGGATCCGACTCTGATCAATGCCCGTCTGTATCTGGCGACCGCGTTTGCGCAGCAGTACATTCCTGGAGCGGACACGCCGGACAACAACAAATATGCAGAGCAGGCGATCGATCAATACAAGATTGTTCTTAACTCGGACCCGAAAAATATCAACAGCATCAAGGGTATCGCCTACCTGTATTTGCAGATGAAAAAGTTTGACTTGGCGAAGGACTTCTACAAGAAAGCATCCGAGGCTGATCCGAACGATCCCGAGCCGTATTATTCGGTGGCGGTGATTGACTGGACGCAGACTTACATTCCACGCCAGGAAGAGCGCGCCAAACTCGGCATGAAGCCGGATGATTCTCTTTACGCCAAGGACAAGAAAGTCTGCGCCCTGGTGAAAGAGAAGAATTCTCCCAATGTTCAGGAGGGCATCGACAATCTGAATAAAGCACTGCAGCTTCGTCCCGATTACGACGATGCGATGGCGTATTTGAACCTGATGTTCCGGGAAAAGGCGGACATCGAGTGCGGAGATGCAGAAGCCCGCGCATCGGATTTGAAGACGGCGGATGATTGGGTCGACAAGACGATGGCCACCAAGAAAGCGAAGGCGGAAAAACAGCCTGGGACGGGTGGTATCGTGATGGATCAGAACAAATAGCTGACTGTGATTTCGCTGGGAAACGGAAGGCCCCACGTAGAGTGGGGCTTTTGTTTTTCGGGGCAATACCGGGCGGCGCGTGACGGGTCATGCGTCACAATCGCGTGTGATTTGCCGCATGCGTCCGGTACGGCCGCACAGGTAGAATCATGAGCGGCTCGGGTGTGGATGGATTGAGAATGTTCAAAAAGATACTGATTGCCAATCGGGGAGAGATCGCTGTACGTGTGATCCGTGCATGCCGCGAGATCGGCATCTCCACAGTCGCGGTCTATTCGGAGATTGACCGGGCCGCCCTGCATGTGCGCAAGGCCGACGAGGCTTACCCGATCGGGCCGGCTCCGGCATCGGAGTCCTACCTGCGAATGGATAAGATCCTCGATGTGGCGCGGCGTTCGGGCGCCGAGGCCATTCATCCCGGGTACGGCTTCCTTTCGGAGAATGCGAAGTTCGCTAAGGCATGTGTTGAAGCCGGTATCAAGTTCATCGGGCCGACGGCGCATTCGATGGAAATGATGGGGTCGAAGACACGTGCGCGACAGCACATGGAAAAAGCGGGCATTCCATTTGTGCCGGGAACCGCGCGTGGATTGACCTCTCCAGAGGAAGCAGAGAAAGTTGCCGAACAGGTCGGCTATCCCGTGATGCTGAAAGCTGCGGCGGGCGGCGGTGGCAAGGGCATGCGGCTGGTGCACACGCCGCAGGAACTCCGCTCCGCACTCGAGTCGGCGCAAAGCGAGGCGCAACGGTCCTTTGGTGACAGCGAAGTCTATATCGAAAAAGCGATCATCAATCCGCGGCATATCGAAATGCAGGTGCTGGCGGACGAGCATGGGAACACGGTGTGGCTCGGCGAACGCGAATGCTCGATCCAAAGGCGACACCAGAAGGTTCTGGAGGAAGCGCCATCGCCGATCGTCGATCCGGATATGCGGCGCCGGATGGGCGAAGTGGCGGTCAGGGTCGCACAGGCGGCCAATTACACAAATGCGGGCACGATCGAGTTCCTGGTCGATCAGCAGAAGAATTTCTACTTCCTCGAAATGAATACGCGTTTACAGGTCGAACATCCAGTTACCGAGTTGACGACCGGGCTGGACCTTGTTCACCTGCAGATCCGCATTGCGGCCGGTGAGAAGCTGCCGTTCAGCCAATCCGACGTTACGATTCGCGGGCATGCCATTGAATGCCGTATTTATGCGGAAGATCCGGACAATAGTTATTTTCCGAGCCCGGGGAAAATCACGGTGCTGCTCCAGCCCTCGGGACCAGGGATTCGACGGGACAGCGGGATGTACGAAGGCTGGAACGTTCCGATGGACTACGATCCGTTGCTCGCCAAACTGATCGGCTACGGCACTGACCGGCCGCAAGCCATCCAGCGGTTGCAGCGCGCGCTCTACGAATATTTTGTAGCAGGGATCAAGACGAACATTTCGCTCTTTCGGCGAATTCTGCGCGATGGTGATTTCCAGGCGGGGAAACTGGACACTGGGTTTCTCGACCGTTTGCTGACCAAGTCTGATCCGGACATCGCGGCGCGCGCTCCGGAACCGCGGATTGCCGCAATCGCCGCCGGCATGTTTGCAGTGCTCGATCCGACGTCGTCGGCAAGTTCTTCGAGGCGGAATGGAAATGCTGCGGACATGGTGCCGGCATGCTCGAGCTGGAAGCAGAAAGGACGCGCGGAAGCGCTGCGCTAACCCTTATGGTTTATGACGTGATCGTAGGCGGCATAGCGCACCGGCTCGAGCTGGAAAAGAGTGATTCCGGCTGGAAGTGCCAACTCGACGGCAAAGAAGTGCATGTGGATGCAGTCCTGCCACGGCGGGATGTGCTGTCGCTGCTGGTCGACGGCCACGCTTTTGAAGTAAAGCGTGAACAGACTGCGACCGACCTTCATATGTGGGTGGGCAGTACGCGGTTCGCGGTGGAGATTCGAGATCCCCGCTCGCTGCGTTCCCGCAAAGGCGGAGTCGTCGATGAGAAAGGACCGCGTAAGATCCTGGCACCGATGCCCGGGCGTGTGGTGCGCTTGCTGGTTGCGGAACAAGCGGAGGTAGAAGCGGGCCAGGGCATCGTCGTCGTCGAAGCCATGAAGATGCAGAATGAGATCAAGTCACCAAAGAAGGGAATCGTCAAGAAGATCGTGGCGGCCGCCGGTGTAGCGATCAATGCGGGCGATGTGCTGGCTATTGTGGAGTGACCACTCGACCTATCCGCTGAGGTCTATTTTCTCTCCCGCCCCCGGCTTCCAGACCGCAGGTTCCGTCACCTCCGTCATCTAAAATCTCGGTCGTTAAGCACCTACCATGATGTGGGGAGGAGCTGCCTTCTGAAGCTGCAACGCATCATCAGTTTTGCAACGCTGGCGATCTCAATACTGACGCTGGTGCTGGTCTTGCGGAGACCGGCGCCCGTTGCTACGCCCGCATCGCCTGCGGCGGCGGCGGCCAGTGCCCAGTCATTTCAGGAGAAACTCAACCGTCTCGTCCAGGCCAAGGCGCCGGGCGATGGGGAGAGCGAAGTGCGGGTGAATGCAGGCGAACTGAATGCCGCTCTTGCGCAGGCGGCAGGTCTTCTGCCGGAAGCGGCAACGCACGGAACAGGCCCCACGAATGGTCCTTCGGCTTCTGCCGCGCCCAGCGGTTCGATGGAGTTTCCCGGCCCGGTACCCAACATCAAAGACTATCAGGTCTCCATGGATGGGGATGTGGTCCGCGGACAGTTTCTTACGCAGATTGCGGGCAAGGATGTTTACCTTACGCTCGCGGGACATCTTCACGCCAAAGACGGTTATGCCACGTTCGACGCCACCGAGGTCAAGCTCGGAGACCTGTCGGTTCCCGTCTCGCTTGTGAATGACGTGCTGCAGAAGAGACTAGCCGAGCAGCGCGATCAGCTAAAGCTGCCGACGAATGTCAAGGACATCAAGGTTGAAAATGGCGAATTGGTTTTTGTCGAGAAATAATCAGACCATGATGCAATGAGGCAGAAATTGCCGGAAGCATGTCTGATCACCTCATGTAAAGAAAAACCTGCCGGCTGAAACACACCACGGTTTCCCTTTTTCAGACTCTTCTAATGTTCATCTAATCGCTTTCTAATCGTTCGCGATTCCAATCGTGTGCATGACGACGTTTCCGGTTCTTCCCAATCACACGGGCCACTTCCTGGTGGCCAGCCCCAGCAGTGCGGTTCGCGACCGGCTGGTAGCAAGTCTGCTCCCGGGCTCGCGTCGTATCGAGCAGGCAAGCGGAGGTGCCGAAGCGCTGGGCCATCTGGAAAACGGGCTGTGGCAGGTTCTGTTTCTGGACCGGCGGCTTCCGGATCTGGACGCGGAGGAACTCAGCCAGATTGTGCGCCATCGCTACCCGGACGTTGAGGTCGTACTTCTCGATAACGGAGGCGACGCTCCGTCAAGTGCACTCGCGTCGCCGACGGTGGATCTGCCGAAGCAGTTGGCTCGCGCCGAGAATAACGCAGACGAAAAAGACGACAACCAGCGTGAATGCGAGAAGTCTGTTTCCGAAGGAATTACAAAGGTTCACGCGCCGCTGCCGGGCTGCCGAGAAGTTGTTCTTCCGGGCATGATTGGCGCTTCGGCGAGCATGCTGCCTGTCTATCGCATGGCACATCTGGTGGCGCGGCGGGATACCACTGTGCTGATTACGGGACCGACAGGCACCGGCAAGGAACTGGTGGCGCGCGCACTGCATCAGTTAAGTCCGCGCGTTAGCCATACATTGGCTGTGGTGAACTGTGCGGCCATTCCGGAAACACTGCTTGAAGCGGAACTGTTCGGATATTCGAGGGGTGCTTTCACGGGAGCGCTGCAATCGTATGCCGGGCGGATTCAAGCGGCTCATCTCGGGACTCTGTTCCTTGACGAAATCGGAGACATGCCGCTGAATCTGCAGCCTAAGCTGCTGCGGTTTCTGGAACAGAAAGAACTGCAGCGGATCGGGAGTTCTCAGGTGGTACGGGTCGACGCGCGCGTGATTTCAGCGACCAACGTCGATCTGCTCAAGCTAGTGCGTGAGGGTAAGTTCCGGGAAGACCTCTACTATCGTCTGTCCACGTTTCCCCTGGAGATTCCAGCGCTGCGGGAGAGGGTCGAAGATGTGGCTCGGTTGGGAGAGTACTTCTTGGAGAAATTTTGTGCCGGCGGCGAGACGCCGAGATTTTCAAACGAAGCGATGGCGCGGCTGCGGGCTCACGACTGGCCCGGCAATGTGCGCGAACTGCAAAACGTGATTGAGCGGGCGGTGATTCTTGCCGGCGACCAGCCTGTAATCCGTCCCGCGCACCTGATGTTGCCGGTATCTGGCATGACAAGCCCGAGTCAAGAGCGATAGGACATCTCCCCCTGAGCCCCCCATGAGAACGTTCTAAGGCAATATATGCCGGGCTGGCATTGGTTTTGCAAAAAGACATCGTATGTCCACCTCGATTCCGCCATCCCGCGAACCTGCCGGCGAAGCCGATCATCCTCTGGCCCGCGCGTTCCGATCGTTCACAGAGGCGGCCGGTTCTCTGGAGCGCACGTATGGACAACTGCACGGGCAGGTAGCGCATTTGCGGCATGAGCTCGAAGTGACCAACCGCAGCCTGACGGTCAGCCTGGAGGAAAACCATCGCATGCGTGAGCGCCTGCGCCGGATTCTCGAGGGTCTTCCCTGCGGCATTCTGGTGATCGAGAACGGTAACCACATCTCGACCATCAATCCCGAGGCGGCCAGGTTGCTGGGCGGCAGGTTTGAAAGAGTGGAGGCTTTGCCGCGGGCGCTTTCCACCGTGCTCGAACGTGAATGGCAACCCGGAGAAGAGCGCGAGTTGAAGATGCAGGTTTCCTCGGATGGCGACGCGAAGGAAGCGCTGGACGCGAAGACATGTACCGCATGGATCGCCGTTCGCCATGCCTGCCTCGAACGCAAGCCGAACCATGCGAGTTCCGTATTCATTCTCAGGGATATCAGCGCAGCGAAACAAATGGAGCGGGATTCGGAAAGCCTGCGCCGACAAAGCGCATTGGTCGAGATGTCAGCACTGCTGGCGCACGAAATCCGCAATCCGCTGGGGAGCCTCGAATTATTCGCCGGACTGCTGGCCGAGTCCGGACTGGAGGGCGAAAGCCGCCGCTGGATCGAGCACGTGCAGGCGGGACTGCGCACATTGTCATCGACCGTGAACAATGTGCTCGACCTGCATAATGCGCCTCCACCGGAGCGGGCACGCATGGATGCGGGCGATCT
>JBELAC010000011.1:0-41049 GCA_049509215.1 Terriglobales bacterium
CCATACATAGCCTTCAACCACGAGACGACGAACTTTGGCGTGTTCGACCAGTAGTTGAAGGAATCCCACGGATCGGGCTTCGAGACCGTAGGAGTAGTGCGTTTTAGATAAGTGGCGAGATCGGTGTCCGCTGGGCTGGGGACCTTGAGATAGCCGGGAAGATTGTCAAAAATTCCGGCCATGTCCGTGGCGCCCTGAATATTGGAATGGCCGCGCAGTGCGTTGACTCCGCCGCCAGCGCGGCCGACATTGCCCATGAGCAATTGCAGCATAGCGGCCGTGCGAATGATCTGCGTGCCAAAGCTGTGCTGGGTCCAGCCGACTGCGTAGATGATGGTGGCGACTTTCTTGGTGTCGCCGTCCTTTCGGATGGATGTGAACAGGTCAGCGGCCTTCAGGAATTTATCTTTCGGAATGCCCGTGATGCGCTCGACCATCTCGGGCGTGTAGCGGTCATACTGCTGCTTGAGCAACTGAAAGACGCAGCGCGGATGCTGGAGTGTGAGATCGAAGGCCGTTTTCGCCGGCAATCCGGGCCCGGGCGGCGGAGTGCCGGGCTTCCCGGGCGGCGCGGCCTTTTCGGCGGGCGATGCCGTGACCGGCTTGCCCGCCAGGTCGCCGCCTTCTTCGTAGTTCCAGGTCTTCTTGTCGTAGACCTTTTTTTCGGGATCGAATCCCGAATAGAGGCCGTCTTCGGGGAGCTTGAATCCGTCTTTAATAATGAACGCGGCGTTGGTGTAATTGACGAGGTAATCGTGCGCGATGCGGTTGTTCTCGATCGCATAGCGGATCATGCCCCCCAGAAATGCAATGTCGGAACCGGCACGGATTTGTACATACATATCCGCGTTGGCGGCGGTGCGCGTGAGGCGCGGATCGACGACAATCGTTTTCGCGTTGCGGTGGATCTTGGCTTCAATCGCCCATTTGAAGCCACAGGGATGGTTTTCAGCTGGATTCCCTCCCATAATCAACATCATGTCGGTGTTCTTGATGTCGATCCAGCCGTTCGTCATTGCGCCGCGTCCAAACGTGGGCCCCAAACTGGAGACCGTTGGGCCGTGTCAAACGCGGGCCTGGTTTTCCAGGTAGCAGACCCCCAGGCTGCGCATACTTTTGACGACCAGATAGTTGAATTCGTTGGTGTCGGTGCAGCCGCCGGTGAAGGCGATGCCTTCGCAGCGGTTGACGGTTTTTCCATTGGCGTCGGTTTCGATAAAGGTATCGTCGCGCGTCTTCTTCACCCTTTGCGCGATCTCGCTATAGGCCTGCTCCCAGGAGATGTCTTCCCACTCGGTGGCTCCAGGGCGGCGCACTTGCGGCTTCAGCAGGCGACGGTCGTTGAGGATGTCCTGCTCGAGCGACGAGCCTTTGGGACAAAGCGTGCCGCGATTGATCGGATGATCGGGATCGCCCTCAACATGAACGACCTGCGGGATGGCGTTCTTGGCCTTATCCCCAATCGTATAAATGATGACGCCGCAGCTCACCGAACAATACGGACAAGTGCTGCGAGTTTCGCTGGCGCGGGAAATCTTGAGGCCAACAGTTTGGGCGTGAAGCGGAGTGAGATCGAATCCCAGAGCGGAAAAACCTGCACCGCCAAGGATCGTACCCTTGATAAAAGTCCTGCGAGAGAACTCCACGATGCTGCCCCCGTGTTGCGCGTTCGAAAGTGCGGCGTAAACTCTTGCGAGTGCTCACGCACCCGGCGCTTACAACGAGAATGCAGGCACTATAAACCTGTTGGGAAAGGATCGTCAATCGGGAAAGTCAGCAGATCGGGAAAGTTCCCAGAGGGCTGTGCAGGCACCCGGGTGGACGTGCGGGGACTACCGGCCGGAAGGTTCTTTCGCTCGATTTCTCGCTGTTCCGGCTTCGGCCGTGCGGCCCTGCGCGGCATAGGCGTCAGCGAGGAGATTCCAGCGCTGCGCATTGGGTGCGAGGCGGATGGCCTGTTCCAGGAAAAGGACGGCCTGCTTTGCATCGTTGAGTTGAAGCCAGGCGCGCCCTCGGCCCTCATCTACCTGCGCCTGGAGCGACGAATAGATGGGCAGGGCGGCCAGCTTTTTGCCGAAATGGTCGGCATTGTCAAAGGCCGCAAGTGCTTCCTTCGGTTGGTTCATGGCGAGATCGAGACTTCCGAGCAACTGGTAGCGGGTAGCCGGAGATACGGCCAGATCTGCGGATTGCTTCAGGGCCGACGCCGCTTCGGGATATTTCTTTTGGGCGAGCAGCAGGCGTGCCAGCAGAAACCACCCCGTGTCGGTGCGGCGAAGGCTGACTGAGCGCCGGTACTGGGTCTCGGCTTCTGCGAGTTTCCCGTTTGCTTGAAGGAGTTGGCCCATAACCAGTGACAGGCTCGGATCGTCAGTGAATAGATTTCCGGCCTGCCTGGCCGCGTTGGCCGCATCGAGATCGCGCCCCAGGACGTAATAGATCGACGCCGTGTTGGCATAAAAGTTGTAGAGTTCGGCGCGCCCCCGTGCGCTCGACGGATTCGCGGAAGGCGGAGCAATCTGATAATGGGAACAGTCGATTGCGAAGCGCTGGATCCAGTGCTGATCCTCTGGACGATTGCGCACGAGCACGATCGAGACATCGTCGAGATAAACCGGCTTCCAGTCGCTGCTGGCGCAATACTGCTGCAACGGGATGAATTCGAGGCCGCCCATGCGCGCGAGCGAAAGAAGAATGGTGTTCATTCCATAGCGATCGGCAGCCTGCTTCCATCCCGGCGAATCCGGAGACGACTGCTGGAGCGTCGCTTGCTCGGTCAAAACCTCGATCGGGAAAGGAATACCGCGACCGTCGGCAAAATCGCGATAGCCATTTTCTTGCGAACCATTTTCTCGCGAGACATTTTCTTTCGAACCTGGTCCGAGCCGCAGAGTCAAATATCCGCTGTTGTTGTAATCGCTGAAAAGTTGCTGCGGGAGAGCGTTGCTCTGAATAAAATCCGCGGCGCGCTGCGGATACCACCACGACAATCCTGTGCCGAAAAGCGAGAGCTCGCCGTCGGCCAGGTAGGAGCGATTGGTCACTGTATCCGCGATGTGGAGCAAGGTGAGCGCAGCCATCACCATCGCTGCCGCCGCGCAAACAAGCGAGCGCGCCGCCGGTTTGATCCCCGGCAGTAGGGGACGGGAAAAGACTTCTGCTGAGATGACGATCACGACGATCGTGAACAAGGCCTGGAAGCGTACGTGCTCGATCGAAACATAAGCGGCACCGGCGACCAACAATGCGTCGACGAAGCGGCCGCGGCAGAGCGCCACCACGGCCGCCACGGCGGCAAACACGAGCAGCCACCAATAGCCGCTGTTGGGATCGCGAAACTGCAGCGCGCCCGCGAAAGAGGCAGCCGTGAGTCTGACCGCCGACCATTCGCCGACCAGTCCATGCTGGAAGGCCGCAAGCTTATCGTGGGCGAGCAGCGCTCGATAGACCCCAATGCCCCACGGATTGAGGGCCGTAGCCAGCAGCGAAAGTGCGATCCACGGCCCGGCACGCTTCAGTCTCAAACCGGCTTCCGCGCGGCGCGATGGAAAACAAAACTCGATCAATTCGTGGGCGACGTAAGCGCCCAGCAGCGCGACTCCGGCCGAAAATCCGGAGTGAGCGTTGACCCACACCAGCATGATTGGCGGCAGGAGCCAGAGCCATGCACGTTCTCCGCGCCGATGCCTGCACAGCAGCGCCAGGTACGAAGCAAAGAAGAACGTGGTGAAGATTTCGGCGCGGGGAACCGTGCGGAATGCGATGGAAGGTATGGCGAGGATGGCGAGCGAACAAGTTAGGAGGCGGGGGCGTCCGATGGCGACCGCGACTACCGCTAGGCAGGCAAGCGCGTTGAGCCATGAGAGCGCGGCAAACCCGCCCGCCGCATAGATCAGGTAAAGCAGCGCGCCGCCGAATGGAGGGTAGATCCACGGGGTGCCAAACGCTGTGTATGAGAAGCTTTCAGTTCGCGGTACCTGATGGTGCGTGACAAGATACCGGCCGGTGGCCAGTAACCACCCCACATCGAAGTCGGCGACCGTGCGCAAGCCCGCGACGAACGCATACGCCAACGCCAGAGCGAAGAGTGTCCAGGTGGCGACGCGGCGGGTTCGCGCGGGGAAGTCCATTCAGAAAGTCCTAGCTCGTGAAGACCATGTCGCGATGCTGGCAACCGGGGAATGGGTCGCGACAGATCCTTTCGCTCCGCTCAGGATTTCGCCTGGGGGCCCCCGTTCCGCTCACGCCCCCAGCCCAGCTCAAGATTTCCCCTGAGCCGCGGCCTTCGACAATGGTTTAACAGCGCCTTCGGGCACAATGTCGTTGCCGTCCGCGCGTGGCATTAAGTTCCATGTGTCGGCGACGATGTACAGCGGTCGTCCCTTGCCTTCTTCATACACTCGGCCCACATACTCGCCGAGAATACCCACCATGATCATGATGGCCGCATTGCTCAGACAGAGCACAACCATCAGTGAAGTCCAGCCGGGAACGGTGTTGCCGGAGAAGTGCGCGACCAAAGCGCGCACTGCCTCTTCGATGGCGATCAGCGTCATAAGTCCGGCGCCGAAAAAGCTGGCTTTTAACGGCAACGCTGAGAACGAAACTGCCGCCGTCCATGCAAGACGCACCATCTTGCGCAAGGGATACTTCGTCGTTCCGGCGGCGCGTGCCTGGCGCTCGTAGGGTACGCAAATCTGGGGGTAGCCGACCCACGCCACCATGCCGCGCAGGAAACGATGCAGTTCGCGCATCGCTCGGAGGCTATCGACGCATCGTCTGGACATGAGCCGAAAATCACCGACGTCCGGCGGCAGGCTCTTCAGGAAAAAAATTCTCATGCTGCGGTAGAACATCCAGGCCGTGAACTTCTTGAAAATGCCCTCACCGGAACGAGCGACACGCTGGCCGCAAACGACGTCGTAGCCCTGGCAATATTGCTCCACCATCACGCCGATCACCTCGAGCGGGTCCTGTAAATCTGCGTCGATCAGAACGATCGCTTCTCCGGAGGCGTGATCGATTCCGGCAGTTGCCGCGTACTGGTGACCGAAATTGCGGGAGAGATTGAGCACCTTGATGCGCGAATCGGCGGCGCTCCATTCGACCAGTTTGTCGATGGTGCGGTCGGAACTGCCGTCGTTGACGGCGATGACTTCGCACGGATACAGCGTGCTATCGAGAAACTCGGTCAGCCTGGAACGAAGAACGCAGAAAATCTCTTCTTCGTTATAGAAAGGCATGACGATCGACAGCAATCTCGGGATCGGTCGCGGATTGAGGACACCGTGAGTCATTTAAGATCCTGCCCGGAAGTCGCCACGGCGAGGCGCAGCGTTCGCGTGCTGAAAGCCCCATTTTGGGCCTATTGTCATCATGATAAGGCGCGCAGCGCAGACCAGACGGTTACGCTAGTCACTGGTTGCTTCCGTAGACACGATGGCCCGGATCGGGCGGCTACAGGCTGCGAAACTTAGGCAACGTTGCGCATTGCGAGGCGGCCGCCGATAATCGCATTATGTCGAATCGCAGGGGTCGAGTCGCGCCATGGCTGTAAACCAGTGGCAGCGGCGGATTGATCGGGCGGAAGAACTGGCGGCGCAGGACTCCGCGGCCGCTGACATTTTGCGGTTCTACGCAGCGGTCGCGCGCTTTCAGGAAAAATTCCACCGCGAGATCGAAGGCTCGCGGGCGGTGAGGGAAGTGGCGGCGGATGCGAATCCGTTTGGGCGCGGAATGGAGCGCGATTTGGCGCGACATTTCCGTCCATTTTTGTCAGTGGTGGAACGAAGCGGTCCGGGCAAGTTGCGGGAAGCGTCGCGCGAACTCGCCGGACGTGACGAGAATGCGCACTTCGAATTGCTTTCCGGGTTCTGGGATGGCGACGGAATAACATCTGCTCCCGCAACCAATGACTTTTTTGCGCGCGCCTTCTTGCAGCCCTATGCCGTGGCCGTTCGCACGCGGGCGAACATGCAATGGAAGGGACCGACGGCGTTTCTCTGTCCATTCTGCAAACGGAAGCCGGCGATGGGTGTGATGCGGCCGCTGGGGGAAGGCGGGCAGCGGTCATTGGTGTGTTCGTTTTGCCTGGCGGAATGGGAGTTCCGGCGGATTGTTTGTCCAGGATGCGGTGAAGAGGATCCGGTGAAACTGCCCGTGTATCAGGCCGAGGAGTTCCAACACGTGAGGGTTGATGCCTGCGACGGCTGCAAAACATACATCAAGACCATCGATTTGACGAAAAGCGGGCTCGGCGAGCCGGTCGTGGATGAGATGGCATCTGTTCCGCTGGATCTTTGGGCGCAGGTGCGTGGATACGCGAAACTGCAGGTGAATCTGTTGCAGATGTGAAGGGGTAGAGAGTCTCCGGACAAAAAGGCATGCTCTCCCATCCGCGGCTCCCCTTACTTCCGTTACAGGTCGTCATTGCTCCTGAATGACTTAATCCATCGCTGCAGTAAGATAGCGTATATTGCTGATAATAAATAAGATCATGCCCATGTAACTACTTAGTCAATCCGTGAAGTAGTACTCTATCCGTGGCAGAATGGTAGCCATCTTTAACGATTGACGAGTGCTTTGGCAGCGGGGCGGGTTAACATAGAGGTAGCGTTGGGAAACTGCATTCGGATTAGGGGATCGAAATGAGATTCTTACTGGCGGTCATGGTCGTAATGGTCGGCATTAGCGGGAGCTTTGCTCAGCAGGGAACGACCAAGGAAACGAAAGCGAAGCCTTCGACGACGCGCGCCGACCTGGCGCCGAAAAGCACTGTGGGCGTGCCGGAACGATCGGCGGCTAGTTCGTCGAGTGCGAAGCAATTGAAAACCATCGAACGACAGACACCGAAGGGCTCCGGGCATACGGGTCAAAAAGCTGCGAAGCCGGTTGCGATGAAGCCGAACACGTCGGACAAGAATCCGCCAATGAATTTTGGCACAAAAAGCAACGCACAAGGCGTGGGCATGACCAAGCAGGCGAGTCCGTATAAAGGGCGGCTAAAGCAGAAGGGTGCGGGCCACGGCAACTAAGGAAGGCGCACCCAGGACGCCGCAACAGGAAATTCAAGATCCAGCAATTGTTAGTCTTGATCACGGGCCGGAGCTGAGTTGACCAGAGCAGCTTCGGCCGGTTGCTTTTTCAGAGAATATTTCAGCAGGCAATAGAGAGCTCGCACGCCATCCTTCCAGCCGATCTTCTTGCCTTCTTCATATGTTCGCCCGCTATAGCTGATGCCTACTTCGTAAATACGCAGCTTGCGCCGTGCTACCTTCACCGTGATTTCCGGCTCGAAGCCAAACCGGTTTTCCTCGATCGGAATTGCTTGGATGACCTCGCGACGGAAGGCCTTGTAACAAGTCTCCATGTCGGTGAGGTTGACGTTGGTAAGGCAATTGGAAAGCAGTGTGAGAAACGCATTGCCCACTGAATGCCAGAAGTAGAGGACGCGATGCGGGGCTCCGCCCATGAAGCGCGAGCCATACACGACATCGGCGCGGCCCTGAATGAGCGGCTCCAGCACCTGGGAATATTCCGCGGGATCGTATTCGAGATCGGCGTCCTGAATGATGACGAAGTCGCCGGTAGCTTCCTGAATGCCGCGGCGCAAGGCTGCGCCTTTGCCCATATTTTGCGGTTGCAGGAAAACGCGCATTTGCGGGTACTGTTTGGCCAACTCAGCCAGAATGTCGCGCGAGCCGTCGCGCGAGCCATCGTCCACGCACAGCAGTTCGATCTCCAGAGGTACGGAGAGAACCTTTGCGACCACCTCGCGGAGCGTGTTCTGCTCGTTATAAACGGGCATGACGACTGAGAGCTTCATAAGGGAAGAGCAACCTTCATCTGAAGATCGTAACAATGCGGGCGCGGCGCCGACAATGTTACTCACGGCACATTTCGTTGAGCGGAGATATACTCACGGGTCGTGTTGAGTTGCAGTCCGCATTCGCGGGCGCGGCCCTACATACGAACAATGAAGACCCTGCGCAATCTACGATTTCTGGCCGCCGCGCTGCTGTTTGTGATCGCGGTGGGAACGGCGGGGTTTCACTACATTGAGGGATGGCCATGGTTCGACGGTTTTTACATGGTCATCACCACGCTGACCACGATCGGCTACGAGGAAGTGCATCCGCTATCGCATGCCGGCCGCGTGTTCAATGTGGCCATCATCCTGGGCGGGGTTTCGCTGCTGTTTCTGGCGATCGGGTCGGCAACCCAGGCTTTGCTAGAATTCGAGCTGCAAAGCTTTTTTGGAAGGCGGCGTATGGAGCGCGAAATCGGCCGTCTCAGGGATCATTACATTCTTTGCGGTGCGGGACGAGTGGGCCGCAGCGCGGCGCGCGAACTGGCGCGGCGCCCGGCGCCTTTTGTGATCGTCGAAAACAACGAAGCGAAGGCGCAGAAGTTTGCCGCCGAAAACTGGCTTATGCTCGTCGGCGACGCCACGCAAGAACAGATTCTGCGGGATGCGCAAATCGAACATGCGCGCGGCCTGGTCGCCGCCACTACCACCGACGCAACCAATCTTTATATCGTGCTCACGGCGCGCAGCCTGAATCCGAAGCTGCGCATTATCGCGCGCGCGAGCGAAGAAATGGCGGAAAAACATCTGCTGACGGCGGGCGCCGATTCGGTCGTGTCCCCCTACGTGTTTGCCGGCCAACGCATCGCGCACTCGTTCCTGCGTCCGCATGTGGTGAGTTTTCTGGATACGGCGACCACGCATCTTGGTATCGACCTCGAAATTGGACAGGTGCCGATCACGACAGGATGCGCCTTTGCGGGCAAGACGATCGAGGCGTCGCGCATCCGCCAGGATCGCGGTGTGATCATTCTCGCCATCAAGCGCGAGGCGGGAATGCACTTCAACCCATCGCCGGACGATCGCATCCAAGCGGGAGACTTCCTGATTGCCATGGGCGAGCCGCAACAGCTTCGCGAACTGGAACTGACCGCCGGATCGCAATGATGAGAATGCTATGAAAATCGTGAGCGCAGCGGAAATGCGCGCAATCGACCGCGCTACCACGGAGCGCTTCGGAGTACCGTCCCTCACATTGATGGAAAATGCGGGCTCAGCCGTCGCGCGCTTTGTGCTGACCGGTTATCCGCAAGCTGAGCGCGTCGGCATCATTTGTGGCAAGGGCAATAATGGCGGGGACGGCTTTGTGGCGGCGCGCAAATTGGCCGAGGCCGGCCGGGCAGTGCGCGTGCTGCTGGTGTGCGATCCCGCGGAGTTGCGCGGGGACGCGGCGGCGATGTTTGAGCGAATGAAGCTTACGCCGACCGTTGTGCGCGAAGCGGCGAGGCTTGATTCGGTCGACGCCGCCGAGATCTTTGCTTCAGACCTGATTGTGGATGCAGTCCTTGGCACCGGTTTTCGTCCTCCGGTGAGCGATCTTTATGCGGCCGCGATTGCGCGGATGAATGTCAGTGCAGCGCCGATTGTTGCAGTGGACATTCCTTCCGGAGCGGACGCCGATTCGATTCAAGGGGCCGGCGCGGACAAGAGTGTCCGCGCTACACAATCTCTTGCTACACGTGCCCGGGCCGATGCCGTGGTTACGTTTACGGCTCCGCGGCCCGCTCATGTTTTCGCGTCGCTGACGACCGGGCCGACAGTGATTGCGCCCATCGGCTCGCCGCCGGAAGCTATCACGTCGCAGCTTGGACTTCACTTGGGCACTCCGGCAGATTTCGCCGGACTGCTTGTGCCGCGCGAGCGCGATGCCAACAAGGGCAGCTACGGTCACGTGCTGGTGATTGGCGGATCATTGGGCAAAGCGGGAGCGGCGGCCATGGCTGGATTCTCCGCTCTGCGGTCGGGCGCGGGGCTCTCGACGGTGGCGACTGCGAAATCCGTGCTCGCGACCGTGGCTGGATTTCACCCTGAGCTCATGACCGAGCCGCTTCCTGAAACGGACGATGGAACGATCAGCCTGCAGGCACTGGGAAGCGAGCTGGATGCGCTACTCGATCGCAAGACGGTGATCGCGATCGGGCCGGGAATTTCGCGGAATCCGGAAACTTCGGAATTTGTGCGCGCGCTGCTTCAGCCGGAATCGGTGCCCGGCGATGTCGCGCTGGTCGTCGATGCCGACGCGCTGAATTCGTTCGAAGGAGCGGCGGAACAGTTGAGCGGCCGTGGGCGGACCCTCGTCATCACTCCGCACCCGGGCGAAATGGCGCGGCTGACTGGATTGAGCATTGGCGAGATCCAGGCGAAGCGCCTGGAAGTGGCGCGGCAGTTCGCGCGCGAGCACCAATTAATTGTTGTGCTCAAGGGACACCGCACGCTCATCGCTTCGCCCGATGGAACCGTGTGGGTGAACTCCACCGGCAATCCGGGTTTGGCGACAGGAGGCACAGGCGACGTTCTCACCGGGATGATCGCAGGTTTGATTGCGCAACATCCAAAACAAGCGCTCGAGGCGACGGTGCTCGCGGTCTTCCTTCATGGGCAGGCTGGCGATCTGGCGAGCGAGGCGGTGGGTGAGGGCTCTCTAGTGGCGACGGATCTGGTGCGGTTTCTGCCTGCAAGTTTTCTGGCGGCAAAAGCCAAGCCTGCGGAGTTTCGGCTCCGGGCTTAGGGGCGAGTCCCCGTGTTTGTGGTCGCAATCTGCAAACTCTTGCCGAGAAAGGACCTGTTTGTTGCAACAATCCTCCCCTTATCACCGAGAACTGTGACGCATCTCCTTCCCTAATGTGAGCCCGCAGTCAAGATGGGATGGGCAAGAGAATCGTCTCTCTTGCAGACAGTTCTCGAGCGGAGTGAAGGGGCGCTGAGTCTCTGGGGAGGACACGTTCAGCGCCTCTCCACTTTCTCGGGAGTGAACCTTTTCCAACGACGGTTCTAAGAGTCTTTTACCGCGGAATGTAATTATCGAGCAGCGGCAGAAGGTGATTTCCAAATTGCATGACGCGGTCCTGCGCGGCTTCTGCAGACTCGCCCTTGTACATCGGGCTCATCAGGCGTATGAGCGCTCCATCGCTGCGGTGCATGCGGATGGAATCCGAAATGAGATGGTACTTGAGCCGGTACTCGCTCGTTACAGTTCGGCCATGGGCCTGATACCAGTAGAGGACAATGAGCCGGTCTCCCCCTTGCGAAACCACCTGGCGGTTGGCGGGGAAAGATGTTCCGTCGGGAGATTTAAGCTCGACGACCTCTCGCTGAATCGGAATCCATCCGGCGCCTGTGAGGCAGTGCTCTGGCGAATGGGGCGAATCGCCCAGTTTTTGCGACGGATAGTAGGCAATCAGCAGATCAACCTCTGATTGTGCGACGCTTGCATTCTCATAATCGCGATCCAGAAAGTCGCCGTGCCCGAGGACTTCGAGGGTTTGATCATCGAGAGGCACCTCGGTGCTGTTCCAACCGCCGATCATTGCCGGGAGCGCCGCAAGGAGTTGTCTGGGCGGAGACACCTCATTCTGTGAGTGAGCCTCCAGCCCGACTGCTGTAGCAAGCATGAGCAGCGCTGGAATCAGGAAGCGAAGCGACGATGCACTCACTGGACCGTGCCCCCGCGGTCGCGTTGCCCCCTCGCGCGTTTGCATCGCCTTCAACTCATTTTCTGGAGTTTTCTTCCACACCATATTGATCAGGCTATGCAGGCCGAAAAGCAATGCCAGCGAGCCAATAAAAGTCAGTAATCCCTGAACCTCGTGGAATGCTCCCTCCGCTTTGTCCGGATTCCAGTACTGCACCAGAAGAGCGGTGACGAAAATGCGGAAACTATTGTCGGCCAGGGCAATCGGCACGGCCGCGCAGGCCAGGACGGTCCGCACCCATCTGCGATCCTCCATCAAATACCCGTAGATGATGGAAAGCGTCAGGAGTGAAAGCAGGGAATTGATTCCGCTGCATGCTTTTGCGACGTAGAGGGGTCTGGCTGCGAGCTTGATTATATTTCCCTCCCGAAGCACCGGAACGTGGACTGTCTCCAACATAAAAGTCGAGACCTTCGACGCCAGCATCTGCATTGGGAAGGTGATTCGCTGCAGGATCAGGTTCGGCAGAGGGACCATCAGAATCAGGAACGCCCAGGGGAACAGAATTGCGCGAAAGAGCGGCCATCCCCGAAACACAATCACCAGGCCCGCAAGCAGGAACAGGAAGGACAGTTGGGAAGTGAATCTCTCGACGCCCCACTCTCCTAGTGTGAGCATGAGCATGGCAAGCCCGATGAGCAGATTCCCGGTCCACGAGGGCGCGGATTCGATGTTCTTTAGTTTCTGGCGTTCCTGCCACAGAACAA
The DNA here is from genome assembly GCA_049509215.1 of Terriglobales bacterium. GTDB lineage: Bacteria > Acidobacteriota > Terriglobia > Terriglobales > Acidobacteriaceae > Acidiflorens. Next base: position 12,267 of record JBELAC010000011.1, read on the forward strand.
ACAGGGAGAATACAGGGACCACGAAGCAGTACGTGAAGTTGTCATCCTGGATCCACTGCACGACCAGCCGGTACAGGACGGAATGGTAAAGCCAGCCGATAAGAACCAGCAGAATCCATCCCTGGAAATTGAGCAGACCGGATGACAGACGACTTTTCTCCGCCGTAGCGAGCGGGGATACCTCGACCGAATTCCCCATAAATGGCGCTTGTACCAGAGAATATGCCAAAGCGGAAGCATTCGCAAAGCAATATAAGGAGCTAGGTGGAACGGGTTCCGCGAAGGTCTGGGGCAAGTAATGTACCAAGGATTACCCTAGATGTGGGCAAAAGTTTTCCCATTTGTCCGCATTGTGGTACTTTAGGAATCGCACGAGCCCTGCGGTTGTCATTGCAAACCCTTGAAAGATGGGCATGTGTGAGTTTAATGACTAGCGCACATTCGGCTGGAAATGGCAACGGGTGTGCTATAGACAGACCAAGCCTTGATCCGAGCAGCGTCCCCTCCGCCTCGGAACGGAATATCATGGATCTCCATAGCAAAATGATGGCAGGCGTTGGAGTTGCGCCCAATGGTGGGGCAAAGCTGTGGCTCGAAAGCGTAAGCCCGGGCATGCGGACGGTGGAGGCCGTTCTCCGCGAGCTGTCGCAAAACGATGTTCCAGTGTTGGTCGTGGCCGAACATGGTTCCGGGAAAGCAGCGGCGGCGGCCCGCATTCACAGCCTGTCGTCGCGCGCGGCACAGCCATTTCAGGCTTATCTGGGCCGTGAGATCAATGAGAGAGTTCTGGCTGACTGTGAAGGTCAGGGCGGGACGGTCTACCTCCAGGAAGTGGGCGATCTTAGCCCGGAAGCCCAGAAAGAGCTGGTCCGCCAAATTGGATTAGGTGACTCCGACCGTGGCCGTGTGCCTCGTTACATCTGCGGCACCTCGGGCGAGTTGGAGCCGGAAGTTCGCGCTGGCAAGGTGCGCGAAGACCTTTATTATCGAATCAGCGGCGTTTGTTTGCGCTTGCCTCCGTTGCGCCAGCGCAAGGAAGACATTCCGATTCTTCGGGACTGGTTTCTTTCGGCCGCAGCCAATGACCTGGGCCGGGTCGTTCCTCCGCTCAGCCCCGGAACCCAGAGTTTCTTCCTGGAATATCACTGGCCGGGAAATATCCGTGAGTTGAAGGAAGCGACGCGAGCCATTGTTGCGCTCGGCGACGAAGCGCTGGCGATGGGAGGATTGCGCTCTCTTCTGCGGCGCACGGACCAGGCCAACGGCGAGAAGATTTCTTTGAAAGATGCGGCGCGCGCTGCTTCGCGGGAAGCGGAACGGGAGCTGATTCTGCAGGTGCTCGCAAAGACGCGCTGGAACCGGCGCCGGGCCGCCCAGGAATTGCAGATCAGCTACAAGGCATTGCTTTATAAGTTGAAGCAGATTGGGTACGAAGAATACGGAGCATGAACTCGAGAGGAACTTAGATATGAAATTGAATTGGAAAGCGGTGGTTGCGGCGGCTTTGTTGAGCGGCACCATCGCATTGGCGCAGGATGCGCCAGCGGCTCCTGCCGCCCGTCCCGCTTCTGAGAACGCCACAATTGCAACCTCCGGCGCGCAACAAGCCGGGCCTTCCTACATCATCGGCGCCGAGGACAACCTGCACATCGCCGTCTGGAAAGAAGCCGACCTTACGGTGACGCTGCCCGTTCGCTCCGATGGCATGATTTCGATGCCCCTGCTGAATGACGTGCCGGCTGCCGGTCTGACGCCCATGCAACTGGCGGATTCGATCACTGAGAAGCTGAAAAAATTCGTCGCGAATCCGCAGGTGACGGTGGTGGTCACGCAGATCAACAGCAAGCGGATCTTCCTGGTCGGCGAAGTCGCCCACACCGGCCCATTGCCTCTCATCCCGAATATGACGGTCCTGCAAGCGCTCGCCACGGCCGGAATGAATCAGTTCGCCAACACGAAGAAGATTTACGTGCTTCGAACGGTGAATGGGAAACAGCAGAAATTGCCGGTGGATTATCGCCGGCTGGTCAAAGGCGAGCAGATCGACCGCAACTACCTGCTGCAGCCGGGTGACACCATTGTCGTCCCTTAAGCAAAACCACGCGGAAAACGGAATGTCAGTGTTGCGCTCAATCCGATGGGTCCTGGTGCTGTTGAGCATCAGTCTTGTCGCGGCCGCGCAGGACTCTTCCCAGTCCCAAACCGCCCCAGCGCCCGCATTCGGACAGACCGCCCCCATCTTGAATCCGGACAACCCGCCGCTTTCAGGACTGGACGAGCCGAGCTTGGAAATGAAGACCGCCAGCCGCAGCTTCATCTCGCCTGCCGTCCAGGTGGGCGAATCCTACGACAGCAATGCCGCCAACGCTCTGAGCGGGTCAAAAGGCGAGCCCGTTTCGAACGTACTGGGCGCATTGGATCTCCAGAAATTCTGGCCGAAGACCGATCTGTTTCTTGAATATCTCGGCGGCGGCGTATTTGGCGACAACCCGTATTTTGTTCGCGAGTTGCAGGCGGTCGGTTTTGAAGGCGTCACGCGCTGGCGTACCGGCCAAGTGACGGCGCGTGACGGATTCAGTTATCTTCCCGACGGCTCATTTTTTGCCGCATCGGCCGGCGGACTGCCTGGTTTTGGCATCGCTACCGGAGGCGGAATCGGCACCGGCAGCGCTTTGCCAGGACTGCTTCACTTCGGCACTGGAATCGGAACGATTCCACGGCTTTCGAATACCGGCAGCCTGGACGTGGTGCAGGCCATTACTCCCCGGTCTGCGTTCACTCTGATCGGTGCATTTGCCAACGCACATTACTTCGACAATACCGACAACCTCTCGAACAGCGACCAGACCACCGTCGAGGGCGGGTACTCTCACCTTATTAACCGGCATGATCAACTCGCGGCCGTGGAGGCGTTTCAGTTGTTTCAGTTCCCGACCACGTCCGGCGGCGAAATTTACAACGACGTCTTCAATATTCGCTGGAGTCATACCATCAGCGGGAAGATGAGTTTTGTCGGTGGGGTCGGCCCGCAGTGGACCGAAGTTCGCTACGTTGTGATCAGCCCAAACTGGTCGGTTGCCGGGCGAGCAGCTCTGCGTTACCGGTTCCGGCACACTTCCATGCTGGCCTCGTACGAAAAATTCACGACCGCCGGCGGTGGAATCTTTACAGGCGCTCAGACGCAGATTGCACAACTGACGGCGAGGCGTCCGATTGGGCGTACTTTCGATCTGACCGCGGAAGGTGGTTACTCGCATAACAAGCGGCTGCAGGCGGCGGGCAGCGTCAATGCGAATATCTACGACGAGGGATTTGCGGGAGCGACGCTGCGCAAGCATTTGAACCGCACATGGGACATAATCGGCGCGTATCGTTTCTCCGAAGCATGGTTTGATGTTCCGGTGACCATCGGTGGTTCGACGGGCAAGACCAACCGCCGGCAAATCGGGACGATTGCGCTGGAATGGCACCCGAAGGCGATTCGGATCGAATAATTTTCTGGGCCGCTGGAGCGGCCGGATTGGTGGATAGCATGAGTGAACGCGAACTGACAATGGAAGATTATCTGGCGATGGCGAAGCGCCGCCTGAAGGTGGTGCTGACCCCATTGTTGATGGCGGCCTTGGGCGGCTATATGGTTTCGAAGGTCTTCACGCCCAAGTACACCTCCTCCTCCGCGGTGCTGGTGCAAGGGCAGAAGGTGGGGGCCAATTTTGTGACGCCTGTCATTACCGCCGACTTCGCCGAGCGCGTGCAGACCCTCAGCCAGCAGATCCTCGCTACGAGCCGTCTGCAGCCGATGATCAGGAGCTTGGACCTGGCGAGTCCGGAGGATGAAGGGAAGTTGATGGGGGACATCCGGACGAACATGCAGGTCACGCCCATGATTACCTCCATGAGCCAGGCGGCGACGACTACGTCAAGTGGGGCCAAGAAGAAGCCCTCAGCCACCGACGAACCAGTGCCCGGAGTTAATATCGCTTACACCGACAAGAACCCGGTGCGCGCGAAAAAGGTGTGCGATGCCTTGACCTCGCTGATTCTCGACGAAAACCTGCGCCAGCGCGAGCTGATCGCCAAAGGCACCACTGATTTTCTGACCCGGCAAGTGAACGATGCCAAACAGGAGATTGAGGAAAAGGACAAGGAACTGGCAACCTTCAAGAGGCAGTACGCCGGCCAGCTTCCCGGCGATGCCGAAAATAACATCCGGATGCTGAACTCTCTCACCTCGCAACTTGATGCGAAGACGCAGGAACTGAACCGCGCCCAGCAGGACAAAAGCTATACCGAGAGCATGATCGCGCAGCAGGTAGCGGCCTGGAAGAGTTCGCAATCTTCCGAGAGTCCGCAGACTCTCGAGCAGCAGTTGACCATCCTGCAGACGCAATTGCTGCAATTGCAGGCCCGCTACACCGATGACTATCCGGATGTGATCAAGACGAAGGCCGACATTGCCAAGGTGCAATCCAGGCTGGATGAGATCAACAAAAAAGCGAGCTCTCCCGCTGCGGCGACCGAAAAAGCGAATGCGAACGAGCCGCCCGAAATTAGAACCATGCGATTGCAGATTCATCAATACCAGGAAGTGATCGACCAGGACACGGCCGATCAGAAAAAACTGCAATCCGCCATCAACAGTTACCAGGCCAGAACCTCCATGAGCCCGGTGATTGAACAGCAATACAACGACCTGATCCGCGGATACGACACGGATCAGAAAAATTACGCTGACTTGCTTACCAAGCAGGGCCAGGCGAACCTTGGGCAAAGCATGGAAAGCCAGCAACAGGGCGAGCAGATGACGATTCTGCAAACCGCTAGCTTGCCAACGACTCCCAGTTTCCCGGTTCCGTTACTGTTCGCCGCTGCCGGCCTGGCCGCCGGCTTGGGATTGGGCTTACTGCTCGCGGTGGTGCTCGAACTGAGCGACCGCTCCATCCGCACCGAAAAGGATGCCGCCGCTGTGATGGATCTGCCGCTTCTGATTTCCGTGCCGTGGCTGGGAGATGAAGAACAAGAAACGGCGGGAACCAACGGCAATGGACGCCGAAGTTTCTGGGGCCGCAACGCGCAGGAGAAAGATCGGGAGAAGGTCGAGGTCTAAGGCAAGAGCATGTATAAAGAGTTTTTTGGACTTCGGGCCAACCCGTTCAACGTCAATCCGGACCCGCGTTACCTGTTCCTGACGCGGCATACCGAAGAAGCGCTGGCTTGCCTGACGTATGGCATCCAAAGCCGCAAGGGCTTTGTGCTGCTGACGGGCGAGGTGGGCACGGGCAAGACGACCCTCATCAACAAGCTGATGGAGTGGCTGCGCCTGCAGCAGGTGGCGACGGCCTTCATCTTCAACTCCCGCATGGATGTGACCCAGTTGCTCGACTACATGATGGCGGACTTCGGCATTCCCTGCGATACGAAGTCGAAGAGCCAGGTCCTGCAGCGGCTTTATAACTGGCTGCTCGATAAGTATCGGGCGGGCGAGACCGCGGTGCTGGTCATCGACGAGGCTCAAAACCTTTCTGACGAAGCGCTCGAGGAAATCCGGATGCTCACCAATCTGGAAACTTTCACCGAGAAGCTTCTGCAGATTGTTCTGGTCGGACAGCCCGAACTCGAACAGCGCCTGAAGCAGCCACAGTTGCGCCAGCTCCGGCAGCGGCTCACGCTGCGGGCCAAGACGCACGCGTTCAACCTCGAGGAAACCAAGTCCTACATCACGCAGCGGCTGCGAATCGCCGGCTCCAACGGCGACCTGATTTTTGAAGACGAAGCCGCGATCGCAATTTTCCGCTACTCGCTGGGCATCCCGCGCGTCATCAATCTGCTGTGCGAGCACTGTCTGGTCAGCGCCTTCGTCGATCAAAAGAAGACGGTGAATCTGGAAATTGTCGACTCCGTGGCCCGGGACTTCGACCTGGCCGATGGATCATCGGGAGCGATGATGCCTGCGTCTCCCACGGCGTCGGAAAAATTTGATCTGGTGGAAGCGTTACGCACGCTGGCAACGCTGGCCGACAGACTGCGCGAATCCGAACAACCGAATCTCCCCAAGGAAAGGAAACTATGAGCCGTATCCATGACGCATTAAAACGCGCCGAGCAGGAAAGAGCGACCTCCATGGGGACGCACGTCGAGCCCTCGATCGAGCAGGCGGAAGTTCAGAACATTCCCATGCCGCCGATGCAGGGCATCCCGGTTCAAGGGGCGCCGTCGTCCGATCTGAGCTATGAAACGTTGGTGGCCCGTTGCCCCCAGACGCAATGGCATCCAGATCCGACCACGATGCTTTTCTTCGACGATGATGAAACCCGCATGGGCGCGGAAGAGTTCCGCACGCTGCGCTCGCGCCTTTATCAGATTCGCGAAAAGATGCCGCTGAAACGGCTGCTGGTGACGAGCGCCCTGCCCAAGGAAGGCAAGTCCTTCGTCGCGGCCAACCTCGGACAGGTGCTGGTGCGCCAGCACGGACGGCGCGTCCTGGTCATGGATGCCGATCTCCGCAATCCCGGCATGCATCGCCATCTGGGAACGCAGCCGAAACCGGGGCTCTCCGACTATCTGCTGGGCGAATGCGACGAGTTTGCCATTCTGCAGCGCGGCCAGATGGAGAACCTGTTCTTCATTCCCGCGGGCCACGTGGTTTCGGGGGCTCCCGAACTACTTGCCAATGGCCGTCTGAAGCTCCTGCTGCAGCGCATCGAGCCGCTGTTTGACTGGATTATCCTCGATTCTTCGCCGGTTATCCCAGTGTCGGATTCAACCCTGGTTGCAGGCGTTTGCGACGGTATTCTGATGGTCGTGCGGTCGAATGTGACGCCGTCGGATATGGCGCGGCGCGCGCGTGAAGAATTCCCCGACAAGCTGCTGCTGGGTGTGGTGCTCAATGGAGCTCCCAGCGGAAAGCTTGCACAATCGAAGTACTACTATGGCGAGGCTGTCACCAGCCAAGTCTGAGTTAGACTCGAGGGCAAGTTGATCCGGCTTTTCAATGTCTATTACCCGGTCCGTACGCTGGTCCTGTTGATCGGAGAGGCCCTGATTGTTTGGACCTCTCTCCTGCTGGGAGCGGTGTACGTGTTCCGGGAAGACAGTTTTATCGTCCTGAACTACGAATACGGCTACCGCAAGATCTTCGTCGTCACAATTCTGGTTTTACTCTGCTCCCATTGGTTTGATCTCTACGACACCGCTCGATTGAACACGCGCGGCGAATTGTATTTCCGTTTGCTGATGGTTCCAGGGCTGCTGGCCTTTCTGCTGGCCGGAGTTTCCGCCGTCCGTCCGAACTATCTTCTGGGCAATGGATCGTCGGCGATCGGCCTGCTGATCCTGACGGTCGCCTTGTTTGGATGGCGCATCGCTTTCACCTGGCTGATTCAGCTGCCGATCCTGATTGAACGAGTCTACGTTCTGGGTACGGGTGAGCGCGCGCAACGGCTGGTGCAAGGACTGCGGCAGAATCCCGAGATTGGTGTGGAGATCGTCAGCTGGACCGGCAAGCTCGAGGGCGCACTCACCCGCGATTCCGTGGCCGTGCACCTGCTGGACGTCGTCCAGAGGCAAAAAGTTCATCGCGTCATCGTCGCCATGCCGGATCGCCGGGGCACCATCCCCATGCAGGAACTGCTCAACCTGCGCATGCGAGGCGTGAAGATCGAAGAAGCCGCTTCGTGGCTGGAGAGGATTTCCGGCAAGATCGAGGTCGAGAATCTTTATCCCAGCTGGCTGGTGTTTGGCGAAGGATTTCGCCGCGGTACGGTCTTCCAGTTGGTGCGCCGCGTGCTTTCGATTGTGATTTCCTTGGTGGGACTGGTCGTCGCCCTGCCTCTGCTTCCGCTGATCATGCTGGCGGTCCGGCTCGATTCCCAGGGCCCCATATTTTATATGCAGACGCGGGTCGGCAAGGTCGGCAAGTTGTTCAAGGTCGTGAAGTTTCGCACCATGCGCAACGACGCTGAGGCCATGAACGGAGCGCAGTGGGCCAGCAACAACGATCCCCGCGTAACGCGGGTTGGCCGGTTCCTCCGCTTTTCGCGCCTCGATGAGATTCCCCAGTTATGGTGCGTGCTCAAAGGCGATATGGCGTTTGTCGGCCCGCGCCCCGAGCGTCCTGAATTTGTCGAGTGGCTTTCGAAAGAAATTCCCTATTACAGCGTGCGCCACATGGTGCGTCCTGGCATCACCGGCTGGGCGCAGGTGAAATACAAATATGGCAGCACGGTCGACGATGCGCGCGAGAAGTTACAGTACGACTTGTTTTATATGAAGAACGCCTCGATCGGTCTGGACCTGCTCATCATGTTCCAGACCATCAAAACCGTTTTGTTGAGCCGGGGCGCGCAATAAGCCGGGGCGAACAATGAAATGGCTGTTCTGGATTTCAGCTGCGCTCGTCGCCTACTCCTACCTGGGATATCCGCTCTGGCTCTGGTTGCGTAGCTGGTGGTCGCCCCGGCCTGTTCTGCGCGGCCCGATCGAACCGGCGGTTTCCGTGGCGATGGTTGTCCGGAATGAAGAAGCCACCCTCTCTGCCAAGTTGAACAACCTCTTTGGGTTGGACTATCCCCCGGGAAAACTTCAGATTGTCGTCATCTCCGATGGTTCGGAGGACGGCACTGCCGCGATCCTGCAAAAATTGAAAGACCATCCGCAGCTGCGCTTCCTGCTGAAAACAGAATCGCAGGGCAAAGCCGCCGGGTTGGGTGATGCGCTCAAGATTGCGAGCGGAGAGATCGTGTTCTTCACCGATGCCCGCCAGCACATCGAACTGGGCGCACTGCGCTGTCTGATCGAGAATTTCGCCGACCCCAGCGTCGGATGCGCGAGTGGCGAACTGATGCTGGGACAGCCCGGAAGCGGTGAAACCGGTCGGGGGATGGGCCTGTACTGGCGCATCGAAAAGAAGGTGCGTGAATTAGAATCGGCATCCAGTTCCGTGGCCGGTGCGACCGGAGCGATTTACTGCGCGCGCCGCGCGCTGCTCGAACCGCCGCCTCCCGGAACCATTCTCGATGATGTGCTCTTACCCATGCAGGTCGTGCGCAAGGGATCGCGCGTGATTTTCGATTCGCGGGCGCGCGCATGGGATCAACCCGACCTGGGCCACAAGCGCGAGTTCGCACGCAAAGTCCGTACGCTCAGCGGCAACTATCAGTTGCTGCAACTTGCGCCGTGGTTGTTGAGCGGAAAGAATGCGATCCGCTTCGAGTTCATCAGCCACAAGCTGCTGCGCCTGGTCGTACCGTTCGCCCTGCTCGCGCTGTTTGTTTCCTCTCTGTTCTTGCCGCAGCCCGTCTATCGGATGGCGCTCGTCGTGCAGATCATTTTTTACGGCTTGAGTCTGGTCGCGATGCTGGGAGTCAACATCGGTCCGTTGTCGCGCATCGCCGACCCGGCACGCACGTTCGTCGTGCTGAATTCCGCAGCGCTCGTAGCTTTCGTCAATTTCGTAACCGGCAAAAAGGCGATCTGGGTGCGCTGAGTTGCAGGTGTGCCGGGCAAGGTGTGCCGGGCTGGCAGCCTGATGGCGGACAATGGCCTCGCAGTAGCTACCGCGTCGATACTGTCTTGACCGCTGGTTCGCCGATCTCGCCATGCGGTTCGCCTTCCAGACATACCCGGTGCCACACTTCGAGATTCAGCAGTCGCCAGATGCGGTCGTAGTTGTCGCGATGTTTGGCGCGATGCTCCTCAAACAGTCTCTTGATCGCGTCTCGGCGGAAGTATCCACGCTGCAGGCTGCGTGGCTCGAGCAGCATATCGCGGATGCTTTCCAGGCGCGATCCGGCAAGCCATCCGCTCCACGGAGTCGGGAATCCAAGCTTCTGCCGGTAGAGAATTTCGTGCGGCAGCAAATCCTCGACCGCTTTCTTCAGGATTCGTTTGCCCGCCAGCCCCTGAATCTGCACTTCGCGTGGGATGCCTGTCGCAAACTCCACCAGTACGTGATCCAGAAATGGCACGCGGCTTTCGATCGATGCCGCCATGCTCATGTTGTCCTGCTTCATGAGCAGTTCGACCAGATATGTCTTGATGTCTGTATAGAGCAGGCGCTGCAGCAACTCTCCACCTTGCGCCGCAGACCGTTCCCAATATCCCAGCACATTCTTGTAAGCCGTGTATGGTGGGAATTGACGGGCGAATTCGGCGGTCAGCAAGCCACCCTGCTCCGCGCCACCGAAAGCCGAAAAGAAGTTGTCGAAGTAAAACGAATCCCACGCCGCGCCGTCTTTGCCCAGAAACGTATGCTCGAGTTTGCGTCGCAAGTTTGCGCCCAGCAGGGAAGAGGTCGCGACCGAATTGCGCACCACGCGCCGCAGAAAGCTCGGCATTACGCTGCGGTAAACGCGATCCATGGCGGCGTTCTTCATCGTGACCGCGTATCGTGTGTAACCGGCCAGGGTTTCATCAGCGCCTTCGCCCGTGAGCACAACGGTCACTCGTTCGCGCGCGAGCTTGGCAACGTAATAAAGCGACACGCTCGACGGCCATACGATCGGCTCATCTTCATGCCAGATCAGGTGCGGCAATGCGCCAAAAAAATCCTGCTCGCTGACCGATACCTCGTGATGTTTCGACTTGATGTGCTCGGACACCGTCCGCGCGAAGGGCAGTTCGCTATAGGTCTGTTCGCTGTATCCGACCGAAAATGTCTCAACCGGTTCGCGCCGCAGTTTCGTCATCAGTGCCGCAACTGCGCTCGAATCCACGCCGCCGCTCAGAAACACGCCCAGCGGCACATCGCTCATCAGGTGGCTTTCAACCGCGCCTTCGAGCAGTTCGCGGTAACTCTGAACGTAGAAACTCTCATCCCGCGACGTATGGGGTTGTGACGCATCCAGGTCCCAGTACTGGCGAATATGCGCTTCGCCGCTCGGGCCGATCGTCATCGTGTGCCCGGGCAACAGTTTCTGGATTCCAGAATAAAAAGTTTCCTCGTTCGACAGATACCCGAACGCCAGATACTCCGGCAGCACAGCACGGTTGAATTCCGGCCGGATCCCGCCATGCGCAAACAGGGCTTTGATTTCAGAGCCGAACAGCAATCGCTCCGGCGTCAGTTTGTAGTAGAGCGGCTTGATGCCCAGCCGGTCGCGCGCGATGAACAGTGTTTTCGTGTTCCGGTTCCAGATCGCAAACGCGAACATCCCACGCAGGTGCTGCACGCAATCTTCGCCATACTCCTCGAACAGGTGAATGATGTCCTCGGTATCGCTGTGCGTGCTGTAACGATGTCCGCGTCCGATCATCTCTTCGCGCAACGCCTGATGGTTGTAGATCTCGCCGTTGTAGACGATCCACAGTGTGCCGTCTTCGTTCGAGATCGGCTGATGTCCGGTGGCGAGGTCGACAATGCTCAACCGGCGCATGCCAATGCCGAGTCCGCCGTCAGTGTAGAAACCGTCGTCGTCCGGTCCGCGATGGGAGATCACCTGGCACATTGCGCGCAGGGCCGCCGCGTTGGCCCTCGTCTCGCGCCCGAATTCAACAATGCCGGCAATGCCGCACATCAGTGTTTCTCCGCATAGGAAGACGTTGGGTTCGAAGAATCCAGCGACGCACGTGCTCCGCCGGCTAATTCATCGAACAAAGCCGTTGTAGAAAATGGTACCGGCGCCGCGTTGATTACGCCATCGCTCTTGCGCCACTCGAAAAAGTCGATCAATCCGCCTGCTTTAAGCAACGGCTGTCCTTGCCATGCGACCGAACTTCCGCCGATCAAGATCAACTGCATGAGTTGTTGACTCTCGGTGCGCGAGTAAAGCAGCTCCGCATCGGACGACCACAAACCGGAACTCCACGGGCGCTTGTCGCGGGCAAAGAAAAAGCTATGACTCTCGCGGCCGTCGTGGAGTTCGTAGACCTGCACTCCCGGTTGTTCCCCGCTGACCATGCGTGCTGGAGTCCGTTGTTCCACGGCTCTGGTTTGTCCAATCAAAGCCGTTGCGATCTCCGCCGGAAGCTTCGCACGCACTTCGCACCGCACGATCGGAGCTGGCTCATAAGCCCCGTAGCCTGGTGAAATCTTGCCTTGCGAGATACTCGTCTTCCACGCGGATGACTCCGGCCAAATGAGCCGTAATTTATCCGAGCCATCTTCGGATCGAAGGACAATTAACTCGGACGCCCCGGCCTGTTGCGCAAGCAATCCACTTGCAAGATGCCAGTACAATTCCAACTCGTGTTCAGCCCGTCCCACTGCTGTGTCACGCACCAGCCAAATCCCGCTGCCGCCGTCGCCATTGACCCGCAGAACGCAGCGGCGATGCGTCACCGGATCCGCCAGCCGCTCATATCCGTTATGACTGCCACTGAAATAACTGAACGTTTTGGCGGTGGTCCATTTCTCCGCGCGCGCCGCGGGAATGTTCTTCCATGAAAACGGCTCATCAGGGACAGCCTGATCCTGTCCATCGACGCGCATCGTATTGTGTGCCGCCGTGCCACGATAGTGGTTGCGCTCAGCAGGATCGGAAGAGATATAGACGCCGCTTCCCGAGTCCACCAGCCAGGGTTCGCCATTCATCGTCAGCCGCAGGCTGAGCGCGTCCGCGTGGCCATGGCCGCATCGGCCCGCGCCATGCGGACCCGCATCGATCGCCATCACCTGCGCGCAAGGCTTCGAGTCGGCCAGAACATAAATTCCTCCATCCGGGAAAGAAATGGATCTTACCGCGCTCGGCTGGGAGGCTTCGGCCCGCGCGAGTTCTGTAACCGCGACTTCGCCAAACAACCAGATCGATTCTTCGGTCAGACGCGTCGCGACTAGCCGATCGCCGGGATCATCGGAACGATAAATGACCGCGCCGAGCGCGAGCGGATCCGTTATATGCTCGGTGCGATTTCGCCGGGAATTGAATACGCGCCCGCCGTCGTCATCGCCGAAACCTTCCGGTGGACCAGCCTGTGCAAGCGCCTCGAGAACACGTAGCATCCGGTGCATCGTGTCGTCGTATGCGGCCGGAATGGCCAAATCGTCTTGCGCTGCCAGCAAGCGCGCATACAGAAAAAAATCTAGCGCGTAGACGTGGTAGTAGAGCGACTGCTCGAAATAAACTCCGTCGGGGCGAACCTGCCGCGCGGCCTCGCGCAATACAACTTTCCATCCCTCGTTTTTCCAGCGCGCTGCGTACGGCATCTGCGGATAGAGCGTCCCGAGAAAGAACATCGCCACCACTTCGCCGAGCAGATGCGTGTTGGGAGAAAAGTAGGTGGATAGAAAGCGCTCGATGTAGCGACCGTGAAACGCAAGCGCCGGCAGAAGTTCGGCGTGAAATTCCGGGTATCCGGGCGCGCCGTCCAGCAGGTGATCCACCCAGATCCACGACAGGCTGCGAAAGGCAACTTCCAGCGAGCTGCCCCAATTGATGCCGAGCGGATAAGGATTGGCCTTGCTCCAACTGCGCCACTGCGCCATCAGTTCACGAACGTACTTGTCGTCGTTCGTAAGGTGCCACGCTTTCGCCAGCGTGACCAGGTGCTGATGCCGGTTCAGTTCCCACGTGACCTTGTGGTCTCCCACAACCTCGAAATCGAGAAACGAAATCTTGAACCACGGGTCGAGCGGAGCGCGCTTGTTGTGAACCCGATCCAGGTGCCAGTCGATCTCGGCGCCGTAGTCGAGACCGTCATATCCGAGAAGGCGAAAACGATGCTGGCAGATATCGTCTGCGTCGCGCACGATTTCTGCTGCTTGTTCGGGTAAATACTGGCGAAGCAATCCGGCCCGCTTAGCAGCCTCGCCCCGGGTGAAGAAGAGTTTGCCCCCAAACTCTGTCATTCTGAGCGAAGCGAGGAACCTGCTTTTCGCCGGCGCTATACCCAGTTTGTGCCGCAAAAGGTCGTTACGCTTATGGAATTCCTGCCCCAGGCGCGTTTGCACCTCATCCCAGTCTTTACGGGAGAGGCGCGCCAGCTTGTTTTGCCATCCGGAAGCCACAGATACCCCATATCTTACATGTGCGAATGGCCGCTCCCTACCACGGCGAATAACCTTGGTACCCCCGGCGGTGCGGCTGGCGGCGAAACATCCAAGATTTTCACTGCGCTTCAACTTAAAGTCCAGCCGTGCCCTCGGACACACTCGTAACCTGTTGACTTCGCGTATCTTGTTGTATCGTTGTAGTGCAGGCCGTGCCGCAGGTAAGCCGATTTACCAGAGCTGAATACAGGCTTGGTATAGTTCAAGGTCGGGCCGCCGTCTCATACATTCATAACTAGGAGAACTCCCTTGGGTTTGTCGGTCAGCATTTTTGGCTTGGGATATGTTGGATCCGTTTCCGCCGCCTGCTTCGCTTCCATGGGCCACAAGGTCATTGGCGTGGACCTCAGCCGGGCCAAGGTCGAGATGCTCGATTCCGGGCGCACTCCTATCGTCGAAGCCCGCATGCGCGAGTTGGTTGCGGAAGCGAAAAAGGCCGGGCTGTTGCGTGCCACCAGCGACGCGGCGGACGCCGTCATGAATTCCGATGTCTCGTTCGTCTGTGTCGGCACTCCCAGCCTGAAGAATGGCAAGCTCGACCTCAGCCACATCGAAAGTGTCGCGCGCGAAATTGGCGCCGCCATCCGGCAGAAAAAATCTCCGCACGTTTTCGTCCTGCGCAGCACTGTTCTGCCCGGCACGACTGAGACGATTGCCTTGCCTATTCTCGAAAAAGAAAGCGGCAAGAAGTGCGGCCGGGATTTCACCGTCTGCTACAACCCGGAGTTCATGCGCGAAGGCAGCGCAGTCGCCGATTTCCTGAATCCTCCCTACACCATCCTGGGAGCGAGTGACACCAATCATCTTGCACCCCTGCGCGAACTCTACAAAGATGTTCCGGCGACGCTCTATGAGACCACCATTCCCGTGGCTGAAATGGTCAAGTACTTCTCGAACTGCTATCACGCGCTGAAAGTCGGCTTCGCCAATGAGATGGGCACCATGTGCAAGCATCTCGGCGTGGACGCGCACGCGGTCACGAAAATTTTTGTTTCGGACACAAAGCTCAACATCGCCCCGACCTATCTGTCTCCCGGCTTCGCTTTCGGCGGTTCGTGCCTGCCCAAAGACCTGCGAGCGATTACCTATAAGGCGAAAGAGCTCGATCTGAAGCTCCCCGTGCTGGAATCGCTCATGCCGAGCAATGCCGAGCACGTTGACCGCGCCGTGGATATGGTGATGACCACGGGCAAAAAGAAAATTGCGCAACTTGGCCTCAGCTTCAAAGCGGGAACCGACGATCTGCGCGAAAGCCCTCAGGTGCAGTTGATCAAGCGCCTGATGGGAGAAGGCCTGGAAGTTCGCGTGTGGGACGAAGATGTTTCTCTCGGACGGCTGGCAGGGGCGAACCGCCAGTACATCGAAGAGGTGATCCCGCATATCGGATCGGTACTCTCATCCGATCTCGAAGGCGTGTTGCGCTTCGCCGAAGTCGTCATCCTCGGTAACAAGTCGGCGAGTAAGGAGCGGCTTGCGCCCTACCTGCGGCCCGAACAGATCGTGATCGACCTTATCCACCTGGACCGGGCGAAGCGTCCCGAGGGTGTGAAGACCTATGAGGGGATCTGCTGGTAGGGAATTGAAGTCCGTGTTTGTCCCGCAAGTGATTCGGGATCTAAAGTGATTCGGGATCTAAGAGGTTGCGGAAAAACTCACGAACGCAGGCATCGCCGTGGAAGAGCGGCCCTTCAGAGCCTGCCGAAGGGGCCGCGTAAGTCGCCTCGAATCTGTCCGGGCTTCAGCCCCGGCGGTCGTCTTTCCTAGTCCGCTGGACTTTTTCCGCAGCCTGCTTAGGGAAAGTAGTGTCCACAAGTTACCAAAGATGTGAGCAAATATTTTCCCATTTCTCCGCATTGTGGTAGCATGATGAGGTAATTATTAGTACGTATGTGCGCTGTAAATGATTGACAGATAAGCATATAGGCGCTGCGTCGTACGCGGAGGTTTTGTCCGGATTGGCAGCGCGTGTGCTCTAGACTGTAGAGGTTTTCTGTCCAAAAGCGTCCCCCCGCTTATCTCCCTGATTTGGAGCTTGGGACAGGGCATCTGTACCGGAAAAGATGTGGGCCGTCGTCATGCTATCCATCTTTTGGAAGCTCAGGGCAGGGCGGTAGGTGTGGGATGGGTCAGCAGTCGGCCGGGGCATTAGAGTCAGCGAAACGAGGGCGTGGTGGCAATCGGGGATAATTTCAATCAGACCGCAGAAAGGCCATCCCTTCGCACGCGGATCCAGAATATCGACCCAACTAAAAAGGGCTTCTTCTGGTTAAGCGCTTTCTTTATCGTCTACTGCGCCCGGCCCGAAGATTGGCTCCCCCTGCTCAAGTATTTACCCTTAGCCAAAATCACAGCCATCCTCGCCATGTGGAGCTTCTTCCAGGCGCTCGGCAAAACGAAACGCACGCTGAAAGACGTACCCAAAGAAGGGAAAGTCCTTCTGGCCCTGGTCGTTCTTTATTTTGTGGGCGGCTTCGTATCGCCCGTCTGGCCCGGCGGTGCCATCAGCCACACCATCGATTTCTCCAAGGTGTGGGTAGCGTGGATGCTGACATTTCTACTGATCACCACCTTCGAGCGCTTGCGCAAGATCATTTACATCCAGGCCGCGTCCGTTGCCATTATCTGCACGATCTCGATCATTAAGGGTCACGATCAGCCGCGCCTGGAAGGTGTGATCGGCGGCATCTACGGCAACCCCAACGATCTCGCCTTTGCCATTGTGCTGACGCTGCCCTTCGCACTCGCCTTCCTCGTGACCGCCAAGACCGCGTTCAGAAAGTCGTTGTGGGCAATGGCGATGCTTCCCATGATGGCCGCCATGTTCCTGACCGCTTCGCGCGCCGGCTTTATCAACCTCATGATCTCCGGCACGGTCACCTTGTGGCATTTTGGCGTGCGCGGTAAACGCCCACAACTGATCGCAGGCGTCGCTCTGACGGCCATCCTGTTGGGTGCGGTTGCGGGCGGAAAATTATATGACCGTTTCCAGGCTTTGGGTGGTGACAGCAAGACCGACGAGTCCGCCTACGGATCGTACCGCGACCGCATGTTCCTGATGGAGCGGGCGGTTGAGGGCATCGAGAACTACCCGGTTTTCGGCATTGGGGCCAACAATTTCGTCGTCTATTCCACCATTTGGCACGAAGTGCATATGACCTATCTGCAGATTTGCGTCGAAGGTGGCATCCCGGCCTTGGTTCTGTACCTGATGTTCTTTTTCTATGCTTTTAAGAACTTGAGAATCATGCGAAAGGCCAAAGGTCTCGATGAGCATACTATCTTGTTTGTGGGCGCGCTCCATAGTTCGCTCATAGGATTCGTCGTCGGCGCCTTATTTGCGCCGGAGGCCTATCAGTTTTTCCCGTATTTCGCCGTAGCTTTTACTTCGACTTTGTTTGCGACCCTGAAAGAAAGAGACGTAGAACTCAGCGCAGCGCCTGCTACCCCCAGCAAGCCTCGACATTTCCTGGAGGCTTATGCCGATCGAACGGCCGGCACCGTGGCTCCTGTCCGCTGATTTTGAGGCAGTCTTGCGGCACCTGAACTGCGCGTGGATTCTCACTCTATGAGCAAGAAGATCGTCATCATTGGAGCAGGGCCGACCGGGCTGGGTGCGGCCTACCGCCTGCACGAGCTGGGCTACGACAACTGGGTCATGTATGAGAAGTCCGATGACGTCGGTGGCCACGCTACTTCGCACGTCGACCGGCACGGGTTCGTCTGGGACGAAGGCGGACACGTCATCTTTTCGCACTACAAGTACTTCGACAACCTGATCGACAAGGTCCTTGGCAAAGAGCAGCACGAACGCATCCGCGAGAGCTGGATCGTCAAGGGAGAATCCTGGGTCCCGTATCCCTTCCAGAGCAACCTGCGCTACCTCCCGAAAGAGGTTCAGGTGAGTTGTTTGGTGGGAGCCGCCAAGGCGGCATCGAACGGAGGCGCCAAGGCCGCTGCCAACTTCCGCGATTGGATTCTGGCTACCTTCGGGCAGGGCATCGCCGATGCCTTCATGTTTCCTTACAACTCCAAGGTCTGGACCACCCCGCTCGAACAGATGTCCAAGCACTGGATTGCCGACCGCGTTGCCGTCATGGACTTCAAGCGCCTGCTCGAAAACGTGCTCTACGAGCGCGACGACGTCAGCTGGGGCCCGAACAGCAAGTTCAAGTTTCCGCTGCACGGCGGCACCGGTGAGATCTATCGCCGCATTGCCAGGTATTTCCCCGACAAACTTCAGACCGGAAAAAAGCTGGCTGGAATCGATCCCGTCCGCCGCACGGTCTCGTTTGCCGACGGCACCGGCGACACGTATGACGTCCTGATCTCCACTGCGCCCCTCGACCTGCTCGTCGAGATGATGAAGCCGGCCGACGGCAAACTGCACGACGCTGCCGCCGCTCTGGAACACAACAACCTTCTTGTCGTTGGTCTGGGCCTGAAGAAAAAAATCGATACCGGCCGTTGCTGGATTTATTTCACCGATGCCGACATGCCCTGCTACCGGGCGACCTATTTCTCGCACTATTCGCCCAACAACGTTCCCAACGGCGACACCGAAAATTACAGCTCGCTGATGTGTGAAATCTCGTTCCGTGTCGGCGAGACGCCCGATCCCGATAAGATCTTGGATCAAGTCACAACCGGATTGATCAAAGCCGGAATGATGGAAGAGTCCGACCGAAGCCGCATCGTGTCGCGCTATCATCGCATCGTGGGCTACTCCTATCCAATCCCCACGCTGGGCCGTGACGCCGCGCTGGCTGTGCTGCAACCGGCATTACTGGAAAACGGAATTTACTCGCGCGGACGGTTCGGCGCGTGGCGCTACGAAATCGGGAACATGGACCACTCGGTGATGATGGGCGTCGAAGCCGTCAACAACATCCTCGCCGGTGAAAAAGAAGAAGTGTTCCACAGTTCTTAACATTGGGATTTTAAGATCTTGCTGAGAACTGAGAACTGAGAACTGAGAACGAGAGCGGACAACTTTCCGTCCTAAAGGTCGAGACAATGGCACGCAGCGGAGTCATTCGACATCTGATGTTCGGCGTCAAGCGCGGGCTGGGGTTGCATTCGCCCGGACGCAGCCTCGTCATCCTTCCGGACGACGTTTTCCTGGTTTCGTTTCCAAAATCCGGCAACACCTGGACCCGCTTTCTGCTGGGCAACCTGATGTTCCCCGACCAGGCTGTAAACTTCGCGAATATTCGCCGTTTCATTCCCGATCCGACCGACACCAGCAAGCGCGATTTTGACCGCATGCCCCGGCCGCGCATCATCAAGAGCCACGATTGCTTCGATCCCCGCTATCCGCGTGTGATTTACATCGTGCGCGATCCGCGCGACGTCGTGCTTTCCCAATATCATTATCACCGCAAGATCAAGAAGATCGAAGACGATTCTCCCATCGAAAAATTTGTCACCCGCTTTCTTGCCGGTGAAACCTGCCCGCATGGTTCATGGGGACAAAACGTCGTGACCTGGCTCGCGACCAGTGAGGGCGATCCGCGCTTCCTCATGCTGCGATACGAAGACATGATTGCGGACACCGCACGGGAACTCCGGAAGATCGTCGCTTTCCTGAACCTGAACACAAGCGCCGAGCAGATTGCGCAAGCTGTCGAGCGCAGCTCAGCCGGCCGGATGAGAAAACTCGAACAGCAGCAGAGCGAAGATTGTGGTTTGACCAAAGGCTCGCGAAAGGACTTGTCGTTTGTGCGCGCAGCCGGTTCCGGCGGCTGGCACAACGAGTTGCCGGCGCCGATGGTCGAAAAAATTGAAGCGGCCTGGGGACCCCTGATGCGGCATCTGGGTTACGAATTGGCGACGCAGGCTCTTTCGGAAGCACTCGACTATGCGTCGCTCGGAGTCTTTGCTCGCGGCCACGTGTGACACCGTGACGCGTGGCGGGACTCGTACGGTGGGGATGAATGGCAGGCAGCTTTTTAGCTGGCATGGATGGGAGGTCTATGAGCACCACCGAAGAACAGGCGCGATCGAAGCTCGGCGCTGAGCTACAGGAGATCTTGCGCTGCCTCAGTTGCCTTTCCAAGCTCGATGCCGATGGCACCGGAGGCTATGTTTGCCCAGGATGCAAGCGCGCGTACCCCTTCATAAACGGAATTGCCCGTTTTGTCGATGCCCAGCATTATGCCGCCAGCTTTGGCTTCCAGTGGCATCGCTACCAGCGCGTGCAGTTCGACCATGACGAAATCAAGGAAGAAGACCGCCAGTTTCGCATAAAGACAACGCTCCGGCCTGAGGAGCTGCAAGGCAAGCTGGTGCTCGACGTCGGTTGCGGCATGGGCCGCTTCGCCGAAGTTGCCACCAGTTGGGGAGCGCACGTGGTTGGCGTCGACCTCAGCGCCGCCGCTGAAGTGGCTGCCAAGAATCTTGCCGATCGTGACTTCGTTGCCTTTCAGTCAGACGTTTTCGCCCTGCCTTTTGCACCGGAAAGTTTCGACGTCATCTACAGCGTGGGCGTGCTTCACCACACTCCCGACTGCGAAGCGGCCGTCAAGGCGCTTGAAAAATATCTGAAGCCGGGCGGCCTTCTCGCCGTGTGGCTTTATAGCGGATACAACAAGTGGTACCGCTTCAGCGATTTCTGGCGCCATTTCACGACGCGCATGAAGCCGCAGACGCTCCACGGCATTCTGAAAGTCGTGGTGCCCGTTTCGTACAACACTCAAACAATCTTGAAGAAAATTCCGCTCGTGGGGCGTCCCGCTGCCGGCCTGGTGCATCACGTATTTCCCGTGAACCGCCAGCCCGATCCGGAATATCGCATGCTCGACACCTTCGACTGGTACTCGCCGAAGTACCAGTCCAAGCACACCTATGAGCAGGTTTTCCGCTGGTACGAAGCGATGGGCATGGCCGACATGCGCGTCGGCGATTTTTCCATCGCCGTCTGCGGCCGTAAGCCGCCGCGGAAGGACTAGAGCTTCAAGGGCCGGCTGACTTGCATCAAGCCCGGAGACTTCGTCGAGTAGTGAAGATTTCTATCAGGGAATCGCTTTAGCGATTCCGAGTACGCTGCTCCGCACGCCCCTTTAAGGACCGCTTAGAAAATGGGCCTCAGGAAAAAATTCGTTTACGCCAAAAAAGTTCTGCCCGCCGCGACCCGGCAAGCGCTTCGATCTCCCGTGTCTGGGCCTGTTCATCTGGTGATCGCCCTCGCCGATCATTTCGAACCAGCCATCGATCCCACCAGCGGCTTCAAGCGCGTCCCGCGCCCGGAACAAATGCTTCGCGTGGAATTCTGGACGGGTGAATATCCGAAGGCGGCCGACGGCTTGCTCGACCACGACGGCCGTCCCTTGGTCCACACCTACTTTTATCCTGCCGAGCAATACGATGAAGAACTGGTCGAGATGCTCGCCACCCACTGCCATGCTGGCTGGGGCGAGACCGAGATCCACCTGCATCACGGAATGACCGACCCTGACTCAGCCGAGAACACGCGCCGCACGATCACCGAATTCCGCGATCATCTGGCATTCCGCCATCGCTGCCTTTCCGTCGAGCCGGGATCGACCCAGCCCCGCTACGCCTTCGTACACGGAAACTTCTCACTCGGCAATTCAGGCTGGGCTTGCGGCGTCGATTCGGAAGTGCAGATCCTCGCCGACACCGGCTGCTACGCCGACTTCACTATGCCGACCAGTTTGTGGCATAAATCACAGACCCCCAAAATCAATTCCATCTACGAATGCGGATTCCCGCTTGATCAGCCCATCCCGCACTGGACGGGCCGCGATCTTGAAAAGGGTCGCGCGCCAAAGATCTGGCCGATCATGATTCAAGGGCCACTCGTCACCGACTTTGCCCGCACGCTGCGCACAAAAAAGCCCGCGTTCGAAAATGGAGCGATCACCGGCGCAACTCCGATGACGCTGCATCGTCTTGCTCTCTGGAAAAAAGCCCAGGTTCGCGTTGCCGGGCGCCCCGACTGGCTCTTCATCAAGCTGCATTGTCACGGCATGGATCCAACCCAGAAAGACGCCGTAGTCGGCGCAGGTTTCCGCAAATTTCTCGGCGAGCTCGTCACCGGCGCAACCGACAGAAAAGAAACCCTGCACTTTGTGACCGCGCGCGAGATGACCAACATTGTCCTCGCCGCCTGTGATGGGCGCGAGGGCAATCCCGGCGACTATCGGGATTATCGCTTCAAGAAGTTTTCGACGAGCGCACCTTCATTGGAAAAATCGACTTTGGCTCCCGCCAGCATGAGAGGATAACAATCGATCATGTGCGGAATTGCCGGAGTGGTCAGCACAACTCGCGAGAGCAACCTCACCGAAGCTCTCGTGCGCCAGATGTGCGACCCGATCCGCTATCGCGGCCCCGATGATGAAGGCATCTACGTCGCCGATGGCGCCGGCCTCGGCATGCGCCGTCTCTCCATCATCGATCTCTCGGGCGGCCATCAGCCCGTTTTTAACGAAGACCGCAGCGCCTGGATCGTCTACAACGGCGAAGTCTACAATTTTCCCGATCTCCGCTCCGATCTCGAAAGCCGCGGCCATCGCTTCTATACCAAGACCGATACCGAGTGCATCATCCATCTCTACGAAGACATGGGCGCGGACTGCGTCACCAAACTCCGCGGCATGTTCGGCCTTGCCATCTACGATAGAAACAAGCGCAGGCTGACCCTCGCCCGCGACCGCCTCGGCAAGAAGCCCCTGCACTACGCGCTGCACAACGGCAATCTCTATTTCGGATCGGAAATCAAAAGCATTCTCGCCGTTGCGCCCGAACTGGCCGAGGCCAACTCG
Source organism: Terriglobales bacterium (assembly GCA_049509215.1). Classification (GTDB taxonomy): domain Bacteria; phylum Acidobacteriota; class Terriglobia; order Terriglobales; family Acidobacteriaceae; genus Acidiflorens. Next base: position 35,037 of record JBELAC010000011.1, read on the forward strand.
CAGGCGCTGCTCGAATACCTTTACTACGGATACGTCCCCGAGCCGCTTACCGCCTTCACCGGCATTCACAAGCTTCCCGCCGGACATTTGCTGGAATTCGAAAATGGCCAGGTCAAGATTCGCCAGTATTGGGATCTTCCCGAATACGGCACGCATACGCCCCGGGTTATTACAGCAAAAGCCGAAGAGGAGTGTCTCGAGGAACTCGACCATCGCCTCTTCGAAGCCACCAAAATGCGCCTCATCTCCGACGTGCCGCTGGGCGCATTTCTGAGCGGAGGCACCGACTCCTCCACCATCGTCGCCATGATGGCGCGTGCCAGCGCTGGCCCGGTCAAAACATTTTCCATCGGATTCAAGAAAGACGATTTCGACGAAGCTCGATACGCGCGCATGGTGGCAAGGAAATTCGGCACCGATCATCACGAGCTGATTCTCGAGCCCGACGTCGTCCAAACCGTCGAGCACCTCACCAGTTCGCTCGAGGAGCCTTTCGGCGACTCCTCCATGCTGCCGACCTACTACGTTTCGCAGATGGCGCGCCAGCACGTGACCGTCGCGCTTTCCGGCGATGGCGGCGACGAAATCTTTGCCGGTTATGACCGCTATCGCATTCACGCCGGCCGCCAGGTCTTCGAGCGCATTCCCGGGTGGGCGCGCAAATTCTTCCGCAACCAGATTTTTCCCCGCCTGCCCAACGGCATGGACGGCCGCAAATTCACTTACAACATTTCGCTCCCATGGCAGGAGCGCTACATCGACGGCCTCGCATTCCTCCCCGCCTTCGAGCGCGACACGCCGCTGCTCTCCGACGATTTCCGCGCCATCCTCAACCGCAGCGACGATCCCGCCAACGTTCTGCGCCGCCGTTTTGCCGCCGCGCCCACCAAAGATCCAGTCAGCCAGCTTCTCTACGTGGATACGAAAACCTATCTCGTCGACGACATCATGGCTAAAGTCGACCGCATGAGTATGTTGAACTCGCTCGAAACACGCGCTCCGATTCTCGATCATGTTTTCATCGAATGGGTCACCGGCCTCGGTCCCGAGTGGAAACTGCGCGGCAAACAGCAAAAGTATATTCTTCGTAAACTGGCCGAGCGCGTGGGCGTGCCCCGCGAAGCCCTCTACCGCGAGAAGCGCGGATTCTCGCTCCCGCTTGTCCACTGGATGCGCCACGAACTGAAAGATATGCTGATGATCCTGCTCGAACCGCGTACGCTCGAGCGCGGCTACTTTCAGGCGAGCGGCGTACGCCGCCTGATGGACGATCACCTTCTCCGCGGCAAAACCATGACCGGCCGCATCTGGCGCCTGCTGATGTTTGAGCTCTGGCACCGTAATTTCCTCGAAAAATACGTCAAGCCCGCCGGCCTGTCCTCACTCCCTGTGGTCGCCGATTCCCGGCGAAAAATTCCGAGCGCTCCCGAGTTGGCCTCCGCCCCGGTTGGAGAATAATCCAGTGGGCGCCACGGATGCTGCGAACATAACGATCCCGCAAATTACCGAGCCGCCAACCAATCTTTTCCTGATGGTCAATACCCTCGAAACAGGAGGCTCGGAGCGGCAATTCGCGGTTCTCGCCGAGCATCTCGCTCCGTCTCGCTTCGACGTTCACCTCGGGTGCGTGCACCGGCGCGGAGAAATGGCCGATCATCTGGGAGAGATTCCCGAATTTCCTCTGGGCGGCAGCCTCTACGGCTTCCAGTCTCTGCGCGCGCGCCTCGATCTCAGCCGCCATCTTCGCAAGCACCAAATCCAGGTCGCCCATGGATTCGATTTCTACGTCAACCTCACCATGATCCCCGCCGCCCGTCTGGCGCGTGTGCCCATCGTGATCGGCAGCCATCGCCAGCTAGGCGACCTGATGACGCCCGCGCAGTTCCGCGCTCAAGCCACTGCCTTTCGCTGGTGCGACGCCGTTGTCTGCAACTCCAAAGCCGGAGGCGATCGCCTCGCCGCTGACGGAATTGCACGCGAGAAGTTGTTCGTTATCGGGAATGCCTTGCCCGCTGCGGCATTTGAGACGGCTGCCCCCGCGCTTCCGCCATCCAGATCGCCGCGCGTCACCATGGTCGCGCGCATGAATGCCGACTACAAAAATCATGCCGGATTCCTCCGCATTGCCGCGGAGGTCAACAAGCGCATGCCCGATGCCGAATTCGTCCTCGCCGGCGACGGTCCGATGCGTGCCGAAATCGAACAGCAGGCGTCCGCCTTGGGCCTCAGCAGTCGCGTCGTTTTTCTCGGCGATCGCCGCGACATTCCCGCGATTCTCGCTTCCACCGATGTCGCTGTTCTCACCTCCGTTTCCGAAGGCCTCTCGAACGTCATCATCGAAGCCTTTGCTGCCAACTTGCCCGTGGTCGCCTACGACGTCGGAGGCAATTCCGAGCTAGTCGACAATGCGGGCCAGCGTGGAGCGCTCATCCCCGCCGGCAACGAAAGCGAGTTTGCTAAGGCGGTGATCCGCCTTCTATCCGATCCCAATCTCCGCGCCCACCAGGGAAGCGTCGCCCGCCAGTTCGCGGAACAAAACTTCAGTCTTGCCCGCGTCCTCGGCCAGTACGAAGATCTCTACGTGTCCCTTCTCGACGAAAAGCGCCAAAGAAGACGCAAAGCATGAGCGCATCCTCTAGCCGCGTGCAACGTTTGATCAAGTGTGGCGCGGGCACCCTCGCCCGCGAAACTAGCCCATCTCGTGAAACCCGTCGGTCTCGCGAAACCAGTCCACCTCTACGAATGCTGGCCGCCGTGGGAATACTTGAGGAAGGCTTGCCAGGGGGATCTTGGGTGGCGCAGCGCTTCAGCGCTGCGATTAAACCCGCATCGTTGAAGACGGCTTTAGCCGCTGAGGTTACGACTGAGCTCTAAAGCACACACCGAAGCACGACGGGCATCATCAGGCCGTCCCCTGCGCGTCGCCATCGTCGCGCCCAGCCTGCGCTATATCGGAGGCCAGGCCGTCCAGGCCGACCTCCTCATGCGCCTCTGGCAAAACGACCCCGACGTGGAAGTCCGCTTCCTCGCCGTCGATCCTCCACTACCGGGCCCTTTCAGATGGGCCGAGCGCATCCCCGGCCTGCGCACCATCCTTCGCGAACCGATTTACTTCTGGCATCTCTGGCGCAGCCTGAAAGACGTCGACGTCGCGCACATCTTCTCTGCCTCCTACTGGTCGTTCCTGCTCGCACCCGCACCCGCGTGGTTCTTCGCGAAACTACGTGGCAAGAAAACCATCATTAACTACCGCAGCGGAGAAGCTCGCGACCACCTGCAACGCTTCGGTTCCGCCAAGTTCGTGCTCTCGCGCGTCGATCGCATCGTCGCGCCCTCCGGATATCTCGTCGACGTCTTCCGCGGGTTCGGTCTCCCCGCCGTCGTCGTCCCCAATCTCGTCGATCTCTCCCAGTTCCGCTATCGCGAGCGCCATCCGCTTCGCTCGCATCTGGTCTGCACGCGCGGATTTCACAACTATTACAGCGTCGACGTGGTCGTCAAAGCGTTTGCGGAAGTGAAAAAAGATTATCCCGAAGCCCAACTCGATCTGGTCGGCGCAGGCCCGCTCGAATCCGATGTGCGCAAGCTCGTCGCCGATCTGAACCTCACCGGAGTGACCTTCACCGGCGTAGTCTCACGCCAGCAGATCGGCAAGTATTACGACGACGCCGACATCTTCATCAACGCTTCCTGGCTCGACAACATGCCGGTCTCGGTCATCGAAGCCTTCGGCGCCGGCACGCCCGTCGTCACTACCTCGCCCGAGTCCATGCCCTATCTGGTAGAAAACGGCCGCACCGGATTGCTCTCGCCGGTAGGAGACGAAAGAGCGCTGGCAGCAAACGTAATCCGCCTGCTGCGCGAGCCGGACCTCGCTGCTCAATTAGCAAAGAATGCCTACGAAGAATCGCGGAAATATACGTGGGAGGTAGTGCGCGAGCAGTGGGTAGAGGTTTATCGGGGAGTGCTGGGAGCCAGGTGATCACCCGTGCGCTTCCGATTAACGAGATCCTTGAGCCTTCAGGCTCTCGGGGATGTCGTGATCACGAGCAAAGCTCCGCTCAAAGCTTCGCCACCTCCGCCACCGCCCCATCCTCAATCCCCAGCACCGATGTATCCACCATCCGCCCGGCAGGCGTATTTAGCTTTAACCACATTTTCGAGTTCAAATAATTCCGATATTCCGCCCGCTTCGCCCACTCCGCCAAGCCCGGTCTTCGTTCTGCTTCCGGAAGCGACAATTCATATCCCGTCTGCTCCAGGCATTTTCCCACCGCTCGCTCGATCGCGGCCACATTGCTGCGCGACAGGCGTTCTTTCCACCGTCCCAACGGATGAAGCTTCTCCTGCGATCCCTCTTCGCGGAACGACGAGTTCGTCGATGAAACCCGTCCCAGCCCGGCCTTCTGAATCCGGTCATAGTCCAAATCATGGTCGAGAAACGCGCCCATCTCGTTGAGCGTCTCGTGCGGCTCCATGATCAAGTCTTCGTAGTGCACTTCGTAATAATCGGCAGGGAACTTGGCCCCGCGCGCGCGCCCGTTCCGCACCATCCACTCCCAATACAATGCGGTCGCCACCAGGCTGGCCGTTTCGCCGCGATCCCACGGCAGCGGCGAGAAGCCGCCCATTTTTTTCAGCGAGAGCGCAATGTCGCGCCCATCGCGAATGATATGCAGAAAAAGCGCGTTCGGAATTTCCGACTTCAGCCGCTCTATATGCAGCACATTGTCGGGATCGTACAGCGCCCACCGCTGCGCGCCCTGCGAGTCGGTGATCGTATCCAGCACGATCCGGATCAAATCCCCGCCCCCGCGGCATTCGTCCAAAATTCGCGGAGCCAACTGCTCCCGCGAAAGCCCGCTGCGCCGAAAAGCCTTGCTGCGGAACCACACTTCGAGCAGTTGTTCGCGATTGCGGCGGCTGGCAAGCGATCCAAAACGGGGAATCAGCGTCTCAAAAACCGGCAGGTTGCCCCGGTAGATTGTGAACCCGCCCGCCGACAGCAACATGTCGTAAAGCAGATTCGTCCCTGAGCGGTGGCAACCCGTCACGAAGACAGGGCTGCACTTGCGCTCGCTTGGATTTCTGGCTGGCAAACTACAAAAATCTTATCACGCAGCCCGGAGCCGATTGCTGTGATCCCGGCGCTCCGATTACGCCAGAACGGTTACAAAAGTTACCTATTCGACGGCGGCCAGCGCCGCGTCGAGGCCATCCACGTCCACGCCAATATCGCGCCCATCGCTCGCCGCACTCGCCCCCGGAGACGCCTTGCCGCACCCGTCACCCTTCGTATGGCAGAGTCGTGCATCCTTGGCGACCCCGTTCTTAATGTCGCGCAAGCCAGCGGCGTCCGGCGATCCAACCACGATCGTCCCCTTTGGCCATCCGCCCTTCGAGCCGATGATCATGTTGTTCGCGAATTTGTATGGATCAAAGCACTCGTTCAAGACGGCCTCGGCGCCAACGCGCTGCGTCCGCGTCGCGCAATTCGCCTGGCCGCCGCCCGCCGACGAAAATTCCGGCCGCCTTCCTCCCGCCATCAGAATGCTGTTCGTGATGCTGAAATTATGAATTTTCTCTTCGTTGTGATTTCGGATCTGAAACAGCGGTCCCGGGACAAACGCCGTCACATGATCGAGTGCCAAATCGTGAATTGGCGGCTCGTTCGACAGAATCAGCGAGAAGGTCGATTGCGCTTTCCAGCTTTCCTCGTCGTGCACCGCGTCGACCAGCAAGTCGTGCACGCTGTAGCGGTCGCCATCCGAGGCCGCCCCGCCATGCCCCGCATTGATGTTTGCGAAAATAATCCCGCCGCCCACATTCCGGATGCGGTTATAGCGAATCGTAATGTCCGTTACCGAGCACTTCGGGCAATGATCATTCTGGTTCTTCGGCGAAACGGCGATCGAAAATCCCGTCTGCGAAAAACCACCCCAGCAATTTTCCAGCAGGTTAGCTTCAACGAGCACGCGAATGCCGCTCTTCAGCTCAAGATGATTCTTGATAA